>NZ_KV810408.1:0-5137 GCF_001812775.1 Rothia sp. HMSC068F09
AAAAGTAAGCCTTCAGCCTATTAGTACCAGTCAACTCCACGAGTCTTCAGTCCCCGCTTCCATACCCGGCCTATCAACCTCATCATCTATAAGGAGCCTCACACACCAAAAAGTGCCAGGAAATCTCATCTCGAAACAGGCTTCCCGCTTAGATGCTTTCAGCGGTTATCCCTCCCGAACGTAGCCAATCAGCCATGCACCTGGCGGTACAACTGACATACCAGAGGTTCGTCCGTCCCGGTCCTCTCGTACTAAGGACAGCCTTTCTCAAATTTCCAACGCGCGCAGCGGATAGGGACCGAACTGTCTCACGACGTTCTGAACCCAGCTCGCGTACCGCTTTAATGGGCGAACAGCCCAACCCTTGGGACCGACTCCAGCCCCAGGATGCGACGAGCCGACATCGAGGTGCCAAACCATGCCGTCGATATGGACTCTTGGGCAAGATCAGCCTGTTATCCCCGAGGTACCTTTTATCCGTTGAGCGACGGCCGTTCCACAACGTACCGCCGGATCACTAGTCCCGACTTTCGTCCCTGCTCGACCTGCCAGTCTCACAGTCAAGCTCCCTTGTGCACTTACACTCAACACCTGATTGCCAACCAGGCTGAGGGAACCTTTGGGCGCCTCCGTTACACTTTAGGAGGCAACCGCCCCAGTTAAACTACCCATCAGGCACTGTCCCTGAACCAGATCATGGCCCGAAGTTAGACATCCAGATTGACCAGAGTGGTATTTCAACAACGACTCCACACAAACTAGCGTCCATGCTTCACAGTCTCCCACCTATCCTACACAAGCCAAACCAAACACCAATACCAAACTATAGTAAAGGTCACGGGGTCTTTCCGTCCTGCTGCGCGAAACGAGCATCTTTACTCGTACTGCAATTTCGCCGAGTTCATGGTTGAGACAGTAGGGAAGTCGTTACTCCATTCGTGCAGGTCGGAACTTACCCGACAAGGAATTTCGCTACCTTAGGATGGTTATAGTTACCACCGCCGTTTACTGGGGCTTAAATTCTCAGCTTCGCCAAAAAGGCTAACCAATCCTCTTAACCTTCCAGCACCGGGCAGGAGTCAGTCCGTATACATCGTCTTACGACTTCGCACGGACCTGTGTTTTTGATAAACAGTCGCTTCCCCCTGGTCTCTGCGACCCATACACGCTCCAGGCAGCAAGTGCCCATCACGCTCAAGGTCCCCCTTCTCCCGAAGTTACGGGGGCATTTTGCCGAGTTCCTTAACCATGATTCTCTCGATCGCCTTAGTATTCTCTACCTGATCACCTGTGTCGGTTTAGGGTACGGGCGGCTAAAACCTCACGCCGATGCTTTTCTCGGCAGCATAGGATCACCAAATCCCCCAAAAACAGGGTCCCATCACGTCTCAGGCACACAGCCGGCGCATTTAACAACCGACAACCCTACACGCTTAGACCACGACAACCATCGCGTGGCTTGGCTACCTTCCTGCGTCACACCTGTTAACACGTTTACCTCCAAAGATCGGGTCCCACAACCCACACAACACACAAACAAAAGCCTGCACATCATGCTTCGCATGGTTAGCATCACAATATCAGTATGGGCGGTTCTTCACCGGTACGGGAATATCAACCCGTTATCCATCGACTACGCCTGTCGGCCTCGCCTTAGGCCCCGACTAACCCAGGGCAGATTAACTTGACCCTGGAACCCTTGATCATCCGGCGGATGAGTTTCTCACTCATCTTTCGCTACTCATGCCTGCATTCTCACTCGCATAGCCTCCACCACTGGTTTACACCGCAGCTTCAACGGCCACACGACGCTCCCCTACCCAACAATCCAAAAAGATCATTGCCACAACTTCGGCGGTGTACTTGAGCCCCGCTACATTATCGGCGCAGAATCACTTGACCAGTGAGCTGTTACGCACTCTTTCAAGGGTGGCTGCTTCTAAGCCAACCTCCTGGTTGTCTAAGCAACTCCACATCCTTTCCCACTTAGCACACGCTTAGGGGCCTTAGTTGGTGGTCTGGGCTGTTTCCCTCTCGACAATGAAGCTTATCCCCCACTGTCTCACTGCTACGCTCTCACTTACCGGCATTCGGAGTTTAGCTGACGTCAGTAACCCGTGAAGGCCCATCGGCCATCCAGTAGCTCTACCTCCGGCAAGAAACACGTAACGCTGCACCTAAATGCATTTCGGGGAGAACCAGCTATCACAGAGTTTGATTGGCCTTTCACCCCTATCCACAGCTCATCCCCTCCATTTTCAACTGAAGTGGGTTCGGTCCTCCACGACGTCTTACCGTCGCTTCAACCTGGCCATGGATAGATCACTCCGCTTCGGGTCTAGGTCATGCCACTCAAACGCCCTATTCAGACTCGCTTTCGCTACGGATACCCCACACGGGTTAACCTCGCGACATAACACTAACTCGCAGGCTCATTCTTCAAAAGGCACGCTGTCACCCCAAAAGGCTCCAACGGCTTGTAAGCACACGGTTTCAGGTACTATTTCACTCCCCTCCCGGGGTACTTTTCACCATTCCCTCACGGTACTGATTCACTATCGGTCACTAAGAAGTATTTAGACTTACCAGGTGGTCCTGGCAGATTCACACGAGATTCCACGAGCCCCGTGCTACTCGGGTGGCCACACCACGGACAGAACAATTTCGATTACGGGACTCTCACCCTCTACGGCCGACCATTCCAAGTCGTTCACCTACCATCCTGAACATCATGCCGGCAGCCAGTTAGAACTGCCACTGTGACTCCCACAACCCCCATGATGCAACGCCTAACCGCTATCACACACCACAGGTTTAGTCTCTTCCGCTTTCGCTCGCCACTACTCACAGAATCATTACTTTATTTTCTCTTCCTGCGGGTACTGAGATGTTTCACTTCCCCGCGTTCCCCCCAACCAGCCTATACATTCAGCTGGCGGTAACTCACCATGAAGATGAGCCAGGTTTCCCCATTCGGAAATCCTCGGATCACAGCCCAGTTATCGGCTCCCCGAGGCTTATCGCAGATTCACACGTCCTTCATCGGCTCTTAATGCCAAGGCATCCACCGTGTGCCCTTAATAACTTACACACAATCAAGAAAAATAAGAATCTAAAATCAACAATCAAACCAACACCAAAGCATTGATTCAACGCAAATTCCAGAAGATGCTCGCGTCCACTATATAGTTCTCAAACAACAACCCACAACACAACAACAACACAAACACAACATTCGCATCATCACCATGCCAGGCAAAAACAGGAACAACACCAACGTGTTACCCCAAAACCCAACAATGCGCTTCACTCAACCCAAAACCAACATTCCACCCATGAGCAAAACCACCCACCCGACACTCGCGGGTAGCATGGCCAACTAAATGTGCTCCTTAGAAAGGAGGTGATCCAGCCGCACCTTCCGGTACGGCTACCTTGTTACGACTTAGTCCCAATCGCCAATCCCACCTTAGACGGCTCCCTCCCCGAAGGGTTAGGCCACCGGCTTTGGGTGTTACCAACTTTCGTGACTTGACGGGCGGTGTGTACAAGGCCCGGGAACGTATTCACCGCAGCGTTGCTGATCTGCGATTACTAGCGACTCCGACTTCATGGGGTCGAGTTGCAGACCCCAATCCGAACTGAGACCGGCTTTTAGGGATTAGCTCCACCTCACAGTATCGCAACCCTCTGTACCGGCCATTGTAGCATGCGTGAAGCCCAAGACATAAGGGGCATGATGATTTGACGTCATCCCCACCTTCCTCCGAGTTGACCCCGGCAGTCTCCTATGAGTCCCCACCATAACGTGCTGGCAACATAGAACGAGGGTTGCGCTCGTTGCGGGACTTAACCCAACATCTCACGACACGAGCTGACGACAACCATGCACCACCTGTATACCAGCCCCGAAGGGAAACACCATCTCTGATGCGGTCCAGTATATGTCAAGCCTTGGTAAGGTTCTTCGCGTTGCATCGAATTAATCCGCATGCTCCGCCGCTTGTGCGGGCCCCCGTCAATTTCTTTGAGTTTTAGCCTTGCGGCCGTACTCCCCAGGCGGGGCACTTAATGCGTTAGCTACGGCGCGGAAAACGTGGAATGTCCCCCACACCTAGTGCCCAACGTTTACGGCATGGACTACCAGGGTATCTAATCCTGTTCGCTCCCCATGCTTTCGCTTCTCAGCGTCAGTTACAGCCCAGAGACCTGCCTTCGCCATCGGTGTTCTTCCTGATATCTGCGCATTCCACCGCTACACCAGGAGTTCCAGTCTCCCCTACTGCACTCTAGTCTGCCCGTACCCACTGCAATACACGGGGTTAAGCCCCGGCCTTTCACAGCAGACGCGACAAACCGCCTACAAGCTCTTTACGCCCAATAATTCCGGACAACGCTCGCGCCCTACGTATTACCGCGGCTGCTGGCACGTAGTTAGCCGGCGCTTTCTCTGCAGGTACCGTCAATCTCTCTTCTTCCCTGCTAACAGAGGTTTACAACCCGAAGGCCGTCATCCCTCACGCGGCGTCGCTGCATCAGGCTTGCGCCCATTGTGCAATATTCCCCACTGCTGCCTCCCGTAGGAGTCTGGGCCGTGTCTCAGTCCCAGTGTGGCCGGTCACCCTCTCAGGCCGGCTACCCGTCGTCGCCTTGGTGAGCCGTTACCTCACCAACAAGCTGATAGGCCGTGAGCCCATCTATAACCACTACATAACGCTTTCCACCAACACTCCATGCGGAGATTGGTCGTATCCGGTATTAGACCCAGTTTCCCAGGCTTATCCCAGAGTTAAAGGTAGGTTACTCACGTATTACTCGCCCGTTCGCCACTAATCCACCTAGCAAGCTAGGCTTCATCGTTCGACTTGCATGTGTTAAGCACGCCGCCAGCGTTCGTCCTGAGCCAGAATCAAACTCTCCGTTGAAAAAATAGAAAAGTTCGATAACCTGATCTCAAACAGCGAATCACACACGGGGGTGCGTGACTCAAGCTGACTTTTTTGAAACCATTCAATGATTATCAAATAAATAAATATTTGGTATTAGTTTCAGTTTCCATCACCAATTCGGTGATTTTATTGAACAAAGCACACTATTGAGTTCTCAAGCAACACACCGATTCAACACCTCAACCCCT
>NZ_KV810409.1:0-70779 GCF_001812775.1 Rothia sp. HMSC068F09
CACACCGATTCAACACCTCAACCCCTCCAAACCGAAGGAATCTCACCGCTGAACGGTCATTCTCTTTTCATTGTTACCGCGTTCCCGCGGCAACCCAATCAACTATACCAGCGTTTCATTCGCCATGCAAATCCAATTTCCGTGATTCACACCACAAAGTTTCTTTCCTAAAATCCTCCACAATCACCACACGATGACCAAGAATTCCTTCAAGCAAGAAACCGAAACACTCTACAATTGAAAACTGTTCAACCGCTTCTGACTAGGAGAAACACCGAAGAAACCCTTCGTTTTTTCCTCCTCGCCGCGGCGACTCATACAACTATACAGACCCGAATACAGGCCCGCAACCCGAATACGGGTGAAGTAGAACACAAATACGGGGGTTTAGGTTCATTCTGACCTGAACAGTGGAACAAAACCCCTAGTCAATGCGGGGTAAAGGCCTCAAAAAATCTTCGAAAAAATCTTAAAAATCCCCACGAAAGCCCGAAAACCCCCAAAATCACTCCGGAAACCCCCTACGGAAGCGCAAAAGGCCCCCGAAACGAAGAAAAGATGGGGGAAGGGGCTACCGCCCCTCCCCCGCATCCTTACGTTTCCGCTCCTCGACCAGTTCCTCAACCCGGTTACCTGGCGCACCCGCCATCAAGAGCAAAAGGGGGAGGGCGCCCCTCACGGAACGCCCTCCCCCATACGTTCATAAACCTACAGAACGGTTATCGCGACAACCTACTCGGCAGCCACCGCACGACGACGGGACACATCGTACAGAGTGATGCCCACAGCCATCGCCGCGTTCAGCGACTCCATCGCCGAATCAATCGGAATCGACACAATCTGATCGCAGTTCTCAGTCACCAGGCGGGACAGGCCCTTACCCTCCGAACCAACCACCACGCACAGCGGCTCATTCGCAAGCTCCAGAGCCGGCAGCTCAATATCGCCACCGCCATCCAGGCCAATCACAAAGATGCCCTGCTCCTTAGCCTGCTGAATCACACGAGTCAGGTTAGTCGCCATCGCAACAGGAATACGAGCAGCCGCACCGGCACTGGTCTTCCACGCACCAGCGGTCACCGCAGCAGAACGACGCTCGGGAATAATCACGCCGTCGCCGCTAAACGCGGACACGCTACGGATAATCGCACCCAGGTTACGGGGATCGGTAATGCCATCCAGCGCAACAAACAGCGGCGGAGTCGACAGCTTACCCGAGTGCCAGCGCTCCATCGTATCCAGCACCAGATCGGTAGCATCCGGGTACTTGTACGGCGGAATCTGCATCGCCACGCCCTGGTGCACCGCACCATCGGTCAGACGATCCAGCTCGCTACGCGGAATCTCCAGCATCGGGATGTTGCGCTTATTCGCAATCGTCATGATCTCGCGAACGCGGTCATCCACCTCAATGCGGCTCATAATATACAGGTGCTTCGAGGGAATCTCGGTACGCAGCGCCTCCAACACCGCATTACGACCAGTCACCAGCTCATCGCTGGCACGCTTACCGCCCAAACGAGTCTGGAACTTACGGTTCGTACCGGTCGCCGCACGACGCTCAGCCGCACGCTTCATCTTGTACGCCTTGTGGTAGACGCGATCCTCAGCCTTCGGAGTCGGGCCCCTACCCTCAAGGGCCTTACGGCCGTGACCGCCGGTGCCCTTAGTAGCACCCTTCTTCTTGCTGGTAGCGCCCGGGCGCGAACCTGCCTTAGCCATTCTTCTCTTCCTTCGTCAAAGTTTTGAATACGAGTCTACGCGAGAAGACCCGCAACGCCTAAGCCCCCCACCGCATAACGCGGGGCACGTCACCAACCTACGCGATGCTCCAGCTCGAACCCTCAGCGCCGTCACGCACCTTCACACCCGCGGAGAACAGCAGGTCGCGCATCGCATCAGCCTTTGCCCAATCCTTCTGGGCACGCGCATCCGCACGCTCCGCCAGAACCGCCTGAATCAGGGAGTCCAGAGCCTCGTGCTCAGCATCCGAGGCGCCCTCAGCATTAAAGCTCATCAGCTGAGCCAGGCCCAGCACCTCAGCCATCGCCATCACGGCATTAGCGGCCTCCGAAGCGTCCTCACCGGCAGCGAGCGCTGCATTACCCGCGCGAGTCTGCTCGTGCAGAACCGCCAGGGCACGAGGAATGTTCATATCGTCATCCATCGCCTCGGCGAAAGCCTCGGGCACCTCGCGGTCGGGCTTCAGCAAATCCTGAGTTGCGGCCAGGAACGACTCAACGCGCTCAATAGCCGTTGCCGCCTCTTGCAGGGAGGACGGGCGGTAGTCCAGCACCGAACGGTAATGCGCGCTACCCAGGTAGTAGCGAACCACCAGCGGACGAGCCATTTCCAGCATCTGCGCCGGCGAAATCGTGTTACCGATAGACTTCGACATCTTCTCACCCTCGTAGGTGACCATGCCGTTGTGCATCCAGAAGTTCGCAAAATCATCGCCGGCCGCCGTCGACTGGGCCAGTTCGTTCTCGTGATGCGGGAAGCGCAAATCCAGGCCGCCGCCGTGAATATCGAAGCGCGAACCCAGGTACTTACCGGCCATCGCCGAGCACTCCAGGTGCCAACCCGGGCGGCCACGACCCCACGGGGACTCCCACGAAGCGGTCAGCGGCTCGCCCTCCTTATAACCCTTCCAGAGCGCAAAATCACGAGGATCGCGCTTACCGCGCGGATCGGCATCCGCCGAATCCTGCATATCGTCAATGCTCTGGTTGGTCAGCGAGCCGTACTTCTCCCAGGAACGCACATCAAAGTACACGTCACCCGAATCATCCAGCGCCGGGTAGGCGTGGCCGCGGTCAATCAGGCGCTGAATCAGAGCAAACATCTCCGGAATATGGCCGGTCGCGCGCGGCTCATAGGTCGGCGGGTCAATGCCCAGCGCCGCGTAGGCCCGAGCAAACACCTTCTCAAAACGGTACGCGAGCGCCCACCACTGCTCATTCGGGAACTCACCCTCAAAACCGGGCTGCATGGAATCAGCGGACTTCGCCAAAATCTTATCGTCAATATCGGTGACGTTGCGGACCGTCGTCACCTTCAGGCCGCGGTAGCGCATCCAGCGGCTCAGCTGGTCGAACACCAGCGCAGAACGGATATGGCCCAGGTGCGGTTCACCCTGCACCGTGGCACCGCAATAGTAGATACGCGCCTCACCGGGCACGACGGGCTCAAACTCGCGGATAGTTGCGGAAGCTGAATCATAAAAACGCATAGTCACACTCTCATTTTACGGGGTCGGTCCAGACACCGGGGCGATAGGTTACGGAATGGGTCAAGCCGAGCATAAGCCTAGTGACGCTCATACACCAGGGCCGTCGCAATCGCCGCCACGCCCTCTCCGCGACCGGTCAAACCCAAACCGTCGGTAGTCGTCGCAATCACCGTCACCGGGGCACCCGCCGCCTCACTGAGTACGCGGTTCGCCTCCTCACGACGCGGCGAGAACTTCGGGCGGTTACCAATCAGCTGAACGCTCACATTGCCAATCTCGAAGCCGGCCGCACGCACAATCGCCGCCGCCTCCGAAAGAATACGAACACCCGAGGCGCCCTTCATATCCGGGCGGTCCACACCAAAGTTCGAACCTAGGTCCCCCGTGCCGGAGGCGGCGAAGAGCGCATCCGCGGCGGCATGAGCCACCACGTCGCCATCGGAGTGGCCGCTCAGGCCCCGCTCCCCCGGCCAGTGCAGGCCGGCGATGTGCAGGGGCGTGCCCTCCGGGCCAAAAGCGTGAACGTCAACGCCGGTGCCGACGCGCGGAATAACAGTCATGATGGGTCCTTCGCTCAATAGATATTAGACAGAAGAAGAGGGGATACTCAGGGGCGCGTTCCGCCAAAGAGCGCCCGCGCCACCTTCAGATCCATGGGGGTGGTCACCTTAAAAGCGTCCTCGTGCCCGGCCACCGTCAGCACCGGTTCACCGGCCGCCTCCATCGCCATCGCGTCATCGGTCAGTAGCTCAGCTTCCTCGGGAGGCAGGGCTCGGCTACGCTCGTGCGCCGCCAGTAGCGCCGCCACCTCAAATCCCTGCGGAGTCTGTACGGCGCGCATGCTCGAGCGAGCCGGGGTTCCCGTAACCACCGCGGAGGCATCCACCGTCTTGATGGTATCGACCACCGGCAACACCGGAATGACCGCGCGCACCGTCCCCGCGGCAACGCGGGTGCCCAGGCCCTCCAGCACGCGGTGGTACACCTCCGGCGGGGTGAAAGAGCGGGCACAATCGTGAATCAGCACGTAATCCACCGCAATCTCGGCCTCGCGAAGCGCGTCAAGAGCCGCCACCACCGATGCGGTGCGGGTGTCACCGCCGACCGTCACCAGCGCCTCAGCGCGGTGCGCGTCCTCAAGAAGCTCCGGGCAGAGGCTCTCGCACCCGGCGGGCACCGTCACCACCACGTGCTCGGCAATCCGCGACTCGCGGGCGCCCTGCAGGGCGTGGTCGAGTAGCGTACGCCCCTGCACGCGGACCGCGGCCTTCGGAATCGGCTCACCCAGGCGCGTTCCCGAACCTGCGCCCAACACGATAATGGCCACGCGCGAGGGGTCTTTGCTCTGCCGGTTCTGCGCGGGCTGGTTCTGCGCGAAGCGGTTCTGTGCGTTGGCTTCGGCGGTCACGGAATCAGCGGTAAAGCTCATACGTACTCTCCTCGGCTCAACGCTAATTCTCGAACTTATAGCCCAGGCCGCGAACCGTCACCACGTAGCGCGGTGCCGAAGAATCCGGCTCAATCTTGGAACGCAGGCGCTTAATGTGCACGTCCAGGGTCTTCGTGTCACCCACGTAGTCCGCGCCCCACACACGTTCAATCAGCTGTCCGCGCGTCATCACGCGACCAACGTTGCGTAGCAGAATCTCCAGCAGTTCGAATTCCTTCAGCGGCATGGGTACTTCCTCGCCGTTGACCGTCACCACGTGGCGATCGATGTCCATGCGCACGGGGCCGCCCGTAAGAACCGCATCCGTCGGCATGTCGGGCTCGGCGGAACGGCGGCGCAGCACCGCGCGGATGCGTGCAATCAGCTCGCGCGCTGAGTACGGCTTCGTCACGTAGTCATCGGCGCCCAGTTCCAGGCCAAACACCTTATCCAGCTCGGAGTCCTTGGCGGTCAGCATGATAATCGGTACCGAGGACACCTCGCGGAGCTTACGGCACACCTCCGTGCCCGGCATGCCGGGAAGCATCACGTCCAGCAGTACCAGGTCGGCGCCCTCGCGTTCGAAGGTGGGCAGCGCGTCCAGGCCGTTATCCACCACGACCGTCTGAAAACCCTCGCGCCCCAGCAGGAAGGCCAGGGGATCCGACAGGGCCTCTTCGTCCTCAACAATCAGAATTTTCGACATACTTTATCCTTGATTCCCATAAAACCTATACCGCTAACACTACACTGTGAGCGGTGCCTCCGGCGCCTCGGTCAGCGGCAGGGCCAACGTGAACGTCGAGCCCTCCTGCGGCATCGAACGCACCGTCACACTGCCGCCGTGCTGAGTCATCACGTGCTTCACGATGCTCAGGCCCAGTCCCGTGCCGCCGGTCTGACGCGAGCGAGCCGGGTCCACCCGGTAAAAACGCTCAAAGATGCGCTTCTGCTCATCCTCGGGAATACCCACGCCCTGATCCGACACCTCAATGAGCAGCTGATCGGCCACGCGGTGCACCAGAATGTCCACCTTCGTGTGTTCGGGCGAGTAGCGAATCGCGTTCTCCACCAGGTTCTGCACGGCCATACCCAGAAGCTCGGCGTCGCCGTACACCTCGGGGGCGTCCTCAATGCGGCTGGAAACCTGAATGTCCTTCTCCTCGGCGGCCAGGTGGGAGCGATCCATCGCGTCCGCCACCAGGGTGGGCACGGACACCGGGCCGCCGCGGGCAATCACGTCGGTCGACTGCAATCGTGAGAGCTCGATAATGTCGCGCACCAGCGCGGAGAGGCGGCGCGTCTCCTTGTGCAGGCGGCCCACGAAGTACTCAATCGCCTCCGGGTCATCGCTAGCCTGCTCAATCGCTTCCGCGAGCAGGCTCACCGCGCCCACGGGTGTCTTCAGCTCGTGCGACACGTTCGCCACGAAGTCGTTACGCATGCGTTGCACGCGAGAAATTTCGGTGCGGTCGTCGGCGAGCACCAGGATGTACTCGTCGCCCAGGGAGGCCACGCGAACATCCAGGACCAGTGCCTCGCTCTCGCCGCGGTCAATCTCAAAGCTTTGCTCGGCAAAAATACCGCGGTGGCGCACCGTGCGAATCATGCTAGCCAGCTCGGGCGAGGTGACCGTATGCCCGCGCACCAGGCCCATCGCGTAGGCGCCCGGCGAGGCCTGAACCACTCCCCCCACCTCGTCGATGACCAGGTAGGCGCGGCCAATCACCGCCAACACCTGAGCCGCACCATCACGCAGCGTCGGCGCGGATACGAGGCTGCGCTCACGCTCACGCTCACTACGGGCCACCGCGTTCATGCTCAGGACGCCGACCAGCAGACCTATCATGCCCGCGATGAAGGCGATCAGACCGGCATCCATACGTTCTCCTCCTGCGTGGGTATCTTCCACAAGTATATTGAACAGCCGCACGCCCGAGAGATCAGCCCACGCAATGAGCCGCCCACCGAAACGGTGAGCGGCTCATCATCACGCGGGCGCTCCGCAGAGCGAACCTCGCGAGAGGTAATTACTTACCCTGGTTTGCCACGGCTGCGATGGCGTCCTTAGCAGCCTCGGGGTCGAGGTACTCGCCAGCCTTAACGGGCTTGAAGTTCTCATCCAGCTCGTAGTACAGCGGGATACCGGTCGGGATGTTCAGGCCGGCGATGTCCTCGTCGGAGATACCCTCGAGGTGCTTCACCAGCGAGCGCAGGGAGTTACCGTGCGCTGCCACCAGAACGGTCTTGCCTGCTGCCAGGTCGGGCTTGATATCCGACTCCCAGTAGGGGAGCATACGGCCCAGAACGTCCTTGAGGCACTCGGTGCGGGGAGCGTTCTCAACGTTGGCGTAACGGGGGTCGTGTGCCTGCGAGTAGGGGTCGTTGTCATCCAGCGGGGGCGGCGGAACGTCGTAGGAACGACGCCAGGTCATGAACTTCTCGTCGCCGTATTCCTCGCGGATCTCGGACTTGTTCTTACCCTGCAGAGCACCGTAGTGACGCTCGTTCAGGCGCCAGGTGCGCTTGACGGGAATCCACAGACGGTCCGCTGCATCCAGGGCGATGTTTGCGGTGTTGATGGCGCGACGCTGCAGGGAGGTGTGCACAACATCGGGGAGGATGTTGCGCTCTGCCAGCAACTCGCCGCCGCGCTTAGCCTCGGCGCGGCCCTTGTCGGTCAGGTTGACGTCCACCCAGCCGGTGAACAGGTTCTTCTCGTTCCACTCGGACTGGCCGTGGCGCAGGAGTACTAGTTTGTAAGTCATGCTTCTATTTTTTCATTTACCCGCCGGTTTGTCATGCCTTCGAGGGCAGAAAATACGGGTTCTCCCAAAAACTTGCCGGATGCACCGCTCAGCTGACAGAAAGCCCCGCACCCCGCGCCCGGAAATCGTTCCGGAACGCGGTATGCGGGGCTCACCGTATGCGCTTGCGGCGGCCACAAGGTGGGCGCGGATGCTTCGCTGAAAACCTCCTAGAAGCGACGGCCACCCACGACGGGCCACACGCCGGCCAGGAACACGCCGCTCACCACGGCAGCCATCAGCTGCAGCATCAGCATCGTGTTACCCGCGCCGGTGAAGGCCGAGAAGACGCCCAGCCCCTGCACCACGGCGGAGACGCCGGTCAGGGCAAGCCAGGTGTTCTTAGGACGCTTGCCCGCGAACTCGTAGGCGTTGGCCGGCGCGGTCCATGCACGGTACAGCGCCAGAACGCCGATCACGGCACCGGCGGCCGACAGCAGCAGGTTAATCAGAAAGGTCGCGTAGAGGACCAGGACAATAGGAGACATTGTATTCCTTCACTCGAGCGGCCGTATAGCCGGGTACCCAGTACCCTAGCACACTACCGTAGCTAACGGTGCCTTATCGAACGGCCTTGAAGGCCTCGACCAAATCATTGTAGAGGTCATCGACGTTCTCGATACCCACAGACAGGCGCAGCATCGACTCGGGAATCGACTCCGGCTCGCTGCCGTGGCGGCGGCGGCGCTCCACGAGGGATTCCACACCGCCGAGGGAGGTGGCGGGGGTCCACACCTTCAGTGCCTCAACTACGTTGCGGGCGCCCTGCGCGTCGGTGTCCAGCGTGATGCACAGAATCGCGCCGAAGCCGGACATCTGCTTCTTCGCGACCTCGTGGCCACGGTGGCTCTCAAGGCCCGGGTAGCGCACCTCCGAGACGAAGGGGTGCTCGCTCAGACGCTCGGCCAGCACCTGCGCGTTCTGCACCGCACGCTCCACGCGCAGCGCCAGGGTGCGCAGGCCGCGCAGACCCAGCCAGGCCTCCATGGGGCCGGGAATTGCGCCGTTGGTGATGCGGTAGTGCAGCATCGCCTTGTACAGCTCCTCGTTCGAGGTGAGGGTCATGCCCAGCAGCACGTCCGAGTGGCCGGCCAGGAACTTCGTGGCCGAGTGCACCACGACGTCGGCGCCCAGGTCGAGCGGACGCTGCAGAATCGGGGTGGCGAAGGTGTTGTCCACGGCGGTCACGACGCCCAGGCGGCGGGCTGCGGCAAGAATCTCGGGAAGATCTCCCACCTCAAGCATGGGGTTGGTGGGGCTCTCAAGCCAGGCCAGGACCTTCGGGGAGGAGTAGTTCACGTTTTCCGGGGTCACACCGGCGCGGGATGCGGCGTCCTCCATGGCTGCGATAACGCTGGCAGTGTCCTCAATGTCCACGCGCACCAGCTCGATGATGCCGCGGCGCTCCAGGTCCTTGCACAGGGTCACGGACGCCATGTAGGCGTGCTTAGGAATCAGGACGATAGCGCCCACCGGCACCAGGTCAATCACGGAGGAAACGGCGGCCATGCCGGAGGGGAACAGCAGGCCGGGCTGGGAAGCGTTCTCCAGCTTAGCGACAACCTCTTCCATGCCTTCCCAGGTCGGGTTCGAGAAACGGGCGTACACGCGGTCGTGCTCAATGTTGACGGCGTCCACGCCGCGGTAGGTGGAAGTCAGAACAATCGGGGGGTTCACCGGCGCATCGTGCTCGTGGGCGGGGCGGCCACCGGCGACTACATAGGTTTCAGCGGAATAGTTCATGTCATGGTTATCTGCACTCATGCCTTTAAGCCTGGCACACCGAGGCCTCGAACGCATACCTCATCCAGCACTTTCCGCTCAGGATTAACACGCTTTTTACGCGGGGGCGCTGCCGAGCCCCGCGCGAAGGCCGTTGCGGCTCCCACCAGCAGGCCGCCGACGCGCACCGCAGGCCCACGGCGAACCCGGTACCCTTAAGGGGTGATGGATACTCTCAGCTACACCCCCCTCCCCGATTCCGCGGACCCCGCCAACCGCCGCGGGCTCTTCATCGTGGTCGAAGGAGGCGACGGCGCCGGCAAAACCACCCAGCTCACCCTGCTGGATGAGGCACTCCGTGCCCGAGGCTACCGGGTCGTCACCACCCGAGAGCCGGGCGGCACCGAAATCGGCGAGAAGCTACGCGCCCTCGTGCTCGAGGCGGGCCAGGGTGCTATTGACGACCGCACCGAGGCGCTCATCTTCGCGGCCTCCCGCGCCGCGCACGCGGCTCAGCTGATTCGCCCCGCGCTCGCCGAGGGAGCGATCGTGCTCTGCGACCGCTACATCGATTCTTCCGCCGCCTACCAGGGCGTGGGCCGCGACCTCGGGGTGAATACTATTGTTGACCTGAGCCGCTGGGCCACCGAAGACCTGGTGCCGGACGCAACCCTGCTTCTGAGCGTGCCCCTGCGCGCCGAGCAGGAGCGCATGACCGAGCGCGGCACCGTGGACCGCATCGAGGCCGAGGGCGCCGATTTTAAGGCGCGCATCCACTCCGCCTTTGAGCGGATTGCTCGCGAGGATTCCAACGGTTCGCACCGCATCGTCGACGGTGTGGGAACGATTGAAGAGGTGCACGCCCGCGTCCTTGAGGTGGTGGAGCCTCTACTGAGCCAACGTATCCTCGATCGTTCCGCCGCGCCGCGGGTGACCGAGCAGAAGACCGAGGGGGATGCATGAGCCTGTGGGATTCTCTGCTGATTCCTGAGCGCGAGCGCGACCAGTTGCGCCGTGATGCCGCTTCCTCACGCCCGACCCACGCTTGGCTGTTTACGGGCGCGGCCGGCGCGCCCCATCGCGAGGCGGCCAAGGTGTTTGCCGCGGCCCTGCTCTGCGAGCAGCCCGAACCGCAGAACCGCGGATGCGGTGAGTGCAAGGGCTGCGTGACCGTGATGAACGGTTCGCACGCGGACTTCACGCACTTTAGGACCGAGGCCACGAACATCAGCATCGAGGAGGCGCGCGAGCTGGTCATGAAAGCCCAGGACCGCCCGACGGTGGGTCGCTGGCGTGTGATTCTGCTCGAGGACACCGAGCGCATGCCCGAGCGCACCTCGAACGTACTGCTCAAGGCCATCGAGGAGCCACCTCCGCACACCATCTGGCTGTTGACGGCCCCCTCCCCCACGGATGTGCTGGTCACGATTCGTTCGCGTTGCCGTCCGGTGCAGTTGCCGGTTCCCTCGGAGGAGCAGGTGCACGGGTATCTTCTCTCGCGCGGTGTGGCCGACCCGCTGGCGCGCCGCGCGGCACGCCTGGCCATGGGCGATGCCGAGGAGGGGTACCGCCTGGCCACCGATGAGCAGGCCATGGCTCGCCGGGAGATGACCACCTCCCTCATTCTGAACGTCCGTTCTATTTCTTCGGCCTTTAGCGCGGCGGAAAAACTCACCGACCTGGCAGAACAGGATGCCCAGGCGGTCTCCGCCGCAAAGGATGAGCGGGAGCGCGCCGAGCTGATGGCGCTGTTGGGCATCCGTGAGGGCGAGCGCGTGGCCCCGACCCTGCGCGCCCAGGTGCGCCGGCTTGAAGACCAGCAGAAGCGCCGGGCCAAGCGCGTAGCCTCCGATACGCTGCTGCGTTCGGTGGCCCAGGTGCAGACCGTACTTCGCGATGCACTGACGCTCTCCCTTTCGGCACAGCTGCCGCTCATTAACGAGCACCTGCGCGAGCCGCTGACCGCGTGGTGCGAGCGCCGCTCCCCCGAGCGGCTCCTGCAGGACGTGCAGGCGATAGAGATTACCCTGCGCCGCCTGCGCACGAACGCGAACGCGCGCCTGGCCCTTGAGGCACTCATGAGCCGCTTCGTCGCGTAGGCTCGCACTCGAGGTTACGCAGCGCCGCACAAAACTAAAAGGCGGGGGCCGCTATTCAGAGAACAAACATTCTTTGAATAGCGGCCCCCGCCTTTTATACAGCGATTTTTTCGCCCGGTACCGCGGGCTCGCGTCAGCCCGGGCGAACCGGCACCCGCCTAGTTACGGAAGCCGTGCACCGGCGAGGGAATACGGCCGCAACGGGCGATAAACGCCTCCGCGCTCGGGGTGTGCGTGGGCATGACCGGCGCGCGGCCCAGCAGGCCACCAAACTCGACCATATCGCCCACGCCCAGGCCCACGGCCGGGATAACGCGCACAGCGGTGGTCTTGTGGTTCATCACGCCGATGGCAGCCTCGTCCGCAATCATGGCGGCGAGGGTTGCGGCGGAGGTGTCGCCGGGAACGGCTACCATGTCCAGGCCGACGGAGCAGATGGCGGTCATGGCCTCGAGCTTGTCCAGGGTAATCTGGCCGGCGGCGGCGGATTCAATCATGCCGATATCCTCAGAAATCGGGATGAAGGAGCCGGAGAGACCGCCGACGTTCGAGCAGGCCATGAGGCCGCCCTTCTTGACCGCGTCGTTGAGCAGCGCGAGGGCCGCGACGGTGCCGTGAGTGCCGACGGTTTCCAGACCCATCTCCTCGAGGATGTGAGCCACGGAGTCACCGATTTCGGCGGTGGGTGCCAGGGAGAGGTCGATGATGTTGAACTGCACGCCCAGGCGCTCGGCGGCGAGGGTGCCGACCAGCTGACCCACGCGGGTGATTTTGAAGGCCGCCTTCTTAATTTCTTCCGCGCAGGTGTCGAAGGATGCTCCACGCACCTTCTGCAGGGCGCGGTGCACCACGCCGGGGCCGGAGACGCCCACAGAGATGGTGGTGTCTGCCTCCTGCACGCCGTGGAAGGCGCCGGCCATGAAGGGGTTGTCACTGACGGCGTTGGCGAAGACCACGAGCTTGGCGCAGCCGAAGCCGTGCGTATCGGCGGTCAGGTCGGCGGTGGCGCGGATGGTTTCGCCCATGAGCTTGACGGCGCTCATATTGATGCCGGCACGGGAGGAGCCGATGTCCACGGAGGAGCAGACCACGTCGGTCTCGGCGAGGGCGCGGGGAATGGAGCGAATCAGCTTTTCGTCGGCGGGGGTCATGCCCTTATCGACGAGGGCGCTGAAGCCGCCCACGAAGTTCACGCCCACGGCCTTGGCCGCCGCATCGAGGGTGCGGGCGAACTCCACGTAGTCCTCGTCATCGGATGCACCGGCCACCAGCGCGATGGGGGGTGACGGCGATGCGCTTGTTGACGATCGGGATGCCGAGCTCGGCCTCGATGCCTTCGCAGACGCTCACGAGGTTTGCCGCGCGGGTGGTGATCTTCTCGTAGATCTTGCGGCGGGCTACTTCGCCGTCGGAGTCGGCGCAGTCGAGCAGGGAGATGCCCATGGTGACAGTGCGGATATCGAGTTTTTCTTCCTCGATCATGCGGATGGTTTCGAGAATATTGCTGTTCATCATGGTGGCCGCCTAGAGGGTGTGCATTGCCTTGAAGATGGACTCGGCCTGAATACGGATCTGCACCCTCTGCTCGCGCTCGACGCCGACCATGGCTTCCTGCAGGTCGATGAGGTTCTGCTCGTCCTTGTTGAAGGAGCAGTGCATAATCATGGTGAAGTATTCGCCCATGATGGTCTGGGAGACGTCCAGGACGTTGACCTTGCGCTCAGCCAGGGCGGTGGTGACCGCGGCGATGATGCCCTCGTGGTCGATGCCTGTAACGGTGATGATGATCTTCACGGTGCTCTCCTTGGGGATGGTGCGAATACTGACGGCGGATGCGTCCAGCTGCCGCGGCGGGCGGAATCACCCGGGTTTTATGCATAGAAGAACGAACCTATGCATACTTATGCCAATAAGTATAGGTTACCCAGGCCACAGATAACAGGGGAACGGGCACTATTTTGCAAAGCCGCACCCCAAACCTTCAAAACCGAGAATAAAAAATCCGCGGCTTCACCGATATAGATATCGAAAAAACCGCGGATTCTTATAAGTCTGTGTATCTAAAGCCCCTAACGGAACTTAGATATTAAACGTAGGATGCGATATACAGCTCGCCGCTACCGCTCAGCACGGCTTCGGAGGGCTCGCCCACGTGCAGTACCGACTCGGTGGCGCCGAGCACGAACTCGTCCGTGCCGTTGCCGTCCTTGGCCTGAATCGTCACCTTACCCGCGACGCTCAGGGCCGCGCTAATGCCCTTGAAGGTGTAGTTCAGCGGCTTGCCCTCTTCAACGCGAACACGGGTCACGCTCATACGCTCATCCCACATGGCGTAGGTGCCCAGGGGTCCGTCCTCGGGGTTGGGGCGCTGAATGACGGGTGCATCCTGCTTCTCGCCGAGCACCTTAATGAGCTCCTCGGTGTCGATATGCTTGGCGGTCAGGCCGGCACGCATCACGTTATCGGAGGGGTTCATCAGCTCAATGGCGGTACCCGAAACGTAGGCGTGCACCTGGCCGTCGGGGGTAAAGGCGGACTCGCCGGGGGCAAGGTGCACCAGGTTCATCACAAAGGCCACGAGCAGACCGCGGTCACCGGGGTACTTGCCGTCCACGATGCGCACGAGCTCGGCGGCGTCGGCTACCACATCGTTCGAGGCGCCCAGCAGCCCGGCGGCGGTGTCTACCAGGTGCTGCACTGCGGCGGAGGCGGTCTCCTCGGGCAGGCGGATAATCTCGGTCAGAAGCTGCTTGGGGCTGAGCTCGGCACGCTCGGCCAGCCAGGCGGCGCCGAATGCGGCGGCCAGGGTCTTGAGCTGTTCGACGGGGCGCACGCCGGTGAGCACGCGCATCGGGCTCAGTGCGATGACGGTCTCGGGCTTGGAGTAGCGGTCCTTGTAGTTGCGGTAGGGCGCATCAATCGCGATACCGCGGGCCTGCTCGTCCTCGAAGCCGGCGATGGCCTGTTCGGGGGTGGGGTGCACCTGAATGGACAGGGGGGCGTCAATCGCGAGGATCTTAAAGAGGAAGGGGAACCAGTCGGAGGTTCGGTCCGGGCGCAGGAAGCGGGAGGGATTCTCCACAATCAGCTCGTTCAGCGGGGATTCGGAGCCGTCCACGGTAGCGCGCGAGGGCGCAGCCGGATGCGCACCCACCCACACCTCAGCTTCGGGCTGTTCGGTGGGTACGGGCACGCCACGCATACGTCCTAGAATTTCGCGTGAACCCCACGCATAATTCTGAATCTGGTTTTTAAGGGAAAAAATCTCACCCATGGGGAAAAATACCTCTCGCCGGGGGCTGTTTGATGTAAGCGACGTGATAAAAAACCCATATATTCAGCGGAATTTATAAGGTTTTACCTGCCCATTATAGGGGCTTAGTAGACTTCTTTACCGCTAAAATAAAAGGCGTGACTACTATTAATCTACATGACTCATTCAAGGCGTACGACGTGCGTGGCATCGTCGGCGAGACCATTACTGCAGAGACTGTTCGCGCTACCGGCGCGGCATTTGTCGATGTTCTGGGACTGCAGGGCCAGACCGTCCTGGTCGGCGGCGACATGCGTCCCTCCTCTCCCGAATTCATGGATGCATTTGCCCAGGGTGCAACCGCTCGCGGCGCAAACGTTGAAAAGATCGGTCTGATTTCTACCGACGTTCTTTACTTTGCATGTGGCGTTGAAAACGCCGCCGGTGTTACCTTTACCGCTAGCCACAACCCTGCCGAATACAACGGCATGAAGATGGCTAAGGCCGGCGCCGTTCCGGTGTCCTCCGAAACCGGTCTGTTTGACATCCGCGACCAGGCACAGAAGTACCTGGACGCCGGCGAGATTCCCTCGGTTGAGAAGGTCGGCACCGTGACCGAGAAGGACATCCTCAAGCCCTACGCAGAGTACCTGCGCAAGCTCGTGGACCTCTCCTCCATCCGCCCGCTGAAGGTCGTGGTGGACGCCGGTAACGGCATGGGCGGCATGCCCACCCCCGCCGTTCTGGGCGACACCATCCTGCCGGGCCTGCCCCTGGAAATCGTCCCCCTGTACTTCGAGCTGGACGGCACCTTCCCGAACCACCCGGCCAACCCGCTGGAGCCGGCCAACCTGGTCGACCTGCAGAAGGCTGTCGTGGAGCACGGCGCAGACATCGGTCTCGCTTTCGACGGCGACGCCGACCGCTGCTTCGTGATTGACGAGAAGGGTAACGCAGTGACCCCCTCGGCCGTGACCGCTCTGGTGGCCGAGCGCGAGATTGCCCGCGCCAAGGCTGAGGGCAACGAAGAACCCGTCATCATCTACAACCTGATCACCTCGAAGGCTGTTCCCGAGCTCGTTGAGAAGCTGGGCGGCCGCGCCGTGAAGACCCGCGTTGGTCACTCCTTCATCAAGGCCGTCATGGCTAAGGAGAACGGCGTGTTCGGTGGCGAGCACTCCGCTCACTACTACTTCAAGGACTTCTTCAACGCCGACACCGGTATGCTGGCCGCTATGCACGTGCTGGCAGCTCTGGGTGGCGACGACAAGCCCCTCTCCGAGATCAGCGCGAAGTACTCCCCGTACGTTGCCTCCGGCGAGATTAACTCCGAGATTGAAGACAAGGCTGCCGCTGTGGACCGCGTGCGTGCACACTACGCTAACGCTCCCGTGGTTGTTGAGGATTCCGACGGCACCACCTTCACCAACACCGAAGAGGGCTGGTGGGTTAACCTGCGTCCGTCGAACACCGAGCCGTTCCTGCGCCTGAACCTTGAGGCACCGGATGTTGCGACTATGGAGCGCGTCCGTGACGAGGTTCTGGCTCTGGTTCGCCAGGGCTAAGCTCTTCCGCTAGCTACTAAAAATCCCGCCCCGCAGAATATGTCTGCGGGGCGGGATTTTTTATTTTGATTGCTGATTCCGACTAAGTTTTTCTGTCAAACAGGGGAACCCAGTCGACGAACCGGCTTGCGAGGTTTTTACGCTTCGCGTGCCTGGTCGTGGAGCATCCACTGGTCCGGGCCGAAGATCTCGTAGTTGATGTTCTTGCCGGGGACACCCGCATCCACCAGTGCGGAACGCACGCCCTGCATGAAGGGCAGCGGGCCGCAGAGGTACACGTTGGCGTTGGAGGGAACGCCCAGCTTGGAGACGTCCACGCGGCCGGTGTAGTCGCCGCCCTCGCCCTCGATGAAGGAGACGAGGCGACCGTTGGGCAGCTTGCCGACGAGCTCGACGAGCTCTTCGCGCAGGGGCCAGGTGTCCAGGCGGCGGTCTGCGTGGACCACGGTCACGGGGCGGGTCGAGCCCTTCTCAACCAGCTCGGAGAGGAAGCTGAGCATGGGGGTGGTGCCGATGCCCGCGGAGAAGAGGTACAGGGGTGCCTCGGGGTCGCCGAAGCCCTCCAGGGTCAGGTCGCCGTAGGGGTTGGAGAGCTCAACGACGTCGCCGACCTTCAGCTCGTGCAGGATGGAGGTCATCTCGCCGTTGGGGTCGAGCTTCACGCCGATGCGGCGCTGGTTCTTCTCGCTGGGCAGCAGGGTGTACTGGCGTGCCTGGCGCAGACCGTCGCGTGCGGGAACGGTGATGGAGACGTACTGACCGCCCTTGGACTCGGTCATGGGGGTGTCATCGGCGGGCTCGAAGGTCAGCACGACGACGTTCTCGCCGGTCTCCTTGCGGTCCACAACCTTGAAGGGTGCGCGGGTCACATCGTTGGCCTGAGAAGCGTACAGGCCCTTCTCCAGCTTGATGAGGGCGTTGCCCATGAGCCAGTAGACCTCGGTCCAGGCGTCGACGATTTCGGGGGTGGCCAGGTCGCCGAGGTTAGCGGCGATAGCCTCGAAGAGGTACTTGTAGACGGTGGGGTACTCTTCTTCCTTCAGGCCCAGGGAGGCGTGCTTGTGTGCCACGCGAGAGAGGACCTCGTCGGGGTAGGAATCCGGGTGCTCAACAATGTAGGAAGCGAACACGGCGATGGAGCCGGCCAGTGCGCGAGGCTGGGTACCCTCGAGCTGGGAGGAGCGGGAGAACATGCCGTCCATCAGGTCGGGGCGGGCGGCGAACATTCGACGGTAGAAGTCGGGGGTGATGTCGTTAATGCGCTCGGCGATGATGGGCAGGGTCGCCTCGATAACCGGGCGGGACTTTTCGGAGAGCATCGGTGTATGCCTTCTTCCTGTGACGGTCACCCACGGGATCCGGAAGCGTTGCGGGCCGACGTTGGTGGCGGCCGCGAGGTGCCCCGAAGGTCCACCCCGTTGGTGACAAAGTGTTTATAAAACACCCCTACCCTAACACTTTGACCTATGTTTGCGTTTTCTCAGGGCGTACTGTGTGCCGGGTGCACCCCGACTCACGGGTACTTAAGGTTTGTTTAGACCTGAAGTGTCAACTAAGTGAGACACAATATATTTGCGTTAGAAAAGCTGATTTCGCGAGTGACTAGCGACGGTGTATGCATAAAAATTCTGCAATGAATATATATTTTCACGAGAAAGTTTGCATACTCATGAAATAATGACTCTGCTCACATTTTTATACCGTGAGCTCAAATCTGCATATTTTCGAAAATAGTGCACGTTTACAGCCCCGAGTAGTCGTCCCGGAACTAGTCGGCAAGGCTCTCCGCCGAGCCTCCAGATGACCTACGAAAAAGCGGGAATCGCGTTCTCCGGAGGAGCCATTCCGAGTTCCAGAAGGATCGGACCCACGGGGCTGGCGCCCGCGGTCAATTCGGTAATCGTCACCGAATCCACGGCAGCATAGAAAGCCTCGCGAGCCCTCGCCAGCACATTGCGCAGGCGGCAGAACTTATCCAGGGGGCAGTGGCCGTTCTCATCCTCACACTCAATCATGGGGATGTCACCCTCAGTAGCACGAAGGATGGTGCCCACCGTCACCGAACGCCCGGATTCCGAGAGCATTACGCCTCCGGAGCGACCGCGCGTCGAATCCAGATACCCCTGGTTCACCAGGAACGCCACGGCCTTCGCCACGTGATTGTAGGGGGTATCCACGCCTTCCGCGATCTTCTGGGTCGACAGCTTCTGTCCCGGCTCCAGGGCAGACAGGAGCATCAGCACACGGAGCGAGACATCCGAGAAAGCTGTCAAACGCATGGATACTCCTTCACTACTTCGCCTTCAGCGGGGAACCCGCCGAGCATCCGGTGGCACGCGCACCGCATCGACCGACCGGGGCGCGTCAAAAACATACACAGGCATTGTATCGATGCGCTCCATGTGCTGAAAGTTAGAGGCCTCTTCCCCACTCGATTGAAGGTGTCCAAATATTTCTTCGGCTCGTTCGCATTATCTTTTGCGGTGCATAGCTTTACATTTCAAATTCGCGCGCTCGGTGCCCGGTAGATAGGCGAGGGGCGGAACCTCAACTGAGATTCCGCCCCTCCAACCGCTCAAAGAGTTAGCGATTTAGCCTCACCAAATTAGTCCTCCAGGGACTTGGCCAGAGCATCACGCTGCTCGCGGACCTCGGCGGGCAGCTTGTCGCCGAACTTAGCCAGCCACTCGTCGATACCGGGAAGCTCAGCGGCCCACTCGTCCTTCGAGACCGCCAGGGCAGCCTTCAGCTCCTCGTCGGAAATCTCCAGACCGGTCAGGTCCAGATCTTCCTTGGTGGGAACGGTACCCAGGAAGGTCTCTTCGCCGTCGGCCTTGCCATCCAGGCGGTCGAAAATCCACTTCACAACGCGAGAGTTCTCACCGAAGCCGGGCCATGCGAAACCGCCATCGGGGGTGCGGCGGAACCAGTTGACGTAGTAAATCTTCGGCATGTTCTCTGCACCGTGCTTCTTGCCCAGGTCAATCCAGTGCTGGAAGTAGTCACCGGCGTTGTAACCAATGAAGGGCAGCATAGCCATCGGGTCGCGGCGAATCACGCCGACGGCGCCCTTAGCGGCCGCGGTGGTCTCCGAGGACAGGGTGACGGCGCGGAACACACCCTGCTCCCAGCTGTCGGACTCGGACACCAGCGGAACGGTGGTCTTGCGACGGCCACCCAGAACGATGGCGCTCAGCGGCACACCCTCGGGGTCGTAGTACTCGGGAGCGAGCATATCCACCTGGGATGCGGGGGTGCAGAAGCGGGAGTTCGGGTGAGCTGCCGGGCGGCCGGACTCGGGGGTCCAGTCCTTGCCGGTCCAGTCAATCAGGTGTGCGGGAGCCTCGTCGGTCTTGCCCTCCCACCAGACGGAGCCGTCGTCGGTCAGTGCAACGTTGGTGAAGATGGTGTTGCCCTTGGCGATAGCCTTCATAGCGTTCGGGTTGGTGGAGTAACCGGTACCCGGTGCCACGCCGAACAGGCCTGCCTCGGGGTTGACCACGCGTGCCTGGTGGTTCTCGTCGAACTCAATCCAAGCGATGTCGTCGCCGACCATCTCAGCCTTCCAGCCGTCAATGGTGGGCTCCATCATTGCGAAGTTGGTCTTACCGCAAGCCGAGGGGAACGCTGCGGAGATGTAGCGAACCTTGCCCTCGGGGTTGGTCATCTTCAGGATGAGCATGTGCTCTGCCATCCAGCCCTCGTCGCGACCGATGACGGATGCGATGCGCAGTGCGTAGCACTTCTTGCCCAGCAGTGCGTTGCCGCCGTAGCCGGAACCGAAGGACCAGATTTCGCGGGTCTCGGGGAACTGGACGATGTACTTCTCGGGGTTGCAGGGCCAGGAAACATCCTTCTGGCCGGGCTCCAGGGGTGCACCAACGGAGTGCAGGGCCTTGACGAAGAAGCCATTGGTCTCGTTCAGCTTGGCCAGAACGTCCTTGCCGATGGTTGCCATGATGCGCATGGAGCAGACAACGTATGCGGAGTCGCTGAGCTCAACAGCAATCTTGGGGTTCTTAGCCTTCAGGGAGCCCATGACGAAGGGAATGACGTACATGGTGCGGCCGCGCATCGAACCCTCGAACAGACCGGTCAGGGTCTTCTTCATTTCGACGGGATCGCGCCAGTTATTGGTCGGGCCGGCGCCCTCTTCGGTCTCGGAGCAGATGAAGGTGCGCTCCTCGACACGTGCCACGTCGTCGGGATCGGAGAAAGCGGCGTAGGAGTTCGGGAACTCGTGATCGCTCAGGCGGACAAAGGTTCCGGCGTCCACCAGCTCCTGCGCAAGGCGGTTATATTCTTCCTCGGAGCCGTCCACCCAGTAGATGTGGTCGGGCTGCGTCAGCGCGGCAACCTCGCGAACCCATTCCAGAAGACCCTGGTGGGTGGTGGGTGCGCTCTGCAGCTCCTTTTCGAGTTCGGCAGAGAGAGTACGAGTTGAGGTGTCAGCCATTGACGTTTTCCCCTTCAATCGGTAAATACCGCGGATACTACGTTGATCCGCGATAGGTCTGCGGTAGCGAAGAAGCAGTTAAAAACTACAAGCGTGCAAATAATGGTGAATATGCACGCTTGGACAGAAGCCACTTCCTCGTGATGCTTACAGAATAACGCATTAACGACCCGAACATCCTTCTATGACGTTATTTCTTACGTTCCGCCCGTCACACCTTCAGCAGGAAGACACCGAGGGTAATCAATGAGAAATTCGAGGGCCGGAGGGTAAGAATCGTACGGGGCGGAGGGTTCTCGCAGGGGATCCCCACCTCCCGTTCGGAGCAGCACAAAAAAATATTTTAAAAAATTTTCCGGGAACCAAAAACCCCGGAATTTCGCGGTAAAACAAGGCATTACAACACTCCGGTGACCCAAAAATGGGACCCTTTTGAGTTTTTCGACTTGCAGGCCCCTCGTAACCTCCGTATAGTATTACCTGTTGCCGCGACGGATTGAAGAAATCCGAAGCGAGGAACATGCGCCTGTAGCTCAACGGATAGAGCATCTGACTACGGATCAGAAGGTTGGGGGTTCGAATCCCTTCGGGCGCACCACCGATCCCCGGTTCTTCGGAACCGGGGATTTTTTGTATCCCCGGACATGTGAGCCCGGACGGGGTCACCTTCCCCCGCCTATTGTGGGCGCGGCGGGTGCATCCTCACCAAAAATCCGCATTTCACCCGCACAATATGACGTGCGCCGGCGCACACCGGTGAAAAAACGCATAGGATGGAAACAAGACCTTCCACGCCCAAGTTGGAGGGACACATCACGCGAAGGAGCACCATGGCTCAGTTATCCATCCCGCAATCCCTCATAGGTGCGCTTATCGATATTGCAGATCTAGGAACACTCGACTACTTCGCCCCC
Source organism: Rothia sp. HMSC068F09 (assembly GCF_001812775.1). Lineage (NCBI taxonomy): Bacteria > Bacillati > Actinomycetota > Actinomycetes > Micrococcales > Micrococcaceae > Rothia > Rothia sp. HMSC068F09. The sequence goes on from NZ_KV810409.1 coordinate 21,478, forward strand.
AGCGAGCGATGCGCGCACTGGGCCCTCTACGACAATCAACGCCGCGAGTTGCTCTGCCCCTGCGCCCCCGCCGAGGTGCCGAGCGTTGAGAAGCTCTTCGAAAGCGCCGCAAAAATTCTCTACGAAAACTTCCCGCGCTATATCGATACGCCCGACCAAATCATCCCGTACACCTCGCGTCAGGAGCTTATGGCCGCCCTCCTGCGAGGAGATGACACCGCAGAAGGCCCCGAAGACACCGGCGCAGAGGGCAACGACGCAGAAACCGCTGCCGAGGCCGGGGAAGCTACCGAGGGAATCGTCGTGCAGAGCGGCGAAGAAACGAGTGAAGCGGCGGAGGCCGTTGCACCGGCTGCGGAGAAGCCCAAGCCCTCCCCCGCGCTGATGGCTCGCCGCGCCCGACCGGTAGCCGAGCAGGAGACTCCCGGAGAGCAGACGGTCGAGGAGAAGGGTCTCGCCCCCTCGGAGGCCCCCAAGCCCAGCGTCCCGAAGCCCAGCGCACCCAAGCCCTCCGCCGCCCAATTTGCAGCCCCCAAACCTGCCCCGCCGAAGCCCAGCGCACCGGTTGCCCCCGCGCCCCTCGAGGCTTCCTCCGAGACGCGCCCGGCCGCGCCGAAGCCGCCGGCGCCCTCCGCGGCCCCCTCACCCAGCATGTTCCGCAAGGCGTCGCTCACCTACCGTCCGCCGCAGATCGAGGAGTACCTGCAGGGCCTGCGTGCCCGGCAGCAGGCAGCAGAGCAGGCCACTGAGCAGAACGCCGCCCCCGAAAACATCGCTTCGGACACCCCGAGCACCCCGACGCCGATGCCCGTGCCCTCCGCCGGAGCCGCGCGGACCGCGACGAAGAACGTTGCGCCCGAGGCTCCCACCCGCCCCGCAGGGGTCACCGCGGAAGATCGTGAGCGCGCCTACCGCATCCGTCCCGGGTTGCGTCAGCGCATGGAGCGCGAGGGACTCACCGAGGACCTCGTGCGCACCGTCCTGCGCGAGGGCGCAGCGGAACGAGTCAACGACTGGACGATTCGCTTCAGACATGACGACTACCGCGTGGACGTCAACACCGCCTCCGCCGAGCTAATTACCGTCGTCGACGAGTACGAAGCCGAGTGCAACGACGGGGCCAATACCACCCTGGCCCGCGGCGAGTACACCCCGCTCAACGCCCTCGAAATGGCCTTCAGCGAGCGCGCCCGCGTCTTCCTCTCCAAGAACCCCGAGTTCGTCTTCGACCTTATGGTCCGCACGCTCGAGAGCCCCGAAAGCGTGCGCATGGGTGAGGGCTGGACCCGCATCTACGCCGCGGAGGGACTGGAGATGACCATCTCCCCGGATCAGCGGACCGTGCTCTCCCTGACCAAGACCCCCGATTTCCAGGCCCTGCACGCCGAGAGCCTGCGCCGCGCGCAGATTGAGGATCTCAGCGATGCCATTAACCGGCAGGCCGAGGCCGCCACATCCGAACAGCCCAAGCACCAGAACGCTCAGAACGCCGAGGAGGAGAAGTAATGTCGGCCAAGCAGATTACCGTTCCCCTCGAGGTGTACGTGCGCCTGCAGGAGCTTGCCTCCCTGGCCGGCTACAGCTACCGCGAGGCTGAGGAAGCAGCGGAGCGCACCTGGGACCTCACCAACGACGAGGGCGCCTCCCTGCTCGATGAGCGTGGCGCGATTCGCCCCGAGGCCGCTGAGCTCTACTTCACCCTGATGCCGCTCATCGCCCACGAATTCGTGCAGCAGCAGCAGGCCCTCGTGGAGGCCTACCGCAAGACCCCCAAGCCCGCCGCGGCGCGCGCAAAGATTCGTCCCTCCAACCAGCGGCTCATCCCGCTGACCGAGGTGCCGCTCGAGAATCAGCGTATCGCCGCGCGCATCGAGCAGGAGTTTTACGGCGATGTGCCGGAGAGCCGCCGCATCTACGGGGTGCTGCCCGGCGTCATGGACTACATGATGCGCCACGACCTCGGCTACGCTCTGCTGCTCGAGATTATCGAATCCCCCGAGAGTGTGGTGCGTGAGGAGACCGCCGAGGAAAACCGTTACGGCCGCGAGGTCACCCTTTACACCCACGAGGATCTGGGCTACCAGGTTGTGTTGAACCCCCTCACCGTGGAGGTTCTGGCCCTGCGCCCGCTCAAGGCCTCGGCCGGCGGCTACCAGCTCTCCCTCGAGGCTCAGAGCCAGCTCAAGGCGCTGGGCCTGACGAGCGAGTACATTACGCGCATCCTGGATGAGGCCGATAACCGCCAGCCCATTCCTGGTACGAGCCGCACCGTGTACTCCCTCAACGGTTACCAGGTGGAGTTCTCGCACTCCGATCAGCAGGTCATTCGCATTGCGCGCGGTGTCGCCGCAAACCGCAATCCCTTTGAGTCTCAGCCGCGCATGAGCGGACGCAAGCGCCAGCGCGGCCGCAAGATCCCGCACGACGTGGACGAGTTCGTCCAGCTGCTGCAGGAGCACGGATTCACGGTGACGATGGGCGGTAAGCACTACGATATCCGCCACGAGGCACTGGCTCCGGGGCAGAAGGCCGTCACGTCGGTGACTCCCTCCGACTCGCAGCGTTGGCACCTGAATTCTGCGCGTCAGATTCGCAATACCTTCGGTGTTGATCTGCGCTACGCCGATCCGCGCGATAGCGTGCGCGGCATCGTGCGGGGTACCCGCCCCGCAAAGGATGCGCTCCCGGCGGAGGGCTCCGCGCAGGAGGACGGCAAGCAGCCCGCGGATAGCGCGAGCAAGAAAGCTGAAGGGCAGCGTTCCGAGGGTGAGCGGGCCGAATAGCCCGTGCGTATAGACCGGGGTTGGCAGACCCGGTGCGCGTTAGACCGTGCATCCGCAGAAGGGGGCGGGCTCGGGGGCTGTGCTCCCGGTGCCCCGCCCCTGCGTCTTTATGCTCCCCAAGGTATTTATTTGCACGCCGGGGCAGGAGTAAATGACGGGTCTTTCCCCGCTTGTCAAGGGATCAAAGGGTAGACTGGAAGCGAGCTATACGTGCTCTTCAGCATAAAAATTAATATGCGTTCCCGCAGGATGCGTGACGCTAAAGTTCAGGGTATCACACCGGTGGGGTTAATACCGGCCCCTGCCTCTACAATAGAAACGCATCACTACAGAAGAAGGAGAACGCATGGGCGTAACGATTAAGGTCACTGACGAAGCAGGCGAACACTACGATATTCAGTGGGAAGACCACCACACCCTCCTGGAGACCCTCCAGGCCAACGGCGTGCCGGTCCTCGCCACCTGCGGCGGTAACGCATCCTGCGCAACCTGCCACGCCTTCATTGACCCCGAGCACTACGCGGCTTCCGGTGAGCGCACCGAGGCCGAGCAGGACCTGCTCGACATGGTTGATGATGTCGCAAACGAATATTCCCGCCTGTGCTGCCAGGTTGAGTACGCCCCCGGTATGGACGGAGCAGAAATCCAAATGCAGGCGGCGATGTAACAATGTTTAAATCGGCTCAGGTACTCGCATCAACCACCCTCCTCTGCGGCGTGCTCGCGCTCAGTGGATGCGGCGCGTCCCAGGCCGGTCAGGATGCAGAGGACACCTCGGCACACCCGAGTGCCTCCGCATCGGTGAAGCCCGGCACGATTAGTGTGGCCTCCGAGAGCCCCAGCGCTTCGGTGGCCCCGGGCTCCATCACAGTTGTCAACAGCGGGTCCCCGGAGCACGGGGATTCTTCCTCCGCTCACGCCGAGGAGTCTAGCTCGGAGAATCACGAGTCGAAGCACGAACATTCGTCTTCTTCCTCGAGCGAGGCAAAGCACGAGGACCTTCCCCCGGAGAATAGCGAGAGCAATAACGGCGAAGAGCGCAATGACTCCGATTCCGGGAACCGTCAGGGTTCTTCCTCGGATTCCGGTTCCTCTTCCTCAAACTCGAGTTCTTCGAATTCCTCCGGCGGCAACAGCAACGGTAATAACAACGGTAGCTCGAGCCGATCCGATAATTCCGGCCAGAAGAACGCCGAGGGGCCCTCGCAATGCTCCATGGATGATTTGAACGTTTCGGTCTCCGTGACGGACAATTCCCCCGGTGCACGCACCCTCACGCTGTACTTCCAGAATTCCAGTGATTCACCCTGTTCCCTGCGCGGCTACCCGCGCGTGATTTACGCGGACTCTTCGGGTAATTGGGTGGGGCGAGAGGCATCTAACTCCTCCGAGTTCATGAACCCCGCCGGTGTGACCATCGCCCCGGGTGATAGCACCACGGTGGTAATGCGCTCCATCAACACGAACCGCTTCGGCGATAACTGCGGCGCGCGACAGGTGGAGGGCTTCCTGGTGGGCCTCGCCGGCGATCGGGACGGCGTTACCGTGCCCTTCGACACGACAGCTTGTTCCTCTTCGGTTCCGCAGCTGTCCGTGGGCCAGTTTGGGGCACGCTAGGTAGCGCGACCCAGCAGGCAGCGCGGTAAGACGTTAAACGCGTAAATAGTTCAAGGGCGGTTCCCCGTCACGGGGAACCGCCCTTGAACTATTTCTAAGCCTAATTCTTAGGCTCAAGGTTATGCGCCTTAGACGGAGCGGGTGGCTTCCTCGTGGCTGAAGCGTGCGGAACGATCGTGGCCGGAGGGGATGCCGTGGCCGATGTTGACGACCAGGAAGGGCTGCTCGTTGGTACCGGCCAGGAACTCCTTCTTCAGGCCTTCAAAGTCTGCACCGGTCATGGGGCCGGCGTCTAGACCGAGGGCGCGAATCGCGGTGATGAAGTAGCCAGCCTGGACGTGTGCGTTGAGGTCGGCGGTGGGCTTAGCTAGATTTTCGTCAGCGTAGTAGCCCTTAATGAACTCCGCGGAGCGGGGGTTGAAGGTGTCGGCCTTCTCGACCCAGCCGTGGTCTGCCGAGAGCAATGCAATCATGGGTGCGGATTCGGCCTTGGGCTTGTTGCCGTCCACCAGGTGGGAGATGAGGCGCTCGCGGGCCTCGGGGCTCTTGATCCAGGTGATGCGCAGGGGCTGGCTGTTGAAGGCACTGGGGCCGTAGAAGGTGAGCTCCTGGATGCGGCGCAGCTGTTCGTCGGTGACGGGCTCGTCGGTGAAGGAGTAGGCGGTGCGAGGCTCGTGGAAGAGCGCGACGAGCTGTTCTTCGTTCAGGCGGGTCATGATGATTCCTTTGCTGAGTTCTTAAATTATTTTACAAGTAAAATATTGTGGGGTCCGTGCGTTACCTGTCAAGTCATCATCACCCCCGCACCACCCGTAAATCAAGTGACCCGTAACACGCGTCATAATTGAAGCATGACCGATGCACTCTCCCACTTCTCCGCCCCCGTACGCGAGTGGTTCCGCCGCGCCTTCAGCACGCCCACCGCCGCGCAGGAAGGCGCATGGGAGAGCATCCGCGAGGGCCGCAACACCCTCATCATTGCGCCCACCGGCTCGGGCAAGACCCTCGCAGCCTTCCTCTGGTCCCTCGACGCCCTCTACCGCGAACACCGCGAGCGGGCCGCCGGCGCCGCACAGCCTCCGCGCGGCACGCGGATTCTCTACATCTCGCCCCTCAAAGCCCTCGGTGCCGACGTCGAGCGCAACCTGCGGGCACCGCTGGCCGGCATCACGCGGCTGAGCGCCGCAGACGCCGAAAACGCGCCGGAGGAGCCCCTCATCACCATGGGTGTGCGTAGCGGCGACACCCCCGCCCGCGAGCGCCGCCAGCTCATCAGCAACCCGCCGGACATTCTCATCACCACCCCCGAATCCCTCTACCTCATGCTCACCAGCGCCGCCCGCGACACCCTCTCCGGCGTCACCACGGTCATCGTGGATGAGATTCACAACCTAGCCGCCACCAAGCGCGGGGCGCACCTGGCCGTTTCCCTCGAGCGCCTGGACGCACTCCTGCCCGAGCCCGCCCAGCGCATCGGGCTCTCCGCAACCATCGAGAACCCCGACGCTGTGGCCCGTTTTCTGGGCGGCGTGCAGCCCGTGAACATCGTCAGCAAACCGGTACCCAAGCGCTGGGACCTGAGCCTGAGCGTTCCCGTTCCCGATATGGAGGCCCTCGGCGGGGCAAACGATTACGGGCAGGGGCTCTACGGGCCGGGCGAGGCAGCTGGAGGCGCGCCGAAACCGGCCTTTCCCGCCGCCATGCCCGTTGCCGCTCCCTCCGCCAACCCTTCCGCAGAAAGCCCCTCCGGCTACACCCTCGAGGATGCCATCGGGGTTTTCCCCACCGCGCCCTCGGCCGGCTCCGAGGCCCCCGGAGCGCCCGGGGATGAAACCGACGGAACGGGCGGAACGGGCGCGGAGGAGCTCGCATCCTTCGACCTCAACGCCGTTCTTGACCCCGCAGAGGCCTACGCGGAGGCCTCAGGCGGGACGGAGGGCCGCGCCGAGACCTCCATCTGGCCCCGCGTTCAGGAACGCATCGTCGACCACATCGAGAACAACCGTTCTACGATCGTCTTCGTGAACTCCCGCGGGCTCGCCGAAAAGCTCACCGCGGCGCTCAACGACATTCACCTGCGCCGAGAGCTCGCCCGCCGCGGCGTCGACCCCGAGGAGTACGCCGCACAGACCGATGTGAACTCCCCCGAGGCCGTGCCTCCCCTGGCCCGCGCCCACCACGGCTCTGTCTCCAAGGAACAGCGCACCCTCATCGAGGAGGCACTCAAAGGCGGAACCCTGCGCTGCGTGGTGGCCACCAGCTCCCTCGAGCTGGGTATCGATATGGGCCACGTGGACCTCGTTATTCAGGTGGCCGCGCCTCCCTCCGTCGCCTCCGCCCTGCAACGCGTGGGCCGCGCCGGCCACCGCGTGGGCGATATCTCCCGCGGCGTCTTCTATCCCAAGCACCGCGGCGACCTCCTCGGGGCGACCGTGACCCTCGCGGGCATGCGCAGCGGCACCCTCGAGCCGCTCGCAATCCCCGCCAACCCCCTGGACGTGCTCGCCCAGCAGACCGTGGCCGCCTGCGCCCTTGGGCCCATCAGCGTTGACTCCTGGTACGAGGCCCTGCGCCGCAGCGCCCCCTACTCCGAGCTGCCCCGCGCCCTCTTCGACGCCACGCTCGAAATGCTCGCCGGCCGCTACCCCTCCGACGAGTTCGCCGAGCTGCGCCCGCGCATCCTCTGGGATCGAACCCCCACCGAGCAGGCACCCTCCGGCAGTATCGAGGGCCGCCCCGGGGCTCAGCGCCTCGCCGTCACGAGCGGTGGAACCATCCCCGACCGCGGTCTCTTTCCCGTCTACCTCGTCGGCGGGGACGAGGAACGCGGCCCCAAGCGCGTCGGCGAGCTCGACGAGGAAATGGTCTACGAATCCCGGGCCGGCGAGGTCATCACCCTCGGCGCCAGCAGCTGGCGCATCGAGGAAATCACCCACGACGCGGTGCGTGTCACCCCCGCCCCCGGCCTGCCCGCGCGCCTGCCCTTCTGGCACGGCGACCGCGCAGGACGCCCCTACGCCCTGGGCCTGCAAACGGGTGCCTTCACCCGAGCCCTCGCCTCTCTGGAGGCCGCGGATGCACCCGCCGCCCGCCGGCAGCTCGAGCAGCTCGGCCTGGACCGCTGGGCCGTGGACAACCTGCTGGCCTACCTACGCGAGCAGCGCGAATCCACGGGTGCCGTTCCCTCCGACCGGCGCCTCATCGTGGAACGTCACCGCGACGAGCTGGGCGATTGGCGGCTGATTCTCCACTCGCCCCTGGGCTACTCGGTGCACGCCCCCTGGGCCCTCGCGGTGCGCGCCCGCATTATCGAACGCTACGGCGTGGACGCCTCGGTCATGGCGGCTGACGACGGCATCATCCTGCGTCTGCCCGCGTTGGAGGACGTTCCGCCAGGGGCCGACCTCTTCCTCTTCGACCCCGAAGAGCTGGAGGGCATCGTCACCGATAGCGTGGCCGATTCGGCTCTTTTCGGCTCGCGCTTCCGCGAGAACGCGGCCCGCGCCCTGCTACTGCCCCGGCGTAATCCCGGCAAGCGCACGCCGCTCTGGCAGCAGCGTCAGCGCGCCGCGCAGCTTCTGGACGTGGCCCGCAAGTACCCCGAGTTCCCCATCCTGCTGGAGACCGCCCGCGAGTGCCTGCAAGACGTGTACGATCTGCCGGCCCTACTGCAGGTGCACCGCGCCCTGGAGTCTCGCAGTATTGCCCTGATGGAGGTGGAGACCGAGGCTCCTTCGCCCTTCGCCCGCACCCTGCTCTTCGAGTACGTGGCCGAGCACCTCTACGATGCGGATGCGCCCGCCGCCGAGCGCCGCGCCGCCGCCCTAGCCCTGGACCCGGCCATGCTCGCGGAGCTTTTGGGCACAACCGGGCTGCGCGAGCTGCTGGACCCTGCGGTGCTGACGCAGACCCTGGCCCGCCTGCAGCGCACGGGCGAACGCTACCGGGCCTCCGGGGTGGAGGGCGCGGCGGACCTGCTGCGACAGCTGGGCCCGTTGAGCGCCCGCGAGCTGGCCGAGCGACTCCGCCCGGAGTCTGCCGAGCCCGAGCCAGCAACTCCGGATCGACCCGACGAGCACCGCCCCGCGGAACCCCCGGTGAGCGAGGAGTACGCCCGCGAGCTGGCCGAGCGACTCGTGCACGCGCGGCGCGCCTATTCCTTCGAGGGGCCGGGGACCCCGGAAAGCGGCCCGCAGCTCTACTACGCCGCGGTTGAGGATGCGGCCCGCCTGCGCGACGGCCTGGGCATTATGCCCGCCGCGGCGCTACCGCTCGCCTTCCTGGAGCCGGTGGCCGAACCGCTCGAGGACCTGGTCTCCCGTTTTGCCCGCACCCACATTCCCTTCGGAGTGCACGAGGCTGCGGCCCACTTCTCGCGCTTGACCCCGATGGGCACCGGCGTGCTTCTCCCCGTGCTGCTGCGCCTGCAGCGCCAGCGGCGCGTGACCTCCGGCGAGTTCCTGCCCGAGGTGCTGCGGGGCGCCTCCGAGCGGGCCGAGGGGCCGGACGGCTCCCCCGAGTGGGTGGATGTGCAGGTTCTGCGCACGATTCGCGCCCGCTCGCTGGCGGCGCTACGGCAGGAGATTGAACCGGTCCCCGCGCGGGCCTACGGGTTCTTCCTACCCGCATGGCAGAACGTTCGTTCTTTATCGGTGCGCGTGGCCCGACCCCTGGCCGAGGCGAGCGCCTACGGCGCATACCTCGAGCCGCAACGCACGGCCCGAATTATCGACGAGGCGCCCGCGCCCCTCACTTCCGCCGCGCCCGAGAGCGCCCGGGAGGAACAGGCCGGCGCGCCGAACGGCGCACAAGGCCTCGACGAGCCCGCCCTGCAGGAGGAGCTGCTGACCGCCATCGACCAGCTGGCCGGCGTGCGCATGCCCGCCTCCGCCCTGGAAACGCTCATCCTGCCGGCCCGTGTGAAGGGTTACCGCCCGCACCTGCTCGACGAGCTCATGATGACCGGCCGCGTCTTCTTCACCGGGGCCGGTCGACTCGGCGGCGCCTCCCAGCGCTCCGACGGCTGGATTCGCCTGCACCTGAGCGAGAGCGCGCCGCTCACCCTGGGCCCCGGCTACCCCGCGGATTTTCTGCGGGAGGAGGAGCCCGAGCTCCTCGAGCGCCTGCAGACCCCCGGCACCCTCGAGCACGCAATCCACGAAGCGCTCGCCCACGGCGGCCTCTTCGTGCCGGCCCTGCGCGAGCGGGTCGTTCAGATTCTCGGTGGGGCGGCGGCCCCCGGCCAGACGGTCTCCTTCCCGGATGCCGCCGAGCTCTCGAGCGCCCTGTGGCGCCTCGTGTGGGCCGGCGTGCTGACGAACGATTCCTTCGGCCCGGTTCGCGCGACGCTTGCGGGGGTCAGGAGCGCGCATCCGACCCCGGCGGCCGCCCCTCGCCTCTCGCGGGTGGGTCGCCGCGGAGCCGGCCGCATCGCGGCGGCGCGAGCCTCGATGGGCCGTTCCCTGCGCGGCGGGTACGCCGGGGGCGGTCCCTCGCCGGTGGCCCCGCAGGATAGCGGCCGCTTCTCTCGCATAGACTCCCTACTGGGCGAGCCTCTGGACCCCACGGTGGCTGCTCTGGCGCGCGCCGACCTGCTCTTGGACCGCTACGGAGTGCTTACGCGCGGTTGCCTGCAGGGCGAGGACTCCCCCGGCGGCTTCAGCCAGCTCTACCGCATCTACTCCGAGGCCGAGGACCGTGCGCTCGTGCGCCGCGGCTACTTTATCGAGGGCCTGGGCGCCGCACAGTTCGCGGCCCCCGCCACGGTGGATGCGCTACGCTCGGCGGCCGACCGCCTCGGCCCGCGCGATGAGCGACCGCGCCGCACCGCGACCGAGGAGGTGTTCGGCACGTTCACGGTGACGCTTCTGGCCACCACGGACCCGGCCAACCCCTACGGTGCCGCCCTCGCCTGGCCCGAGCTGTCGAAGCTCTCGGAGGGCTCGGCACCCCTGCGGCACCGCCCGGCTCGCAAGGCCGGCGCCTGCGTGGTGCTCGTGGATGGTGCACCTGTGCTCTACCTGGAGCGCGGCGCGAAGACCCTGCTCATCTTTACGACCGACCCGGTTCTGCTCGAGGCGGCCGCCCCGGCCATCGCGCGCATGATGGACTCGGGCGGCATGGATAAGATCTCGATTGAGAAGGTCAACGACGTGGAGCTTCTCACCGACTCCCCCACCCTCAACCGGCAGGGTGAGGATCCGGTGCAGATTCTGCGCCGCGCCCTGCAGCATCAGGGGTTCTACGCCACGGTGCGCGGGCTCTCCATGCGCCGACCTCTCTAGCGCCGGCTCGCCCGTACCGGTTTAGGCTCCTAAGCTCCCCGACGCGGCGAGGCATCCGCAGGGGGCCTTCCGCGCACGACAAAGCGCCCCGCGCCTCCCCATGAGGGAGGTGCGGGGCGCTCTGCGTTCCCTACTCACAAACCGGATGGTATTCCCGGAATCCGCCGCGCTCTCGGGGTCCTCGAGACGGTGGGCCGTGGCGCGATACCTCGGCCCACCGGCTCGAGCCCGGGGGCCCGGCGGAGGAATATCCGTCCGGGGATCCGCGGCCCCATTGTCGTCGAATCCTGCAACCAAACATCGGAGAGGGAAGTTTGCGGACCGTGAGGCTAGTAGCCTCCGGTGAGGGTATCGACGGCACCCAGGCACAGGTCAATGGCTTCTTCCAGCCCCAGACCGCGGGTGCGCACGGTGCGCTGGTCGCGGGGATTGAGCTGCACCACGTGCAGGGCGAAGTAATCCACGAGCTGCAACCAGCCGCCGAGAATGACGCGGGTGCGGTCGTTAATCGGCATGCCGGTACGCTTGAGCATCCATTCGAGGTAGTCCGTGGGGTTATTGGGGAAGTCCTCACCGCCGGGGGTGGGGACGCCCGCCACCACGAGGAAGTACGTGCGCAGTGCGTTGCGCAGAGCCTCTTCGGGGTTCTCGTGATGCTCGCCCAACGCCTCGAGAACCGCCTTGGCCTCGCGGCGGGTGACCGCCGCGGCGAGCGAGTCCTTGCCGGGGAAGTAGTGGTAGAGTAGCGCGCGGGTGATGCCCGCATCGCGGGCGATGGCGCTCATGGACGCGCCGAGCACGCCCTTGCGCGCAAAGTGTTCCGAAGCCACCTGAAGAATCTGCTCTTCACGCTCGTGCGGTTCCATTCGCAACGCACCCGTGGTGCGGTGTTCTGCGCCCTGTTCGGTGAACGGCGCAGAAACTTTAGCCTCGGCGACTGTGCCTTGAGGTGCGTGTGAAGTGTCAGATTGTACCGGTGCAACCGGGGGAGTTCCTTTAATCTCTGCTTCCTTACGCTGTTTCTGTCCCATTTCGACCCCTTCGTTCGATTTTTCGAACTTCTGTGTCTTAATCGTAACGCTTTAATGCGCTTCTCAGCCTTTTTAAAAGTATTTATGACGTAGGCTATTCAGCCTACCAGGTCTCTATACGCTTCACATCTTTTAATCTGCAATGGGCTATATACTCTAAATGAAGTATTTATTACTGATGGTTTGACAGGGTTTTCGAAAATAACGTATATATTCATTTGTTTTTGTAAAATTAGCTTTATTTTTTTAAATTAAATCCCGAATATTTTCAAAAATGTGTGAGTATTTCGTTTTTATCCCCACCTATTCCCACAAGCGCAGATGAGTGTCAGATAAATCTGCGATTCCTCTAGGCCACCGCACCAACCGGTACAGTAGAGCCATGCCCACCCACGATTCCCACCGCGACACGCCGAGGGCCCGTAACATCCCGGAGCTGAGCACCTCTGCTCGGAGCGCCTCCGTGCAGAAAACCTCCGTGCAGAAAACCTCCGCGCGGCATGCCAAGCCCGCCCGCCGCACGCATCGCCGCCTGCTGACCCCTCCGCTGGCGCAGAAGAACGGCATCGACCCCATCCAGCTCGTGCTCCCCCACCCCGAGGAGCTCCCGGAGGAACTCGCCCCCGGCGGACGCGCCCCCGCTACGATTGCCGACTACCTCATCGCGCGCTTCTACCCGAACGACCCGCAGATTATTCACTCCCGCTTCGAAACCGGCGAGGTGCGCCTGGATGACGGCACGGTGCTGACCGCCTCCAGCCCCTACGCGCCCGGCGAGCGCATCTGGTACTTCCGCGAGCTCGCCGATGAGCCCGAACTCCCCTCCGACATGCCGGTACTCTACGAGGACGAGCACGTGCTGGCCATCGACAAACCCCACTTTCTGCCCACCACCCCGCGCGGTTCCTATATCGCGCAGACCGCGCTGACCAAGCTACGCGTGCGCGAGGGCAACCCGCTGCTCATCCCAATTCACCGACTCGACCGCCCCACCGCCGGGGTGTTACTCTTCGCCAAAACCGTTCAGGCGCGCCGCCCCTTCCAGATGATGTTCCAGCACCGCCTGGTATCGAAGACCTACCGCGCTGTGGCCCCGGTGCCCGCCGACCCCACCGCCGCCGAACAAGCCCTGAGCGCGGAGGGGCTGCGGGTGCGTTCACACATTCAGAAGGTGCGCGACGTGTTGCAGGTCCGGCAGCTCTCAGAGACGGAGTGCGTGGCGCGGGGCGTGGAGCCGAACACCCTCACCACCGCGCGCATCCTGGAAACCTTCACCCCCAACCCGGCCGAGGCCGAGGCCTGGGGCGTCGAATCCGGTCGCCCGTGGGGCCTCTACGACCTCGCCCCGCACACCGGTAAGACCCATCAGCTGCGAGCGCACCTGAACCTGCTGGGCGCCCCGATTCTTGGGGACGTACTCTACCCGCGTGTGCTCCCCGACGGACCCGACCGCCCCGAGCGCCCGCTGCAACTGCTGGCCTACACTTTGAGCTTCGAACATCCCATCACCGGCGAGCCCATCAGCCTGCGTAGCGGTCGCACATTAAGTGCATGGGAGAGCAAGAACAGTGCGGTGTGGGAGGCAAGCTGAACCCCCGGAGGGACCGGTGATGACCCGGCACCAAAAAATGCGATAATGCAGAAGTAAGACTTCACCGTACACATATAGAGGGCACCGTGAATTCCCAGCCGTCTTCCCACACCGCGCACTCCCCGGCATCTATGAGCGAGTACGCGGAACGCACCTCCTCCCACGCCGAGGCCGCAGCCGTCAGCGTCACCGACACCTTCGTGCACCGCATCCTCGGCGTGCCCGGAGCGCTCATCGGATCCATTCAGGTACCCGACCCCCGCCCGCTGAGCCAGCGCCTGAACACGTGGCACTACTGGTGGCAGGCCCACCTGCTCGAGTGCATCATCGACGCCGGCCAGCGCCACCTGCGCGAGGGTCGCATCACTGAGGCTCAGGAGCAGCTGCACCGTGCCCGCTCGCTGCTGCGCGGCATCAACGTGCGCAACCTTGGCCGCTACGCCAACGACTACTTTGACGACATGGCCTGGCTGACCCTCGCGGTGGGCCGCATGAACTCCTTCTCGATTGAGCTGACCGGCGCAAACGACGTGGCCGCACAGGACGCCGGGGCCGCCCTCTTCGAGCAGCTCGCCAAGGGCTTCGCGCCCGGCGGAGGCATGAGCTGGCGCAAGTCCAAGCGCGACTTCGTGAACGCCGCGGCCACCGCACCGGCAGCTATCGCATACGCTCGCGCGGGTGACCCGCACACCGCCGCCGCCCTCATTGACTGGATGAACGCAACCCTCTGGGACGCAGAACGTTCGCTCTATATGGACGGCGTGAACGTTCGCGGCGAGGAGTACGAGCTCGAACGCGGCGAGTACACCTACAACCAGGGCACCGCACTGGGTGCCCTGCTAACCCTGGCCGCCTCCGGCGTGCCCTGCGAGGTGGACCCTATCGAGCGTGCGGAGCGCCTCATTGTGGGCATCGTGAAGCACATGACCGAGGAGGTCGAATTTGTCTCCGGAGCGCGCCGCCGCATCCTCATCTCGCACGGCGACGGCGATGGCGGCCTCTTCACCGGTATCCTGGTGCGCTACCTGGGCATGGCGGCATCCTCGCCCCTGCTGAGCGACGAGGCCCGCGCCCTGGCCTCCAGCCTTATCTACTCGACCGCCCGCGCCCTGTGGGAGGGCCGCCGCGAATTCGACCCGAACCTGCCGATGAACGAGCTGGGCATCGACCCCAACGAGATTCGCGGTCGGGCGCTCGTGCAGTTCTCCCCGCGCTTCACGCAGGCCACGAGCGAGGCGCTCAAGCCCGGCGTGCCCGTAGAGTTCTCCACGCAGCTGCAGGCCTGGATTATTCTCGAGACCGCCGCGCGCCTGGCCCATGCTCGCGATATCGCTTCGCACCGCGGCTACTAGAGACCGGGCGGTATGTTAGGGCTGGGTTCATTGCGGGGGCGTGCGCGCGGGCGTACGGTGAATTTTATGCTTGCTTCAGAATCACAACAGGTCACTGCCAGCCCGAACGCTAACACCATTTTCATGGTGTGGAAGTTCAAGGAAGGCCTCAGCCAGGATGCGCTCATTGAGGGGTTCCAGAACCTCTGCGGGCTCGTCATTAACCTCAACCACACCGCCGCAAACCGCTACTCGCCCGAGAACGCCAGCATTGTGCTGGGTATCAGCCACAGCGCGTGGCTGACCCTGGATCTGCCCAAGCCGCTGCCGCAGGAGCTTGTGGAGTTCGAGGAGATTAGGGGCCATAAGCACACCGCGGTGTCCACTCCCGGTGATTTGCACTTCCACATCCGCGCGACTCAGCCTTCGGTCGCCTACGATATGGCGTCCGCTATTACCGCGGCTCTGCGCGATATTGCCGAGGTACTGGATGAGGTACACGGCTTCCGCTACTGGGACGGCCGCGCCATCATCGGTTTTGTGGACGGCACCGAGAACCCGCAGACCCCCGCGGCACGCGAATACTTCGGCATCATCGGTGACAGCGATCCCATGTACAGGGGCGGTAGCTACCAGTTCGTACAGAAGTACATCCACGATATGACCGCGTGGAACGCCCTGCCTGTCTCCGAGCAGGAGAAGGTCATCGGCCGCTCCAAGCACGACGACATCGAGATGAGCGAGGACGAAAAGCCCGCCAACTCGCACTCCGCTATCGCCAATATCGGTGACGACTTCAAGGTTATTCGCGACAACATGCCCTTCGGCACCGTGGGTAACAACGAGCTGGGCACCTACTTCATCTGCTACGCCAGCACCTTCTC
The DNA here is from genome assembly GCF_001812775.1 of Rothia sp. HMSC068F09. Lineage (NCBI taxonomy): Bacteria > Bacillati > Actinomycetota > Actinomycetes > Micrococcales > Micrococcaceae > Rothia > Rothia sp. HMSC068F09. Next base: position 36,999 of record NZ_KV810409.1, read on the forward strand.
GACCGTTCAGAAGATGCTGAAGAACATGTTCATGGGAGTGGATGGCGCCAACTACGACCGACTGCTGGATTTCAGCACCGCGGTGACCGGCACCCTCTTCTTCGTGCCGACTGTGGATATGCTCGGCGACTTCGCCGGCTAAAATCAGCTACCCTCAGCTAAATTCTCGTGAACCCCGCCTCCGGCAAGAGAGGCGGGGTTTTCCGGTAGGCTAGGGTGTAGACATTCAGACGGAAAGCAAACAATCGAGAGAAGAATGAGCGTTCTAGATAACTCTTTCCCCACCGAGGACTTTGGCTTCACCATCACCAGCCGCCTGGCGGACACCGCCTCTCCCAGCGCTGAACGTGTAGAAGCCAACGGCGGACAGTTCCGTGGACGCACCGGTGTCATCACCACCCCGCACGGACAGATCCAGACCCCCGCCTTCACCCCCGTGGGCACCAAGGCAACCGTCAAGGCGGTCCTGCCCGAATCCATGAAGGAGCTCGGCGCTCAGGCTCTGCTCTCCAACGCCTACCACCTGTACCTGCAGCCCGGCCCCGAAATCCTGGATGCGGCAGGCGGCCTGGGCGCCTTCATGAACTGGGACGGACCCACCTTCACCGACTCCGGCGGCTTCCAGGTCATGAGCCTGGGCTCCGGCTTCAAGAAGGTCATCGACATGGGTACCGTCGCGGACGCTAAGGGCGCCGACGGTCGCCCCCTCGGTGACGACGACGTGGCAAAGGGTAAGGAACGCCTCGCCCACATTGACGACGACGGCGTGAACTTCAAGTCGCACATTGACGGCTCGATTCACCGCTTCACCCCCGAGGTGTCCATGCAGGTTCAGCACCAGATCGGTGCCGACGTCATGTTCGCCTTCGACGAGCTGACCACCCTCTACAACTCCCGCGGCTACCAGGAGGAGGCGCTCGAACGCACCCGCCTGTGGGCGCTGCGCTGCATCGCCGAGCACCAGCGCCTCACCAAAGAGCGCGTGGGTAAGCCCTACCAGGCGCTGTTCGGCGTGATTCAGGGCGCCCAGTACGAAGACCTGCGCCGCAAGGCCTGCCAGGACCTCGGTTCCATGCCCTTCGACGGCTTCGGCATCGGTGGTGCGCTCGAGAAGGAAAACCTCGGCACCATCGTGCGCTGGTGCGCCGAAGAGCTGCCCGAATCCAAGCCCCGCCACCTGCTCGGCATCTCCGAACCCGACGACATCTTCGTCGGCATCGAAAACGGTGTAGACACCTTCGACTGCGTCTCCCCCACCCGCGTGGCACGCAACGCCGCCGTCTACTCCCCCACCGGCCGCTACAACATCACCAACGCGCGTTTCAAGGCGGACTTCTCGCCCATCTACGAGGGCTGCGACTGCTACACCTGCACCCACTACACCCGCGCCTACCTGCGTCACCTCTTCAAGGCCGACGAGCGCCTGGCGGCGACCCTCGCCTCCATCCACAATGAGCGTTTCATCGTGCGCATGGTGGACGACGCCCGCGAGGCCATCAAGGACGGCACCTACTTCGAGTACCGCGACGAGTTCCTCGGTAACTACTACTCCGGTAAGAAGCCCTAAGCCCGCCGACCGCACAGCCCACGACCTCATCAGGAGAAAACCATGAGCATCACCCGCGTCCCCGACGAGGAGCTCCTCGTCTTCGACCACGAGATTGCCGCACCCATCGAAGACGTCTTCGGCGCGTACATGGACCCCGAGCTGCTGGTCCGTTGGTACGGCCCGGCCGGCTGGCACGTGCGCCCCACCGACGTGGTGCTTGAACCCGTGGTGGGCGGCATGCAGCGCCTGTCCATGATCAACGAGGTGGACCCCTCGGTGTCTTGCATCCTGCAGAGCCGCTTTCTGGCCATCGAGCCCTTCAAGGAGATTGAGTACGCCGAGCAGCTGCCCGATCACCTGGGCAACCCCGGCAGCGTGCTGGTCTACCAGCGTCACCGTTTCTTCCCCGAGACCGTGATTACCGCCGACGGCGTGGGGTCCGGAACCCGTATCGTCGTGGAGATTGGCCCCATGCCTCCCTCGGTTCACGAGGAGGTGCGCACCACCTGGCGTTCGACCTTCGCCCGCCTGGACGACGTGCTCGCCACCCGCGGCGAGGCGTAGACCCCACCGCACGGGCTTCTCGAAATAACATGAGCGCCGCGCTGACGATTCAATCGTCAGCGCGGCGCTCGTGTTGTAGGGTCCGTCTCTTGAATCGCGCGGGCTTTGAGATGCCGGCTAGTTGGTCAGCTTCGCGGTGATGACGGTGTTACCGCCGTCCAGGGACACGCACTCGGGGGTCGCGCGGTCCACGCCGTCGCCCGGCTTCCAGTAGCAGCGTGCCGACATGACGGTACGCTCGCCATTGGCCTTGTCGGTGACCTCGGCGGGGTTCTGTACTACGAACTGGCGAATCAGTTCCTTGGCGAAGAGGCAATCCACCGCGCCCGAAGCCACCTGAATCGTGGCGTCGTGCTTCAGGTATCCGGTGGCCTCCAGGGTGCCGCAGGTGCCTCCCGCGGACTTCACCTCGGAGGAGGAGAGCGAGGCGGTGCTCGAGGGGGCCGAAGAAGCTCGGGCCGTCGAAGAAGCCTGAGCCTGACCGCCGGTCTGCGCGCTCGCGGTAGCCGTAGCGCTTGCGGTCGTGATGGTGCCCGGGGTGACGGTCGCCTCCGCGGTCGCGGTCTGCACCGTTCCGGGGGTCGGGGTGGTTTCTGTGACGGTCACGGTGCGAGTGGGGCTGGGGGTGGGAGTTGCCTTCGCGCTCGTCGCGCTGGGGCTGGGGGTCGCGGTGGTGCTCGGCGAGGCCGAGGTTCCGCCGCCTCCGGAGCAGGCCGCGAGGGCGAGCAGGAGCGTCGCGCCAAGGGCTGCGGGGGCGTATCGTTTCGTCCGGCGATGCGGGTGAGGGGTCTGTGCCGGTTGCATGGTGACCTTTCTGCGTCTTTGGTTCCGGGTTCCTTAACCATTCTAGAACGCCGCCTGTGCGGGGGCTATGCCGCACCTCCACAAGCTATGTATGGGCGGAGGGGGCTCCCGTCATTGCGGGGAGCCCCCTCCGCGATTCGTCACGCCCGGGATCTCACTCCGACCTAGAACTGGCCGCCGCCAATGGGCACCGAGTAGGTTCCGCCGTCGTGGCAGGTCATCACGCCCTCCTCCGGCTCACCGTAGCAGGTAATCTGCTTGCCGGAATCGGTGGGGAACACCGTCACGTTATTCGGTCGCAGCATGAGGGTGTTCGCGGTCGTGCTCTCGGCGTGCAGGGTCGCGGGGGCGACATCCTCCACGCGCTCGTCGTAGGCTCCCGTGGCAAAGTTCATGCGGGTGACGCGCACCGGTGCCGAGAAGGTGCGGCCCACCGCGCCGTTGCCGTCGGTGAGCTGGCCGCCCAGACGACGCTCGCAGGCCAGGGTGGACTCGGCGGGGTTCAGCTCGCAGACGGTGCGCTCGTCGTAGCTCTTGAAGCGGTAGTAGCCGGCACCGGAATCGTAGCGGGCAGGCTCCATGAGGAACGGAATCTCGGGGGCATCCGGGTTCTGCAGGCGAGCCACGAAGGCGGTGTCCTCACCGATGGCGCACTCGGGGGCGCCGCGATCCTCGCGGCGGTTTTCGACCATCTCGTACTGCGGGTTCCAGTAGCAGGTGGCGTCCTGCACCTTCGCGATCTGGTTCTGAGTCAGGTTGTCGTCAGCCCGCGGGGTGGTGACGTATTCGGTCAGCACGTCCAGGGCGTGGGCGCAGTCCACGGTGCCGCGCAGCACCATGATTTCCGCGCCGGTCTTCAGGTAGCCCTTGCGGCCAATGTGCCCGCAGCGCTCGCCGGCGGAGGCGCGTTCGGCCTCCACCTTCTCGGGCGCGCGCGGCGTCTCAGCGGCGGCGGGGCTGGCATCCGCGACGGGGGTTGCCTTTGTCTCAGCAACCGCCGAGGATGCGGAGGGGACGGAATCAGCGGTTGAGGCGGGGGCCGTAGTTTCCGTGACGGTCGGCCTGGTCGTTGCGTGCGGCGTCGGCGTGTTCGGAGTCGGCGTGGCCGTGGAGGAAGGCAGCGGGTGGCGGGTGGGTGAGGCCGTGGCGGTGGGGTTCGGGGAGGACTCGGCGGTGCTCTGGGAGCCGCCGAAGCATCCGGTCAGGGCGAGGAGTAGGACGGCGGCGCATCCGGTGGCGCGCACGGTGCGGCGACCCCAGCCTGCGGGGGCTACCTGAGTGTGGTGAAACGACATTGTTCTCTCCTGGGCTGTACCTTTTGCACCCTTTGCAGAAGGTACCTTAAGCATACGCGTTTCCCGTGAACACCGCCTGAATACGGGCCTGCGCGCAAGCCATCCGGGCTGCGCAGGCCCGTACCCTCCCGCGTTTATTCCTTCGGCAGGAAGGACTTGAGCAGCTCTCGCTGCTCGGGGCTGAGTCGAGTCAGTCGCCCCGCCACGGAGTCCCAGAAGGCCAGCACGGTGAAGGCGCGCACGCACTCGCGCTGATCCACCGGGGAGATAATCGAGTAGCCGATACGCACGGATGCGGCGCTCACCTTTTCCACGCGTGCACGTACGGGCACGGGCTCACCGGTGTAGGGCAGCTGCGCGAGGTAGCGGATGCCGTGCTCGGCGATGAGGGCCTGAACGCCCTCGGGCACCAGGTCGAAAAGCGGGATGGGCGGGTTGGGTGCCACGGTCGGTTTCTGTCCCGAGGAGGGCGGCGGGCCGAAGAGGGCCACGCGGGCCTCCTCCATGATCGAGAGCATGGCAACGTTGTTGACGTGTCCGTAGGCGTCCATGTCGCCCCAGCGGGCGGGGACGTACACGGTCAGCTCATCGGCCGCGGTCGTGGCGACGGAGGCGCCGGCCGCAGAAGTGGTTTTCTGAGGGTTTTCGTGGCTTTGCATGGCTTTAACTCTACTCCTTTCGGAAATACTCCGGAAAATTCACACATAAACACATATTTACATTAAAATCTATGTTCTTCGGAAATTTCACTACTAAAAATATTGGCTCGAATTAAAACGATGAGGCCCGAAAGCTACGATGCTTTCAGGCCTCATCCAACACACAGACATTTGAACGCATACAAGATCATACGGTTCACTATTTATAATAGACCTCTTTCGAGGGCCTGCGTTATTTTTACGGTTATATTACGGCAGAAGCCTTAATCTTCCGTATTTTTCGTTTCTTGACGTTCGCGCCGCGGGAGAACCGCGAGGGGGGTTAGCGTCCCAGCTTTGCCGCGGTCTCGAGGGCGTGGTCGGCGTCGTGCTGCGCCGCGTCGTAGCCCTCCGTCGCCCGCTGCGCCTCCGCAAACGTCTGGTCGTCAATCGTGTGGCTGTGACGGATACGAGCGAAGTACAGCACGCTCAGCACCACGAAGTAGCCCACGCCCACCACGGAGGGAATCGCGGAACCGCGCACCCTAAAGAGCGCCACCCACACCGCGAAAAGCAGAACAATGCCCACGCCGGCGGTGAAGCGTCCACCCCACAGGCGGAACCCGTGCGCGGCGGGCTCAACGCGCTTGTACACGATGTAGGCGAAAAGAATCAGAACCCACACGGTCAGCGCGCACACCATAATCACAAAAATCATGGAGAGGAACGCCTCCTTGGGGCTGTACAGCGCCAGCAGAATAGCAATCACCATGCCGCTGGTCGACAGCCACACGGCACGCGCAGGCACACCCGCGCGGTTCACCCCGGCCAGCGGTCGAGGAGCCATACCGTCAACCGCCAGGGAGTGCAGCAGACGCGCGCCGGCGTACAGGTTCGCGTTCGCGCTCGACAGGGCCGCAATCAGAACCACAAAGTTCACGAAGTGCGCCACGCCGTGCACGCCCAGCTGTTCAAAGACCAGAACGAACGGGGAAGCATCCACAGCGTCGCCCAGGCCCGATGCCGAACGCCACGGAATAACGGCCACCACAATCAGCACGGCCAGCACGTAGAAGGTCGCCAGGCGAATCATCATCGCCTTCGCCGAGGAACGCACCGAACGGGAGGGATCCTTCGCCTCCGCAGCAGAGATCGAGATCATCTCAATACCGCCGAAGGAGAACATCACCACGGCCAGCGACAGCCACACCGACTCCGGGCCGTTAGGCATGAAACCGCCGTCATTGAAGAGGTTTGCGGTACCCACCGCGGCGTGGCCGGGCAGGCCGAAGAAAATCAGGCACAGGCCCACCAGCAGGAAGGCCACAATCGAAATGACCTTAATTGAGGAGAGGAAGAACTCCAGCATGCCGAAGGACTTCACGCTCGTCAGGTTCAGCACAATCAGCGCCGCGCCGAATGCCGCGATGCCCACCCACAGCGGCAGCTGCGGCCACCAATAATTCAGGTAGGTCGCCACCGACACGAGCTCCACGCCGGCAATCAGCACCGTCGCCGTCCAGTAGGCGATGCGCGTCAGGAATCCCGCGAAGGGCCCCAGGTAACGGGTCGCGATCGTGCCGAAGCCGCCACGCACCGGGTAGCGAATCGCCATTTCACCGGTCGCCGCGCCAATCACCGAAGCGAGCGCCGAACCGATGGCGTAGGTCAGAATAACCGCGGGGCCGGCCATGGCAATCGCGGTGCCCGACCCCAGGAAAAGGCCGGTGCCGAGAGCCGAACCCATCACGATCATGGTCATCTGCCCGTGGGACAGGGAACGCTTAAGGGTTCGAGGCTCGGCGGTTCCCGCGGCGACGGGGCCGCGGGTGCTGTCATTGTGGGACACGGCTGTGCCTTCCTTCAGTACGCCCGAGGGCGTGATGTGTGCTGTGTGCTCGCGCTGCAGAAACCGAGGGGTCAAAACCGCTGGGTCGCGGGCGCGAATAATTCCATTGTACGGGTGCCGGTTCGCACGTCCTGCGGCAGAGGCGGGAGCTACCGGATGCGACGGGGCGCCGCGGCTCTTGCCCGCGACGCCCCATCCTATAACCTCAACTTGAGACTAAGACTCGGTGGCTCGGGTCTGTAGCTCCTCGGCCTCGTGCATTGCATCCAGGTCGGGGCGCTTGAACCCGCCCAGGCGGCGCGAGGCAATCACGTAGCCGATAGAAATCAGCACGAAGAAGACCACGCCCACCATGATGGATTCCTGCACGCCCGAGCCGTCCAGCATGAACAGGGCCACCAGGGTGCCCAGCACGCCCACCAGGGCCAGCCCCGCCGTCAAGCGGCCGCCCAGCACCGTGAAGGAGGAGGCATCCCCCTGGTCCTTCTTGTAGGCCTGGTAGGTCAGCAGAATCATAATCCACACAATCAGTATGCACAGGGTCACCAGAGCCATCAGCAGGGCAAAGATGTTACCGATCTTGGCCACGGCCATCACGGTCGCCACGACAACGCCGGTGAAGGAAATCAGCAGGGCCACCATCGGCACGCCGCGGGAGGTCGTGCGGGCCGCAACCGAGGGGGCCATCTTATCGGCACCCAGGGCGTGCATCAGACGGGTTGCCGCGTACAGCGAGGCGTTCGCACCCGACAGGGCTGCCACCAGCACCACAAAGTTCATGATGTCGGCCGCGAAGGGAATACCCATCTCTGAGAAGACCATCACGAAGGGGGACTCGGTCAGGTCAGAGTTCTGCGCCGCCGTCTGCCACGGCACCAGGCACAGAATAATCGCCATGGACACCACGTAGAAGGTGGACAGACGCCAAATCATCGCCTTCACGCTGGAGGCCACCGAGCGGGCGGGATCCTTCGCCTCCGCGGCGGAGAGCGAAATCATCTCAACACCGCCGAAGGAGAACATGACCACGGCCATCGAAATCCAAATCGACATGGGGCCGTTCGGCAGGAAACCGCCGTCGTTGACAAGGTTCTGCACGCCCGCAGCGCCGTGGTTCGGCAGGCCCACGAACACCAGCAGCAGGCCAATCACCATGAACACGATGACCGCAGATACCTTAATCGAGGAGAGCAGGAACTCCAACGCGCCGAAGGACTTCACGCTCACCAGGTTCAGTACCAGGATTAGCACGCCAAAGAACGTCACAGAAGCCCACAGGGGAATCTGCGGGAACCAGAACGCCACGTAATGACCCACGGCCACCAGCTCGGCACCGGCCAGCGGCACGGTGCAGGCCCAATAGGCCCAGCGGGTGATGTAGCCGCTAAACGGGTTCAGGTAGCGGCTCGCAATCGTTCCGAAGCCACCCTGAACAGGGTGACGCACGGACATCTCGCCCGCGCAGGCGGCGATAATCGCCGCAATCATCGAACCAATCGCGTAGGAGACAATAGCGCCCGGGCCCGCAATCTTAATCGCGGAGGATGAGCCCAGGAACAGACCCGTACCCAGCGCCAAGCCCATCGCAATCATGGTCAGCTGACCGTGGGACAGGGAACGACTCAGGGAGTCGCCCTTCGACTGCTCAGAGGTATTCTCCCGCAGTATAGACATAACGTGTCGCTTTCGTTAGGAATGCTGTGTATCGAAAAATGAAGTGTGAATAGAGGAAGGCCGCCCGAACAAAACGATCGAGCGGCCCCGTGCGTCAGTCCGGTGTCGGGGCTAGGCCACGTACTCCAGCTCGTGACGCTTAAACCAGCCGATGACCGGGTAGCTAATGGGCATGAGGATAACCTCAACCAGGCACTTGTAGACGTAGCCGACCAGCACGTAGTTCACGAAAGCCTCGGGGGTCTCGATGCCGAGCACCGGAGCCGCAATCGAGCAGAAAATCAAGGTGTCAACCAGCTCTCCGACCAGGGTGGAGACAATCATGCGCAGCCACAGGAAACGACCCTTGGTAGCCTTCTTCATGGACACCATGACCCAGGCGTTCAGGGTCTGACCGCACAGGTAGCCGAGCAGAGAGCCGGCGTAAATCTGCCACACAGGACCCAGAACGGCCTCAAAGGACTTCTGGTTCTCGTAGAATCCCGCGGCCGGCAGGTACATGATGACCAGGAAGCACACGGCGGCAAAGGCGGCTGCCACGAAGGAAGCCACGATGGCGCGGCGAGCGCGCTTGAAGCCGTACACCTCGGAGAGCAGGTCGCCAATCACGTAGGCCAGGGGGAAGAGGAAGAAACCGCCGTCGGTCACGATGGTGTTACCGATGACAGGCAGATCGAAGGGCAGCGGGCCGAACTCCACGCCCTTGGTTGCGCCAATATTCGAGATAATCAGGATGACGCAGGATGCAGCCAGCAACAGATCAAAGTAGCCGCGACGACCGGCCCACGGCACCTTCACGGTGCTCGTCTGAGCCTTCGACTCGCTAACGGGTTTAGCCATAACTCTCCCCAGGTTCTTTCTCATGCGTTGTGTTTCTAGTGGTGGTTGTGTGGTGGGTTGACCACCGTAAACTTCAAATGCGGCACGTGGACCGCGTTCGGTGGGCTCGTCTGCCACCCGAGCCTCTCTAATAGTACCCATATACCGTGCGCCGGGCAGGTTGGGGGCCGCCCGCGCTAAAGTTCGGACGCTCGGGCGCAGCCGCGCCATGCGCCTCCGGGGCGTCTCGGCCCGCGGCGAGAGGTGGCGTCCGGCTTCGAGGCTCTGCCTACAATGGAGCCATGAAGAGGTTGAGCCACCGCCTGCGTCGTCCGCTGATCCACCGCAACCAGCGGCGGCTCAGCGCGCACATTCCGCGGTTGCATCCGCTCCTCCCCCGCGCGGCGCGCCTGGTTCGAGCGGCCGCCACGGTATTTGAGCCGCTCGTACTCGCCTCTTCGGAGATTGTGGGTTACCGCCCGTTCTCGCACCGAGGGCGCACTATCTACTACCGCGTGGATAACCTCAACCTGCTCAGCAACCCCGCTACCGGCCGGGCGCCCGGGCTGCTCCTCTACTTCGACGGCGACCACATCTCACGCGCCGGAAGCCGCCTGCTTCGCCGCCGCTCTTCCCTGCGCGCTGAACTGGCGCAGGTGGCGGCTGAGTTCAATATGCTGTCGGTGCCGGTGCTGTCGCCGGGTAGTCTGCGGGAGCCGCGCCTTACCGACACCGATTCTTATGCGCCTCCGCTGACCTATAACTGGTGGGTTCGTGCCCGCTCAAACGGCAGGATGGTTCGCGCCCTGATTGAGGAGATTTCCTTGGCGTACGGGGTGGATATGAGCCGCGTCTGGCTTGCGGGCTATTCGGGTGGTGCGGAGTTCCTCAGCTATGAGCTGCTGTCGCACGATATTGACTGGCTTCACGGTGGCGGTGCCACCTTCATTGGTGGAGGCGGCGCTGACGGCATACCTGCGCGGGTGCGTGAACAGGCTGCGCTGAGTCCTTCCTCGCATGAGGATCTGCTGATGAGCTGGCACGTGGGTGTTTTGGATGGGCGTTCCCCTTCGGCTCGGCGGCGCATGGCGACGAGCACTGAGGGTAGCTGGTCGGCGCGTATTGCGGCGCAGGAGGGTATCGCCTTCTACGAGGCGCTCGGCGCGCGCACGGCCCTGCAGGTGACTCCGGGGCGTGGCCATACGGGGTATCCGATTGCGTCGTTGGTGGGTGCGGATTTGGCGACGGCGACGCGTTTGGGGTTCCTGTAGGGGCTTGTTTTTGTCATAAACGCGAAAATTCGCATGGATTATGCAAATTTCTTGGTGACACATTCGATATATTCGTCATTTGCTGACATTCTGCGGTAAGGTGTCACTATGCCACGTATTTCTGCAGCCACCAACGCCGCCCAGCGCGAGAACACCAAGCGCGCCATCCTGGACTCTTTCGGCGAGATTCTTTACACCCGAGGCCTGCCCGGCCTGACCATGACCGACGTCGCCAAGAACGCGGGCATCGGCCGCACCGCCGTGTACAACTACTTCGCCGACATGGGTGAACTACTGGTCGCCTACGCCCTGGACGAGACCGAACGCTTCCTCAAGGAGCTACGCGAAGGTCTGGAGGGCATCGAGAACCCCATCGACCAACTGGCCGTGTACATCCGCCTGCAGATCAACGACCTGGCGCGCCGCCACCTGCCCCCGGGCCCGGCCATGCGCTCCATGCTCTCCCCCGAGTCCTACGCGAAGCTCGGCAAGCACGTGCAGGAGTTGCAGATGGTCCTGGCGAACATCCTTTCGGCGGCCATCGCCGAGAAGTACATTCCGCAGAACGATATCCGCGAGCTGGCGATGCTGGTGCACGGCTCGCTTTCTTCGAGCGCGGGACGCACCGAGGACGCGCCGGACGAGCAGACCCGAGAGCACCAGATTCTCAACACGATTCGCTTTATTCAGATGGGTCTGGGCGCCCGCTTCGATACCGAGGGCAACCCGGTACGCCTGGACTCCGAGGAACTCGCGCCCCAGTTGGCCCTCGCGCAGGACGACTCCGGCCAGAAGGATGCCGCGTAGGCCCCTTTCTACCGCGGTGGCGTGTTCGACGGAGTTCCGTCGCGCAGATATACGTTAAAACTTTAAAACGCAGGTGCCGAGCCGTTCATAGAATGGCTCGGCACCTGCGTTGTACGGTTCTGCGGGCAACCGCGCGGTCCGGGCTCGGAAAGCCGCCCGGCGTTGCCTAGTTGCGGGCCCCGGGCAACAGCGCCGGTGAGATGGAGTCCAGGTCGAGCACCCGCGCGTACATGACGGCGCGGCGGTGCAGGGCGTTGCGGAGCGCGCGGTGCACACCGTCCTCCAGGTAGAGTTCGCCGCCCCATTTGACCACGTGCGGGAAGAGGTCGCCGTAAAAGGTGGAGTCCTCGGCCAGGAGCGTTTCAAGGTTGAGGGTCTTCTGGGTGGTGATGAGGGTGTCGAGACGCACCTGCTGCGGCGCGATACCGCCCCAGTCGGCGTGGGTCATGCCGTGCTGGGGATAGGGGCGGCTGTCGCCTACTTTTTTGAAAATCATGGTGGTGCTTTCTGCAGGTTTGCGGGCGCCCGGCGGCGCGGGCCCGTTGGGGCTCTGAGGAAATAGTAGCAAGGGTGCAAAAAATCCCCGGCCTTAGAATCTAAGACCGGGGATCGGTGGCGGAGGATGGGGGATTTGAACCCCCGAGGGCTGTTAACCCAACACGCGTTCCAGGCGTGCGCCATAGGCCGCTAGGCGAATCCTCCAGCTATGTTCCCTGCGCATTGCGTAGGCAACGAATAAGACTTTACTACAGGTTTGCGATGCCGCGCAAGCTTTATGAGGGAAAAGTAATAGAAAGCACATTACTGCTGAGCGTGGCGGGTATCCGACTGCCTACGCACCCGTTTTTGGGCATGAAAAAACCTCTTACGCACCCGCTGAAACCCAGGATTCCGAGCGAGCGAGGATATAAATCCTGGGTTGAAGCCGTCGAACGACAGTGAGACGGACATGACGGGTGCGCGTTCTCAGGAGAAAGGCTTGTTTTCGGGCATAGAAAAACCTCTTACGCACCCGTCATAGCTCGAATACCCTTGCTACCTTCCGGTCCTGGGGGAGTTTTCCAAGATAACGCCACGTAAGAGGCAAGAACCAGTGTACCGGATTTTTGGCGCGTTGGGAACTCGGGGCGAACGCGCGGTGGTTGCGGGCCGGCGCATCCTCGCGGCACCCGGTCGCGCACCCTTGAACAGAGCCCGTGCAAACACCGCACCCGAACCTCCGGCGGGGGTTCGCCGGGCGGTGACGGCGGGCCGCTCGGGCGCGGGGTAAAGCGTCTAAAATGGTAGGGACTGTCCTATCCGCATCCCCGAGCTTAAGAGGTTGCCGTGAGCACTGCCCTTTATCGTCGTTACCGCCCCGAGACCTTCGCCGAGGTCATCGGGCAGGAGCAGGTTACCGTGCCCCTCATGACGGCCCTGGAGAAGAACCGCGTCAACCACGCCTACCTTTTCTCCGGACCGCGCGGCTGCGGTAAGACCACCTCGGCCCGTATTCTGGCGCGCTGCCTGAACTGCGCGCAGGGCCCGACCCCCACCCCGTGCGGCGTATGCGATTCGTGCCGTGAGCTTTCGCGTGACGGCGGCGGTTCCCTCGACGTGATTGAGATGGACGCGGCGAGCCACGGCGGTGTGGACCACGCCCGTGACCTGCGCGAGCGCGCGACCCTGGCGCCGGTGCGTGACCGCTACAAGATTTTCATTATTGACGAGGCCCACATGGTCACCCGCGAGGGTTTTAACGCCCTGCTGAAGATTGTGGAGGAGCCGCCGGAGCACGTGAAGTTCATCTTCGCGACGACCGAGCCGAATAAGGTGCTGGGCACGATTCGTTCGCGTACCCACCACTACCCGTTCCGCCTGGTGCCGCCGGAGATTCTTTTGCCGTATCTGCAGTCCCTGTGCGACCAGGAGCAGGTGGCGGTGGAGCCGGGCGTGCTGCAGCTGGTGATTCGTGCCGGCGGTGGCTCGGTGCGTGATTCGCTGTCGATTCTTGATCAGCTGATGGCTGGTGCGTCCTCCGAGAAGGGTATTGAGTACGACCTTGCGGTGGCCCTGCTGGGCTACACGCACGCCCAGTTACTGGATGAGGTCGTAGAGGCGCTGGGTGCCAGGGAGGCGTCAACGCTGTTTGGCGCGGTGTCTCGCGTGGTGGCAACCGGTCAGGATCCTCGCCGTTTTGTGGAGGACCTGCTGGAGCGTCTGCGCGATTTGATCGTGGTGAAGGCCGTTCCGCAATCGGCCGCGCAGATTCTGCAGGGTGTTCCGCAGGATCAGCTGGAGCGCCTGGCCGCTCAGGCTCAGGCGCTGACCGAGCGTGAGCTGACCCTGGCGGCGGGAACCGTCAACGATGCGCTGAACGGTATGACGGGCACCGCTAACCCGCAGCTTCAGCTGGAGCTGCTGTGCGCCCGCCTGCTTCTGCCGGTGGAGGAGGGCTCGGCGAACGGCGCGGAGGTTGCGGCGCTGGCCTCGCGCCTGCAGGTGTTGGAGCGTCGCGTGGCCGCCGGTGGTTCTGCCCCGGCGAGCGCGCAGACCGGTTCTCAGGCCCCGGCGGGTATGTCGGCCGCGCGTGCGGCGGGCATGGCTGCGGCAGGCCTGACCCCTAAGACTCAGGCGCCTAATGCGCAGGCTCCTAGCGCCCCGGATCAGGAGGCGGCTCAGCAGGGCGTTTCTCAGCAGGCGGGGGCGGGTGCTCCCCCACTGACCGGTGGGCCGCTTAGCTCTGCGCCCCTGGCCCCGGCAACGCAGGCACCTTCGACTCGGGTTCCTGCCGCTCCGCTTGGTGCGCCCCTGGCGGGCACCACCCCGGCGGCACCTAATGCTCCGGTGGCGCCGAGTGCCCCGGCTTCCCCTGCAGCTGATGCCGCTCCGGAGGGCACTCCCTCAGCACCTTTGAAGCTTAATCCGAATGACCCGCTGTCGGCGGTCCAGGGCAATTGGCGTGCCATCCTTAACCGAATGAGCGTTCCGGGTTCCGCGGAGCAGCTGGCGAAGGTTTACCCCGCCCGCATGGAGGGCACCGTGCTCTACGTGCGCGCCGACATCGCAACCCTGCGCGCGGTCAAGGGCTACGTCCCCGAGCTGACCGCCCGCGTGAGCGAGTTCCTGCGCGGCCCCGTGACGATTCACGCCGAGGTCGTCAAGCCCGGCGAGCCCCTCAAGCCGGGCGCCCCTGTACCCCAGCGGGAGGCTCAGCCCGCCGCGCCGCAGGCTCCCCAGCAGCCCACCGCACCCCTGGCGGAAGGTCCCCGCGGCGGTGAGGATGCGTGGCGTCGCCACGGTCAGCCAGTGAACGACGCCGCGGCTCCGGCAGCCACCAGCGTGGATGCGCCCCTGGGCGCCTGGGACGTGGCACCCATCCCGCAGAGCGAGGAGGCTACGCCCGCGGCCGCCGTGGGGCCCTCCCCCGCAGAGCCTTTCCCCGCCCAGGTGCCTCCGGCCCAGCCTGAGTCGAGCCCCCACGCAGGACCGCTCTCTCAGCCCGGCACGGATGCTCCGGCCGGCGGCTTTGGTGAGCGCGATTCCTTCGCGGCCTCCGGCAGCCGGGTTCCGCAGGAGGTCCCCGGTCGTAGCGATGCGCAGGAGCCTCCGTTCGAGGACGAGCCGCCCTATGATGCGGATCCCTCTTACGACGAACCGGCCGAGGCAATGCCCGCGGCTCCCGAGGCGGCGACCTCCGAGGCGGTATCTCCCGAAACCTCCGTAGCGGCCCCCGCGGCTGAGCCGATTGCACCCGCCGGCCCCCTGGCCGCCGGTCCTCTGGCGGCGGGACCGCTGGCCCCGGCGCCGGCCAATGAGTCGGCTGCTGAACCGGTTACCGAGCCCGAGCCTCCCGCCGAGCCCGCCTCATCCGAGGTGGTGCCCGCGAAGCCCGTGCACGTCGTGACCGAGGAGGACTACATCTCGGAGGACGACGAGAAGGTCGAAAACAGCACCTTCATCGGCCTGCGAGCCATCGAGAAGATTATTGGCGGCACCGTCATCGACGAGCGCCCCCTGCACCAGGGCTAGACCCCCAAGGGCACGCGTTTCGGTCCGTCGTTCCGATGAGCCGCCCAACGCGTCCAACGCACCCGCTGGCGCCGAGAATGACAGGAATTTTCGGCGCCGGCGGGCATTTTTCTGCCCGAATCCCCGTTAAGCTGTCAGGGGGTTGGGCCACACTGGTACCGAAGCGGCCCCAACGCGGAGTATCCTAGACACTCACCGCGGACCACGGCAGATTGGAGAAGCATGTACGAGGGTGCAGTACAAAACCTCATTGACGAGCTCGGACGCCTCCCCGGCGTGGGCCCCAAGTCGGCTCAGCGCATCGCTTTTCATATCCTGAACGCTGACGCCGCCGATATGGCGCGCCTGGCCAACGCGATTTCCACGGTGAAGACCAGCGTGAGCTTCTGCGAAGAGTGCGGCAACGTTTCCGAGACGAAGCTGTGCCCCATCTGCCGCGATGAGCGCCGCGACCCGTCGGTGCTGTGCGTGGTCGAGGAGTCCAAGGACGTCGTGGCCATCGAACGTACCCGTTCCTTCACCGGCCGCTACCACGTGCTCGGCGGGGCCATTAACCCGCTGGCGGGCGTGGGCCCGGAGCAGTTGCGCATCCGCGAGCTGGTATCCCGCCTGGCCGATGAGCGTATCCAAGAAATCATTCTGGCCATGGATCCGAACCTTGAGGGTGAGGCGACCGCGACCTACCTGTCGCGCATGCTCGTGCCGCTGGGTGTGCGCCTGTCGCGCCTCGCCTCGGGTCTGCCGGTGGGCGGCGACCTGGAGTATGCCGACGAAATCACCCTGGGTCGCGCGCTGGAGGGTCGCCGCGTGATCAGCGAGGGCACCGCCGCGGTTCACACCGCCGCCGAGGATTTTGAGCGGGCTAACCGCGAGGAAGAACAGGAGCGCGAGCAGGCCGCCGCGGTGCGTGCCGAGGAGGCGAAGCAGAGCCGCCGCCGCTGGAACTCCAGTATGTTCGACGACCTGGAGGCACCGGGCGCTCCCGCCGGTGAGGCTCCCGCGCCCGCCGGAGTGCAGGCCACGGTGGATGAGCAGCTCATCGAGCGGGTCCTGCAGGACGGCGGGGAGGCTCCGGCCGCCGAAAACGGCGAGGCTGAGGCCCCCGAGGCCGAACCCACCGCCAAGGAACCCGCAGCAAAGAACGCCGAAACGCCCGAAAGCCCCGAGGACCCCACCGTTTCCAAGGGCCCCGCCGCTTCCGCTGCCTCCGAGAACCCCGAAGAGCCCGAGGAGGCTCACGAGGTGTTCCGCAGCGCCGACTACGAGGAGCGCATCCGCTCGATTCAGAACGCCCCGTTACGCACCCCGAAGCCGGACGTCCCGCCGCTGCCGGGCGTGACTTACGTGAACCCGTGGACCTAGCCTTCCACCACTAGTACGTGCGCGGTAGGGTTCGCGCTCCCGGGCCCGCCACGGCCCGCGTAACATTCGGTAATATTCCACAAGTCAATACACACGGCTGGCAAGTTAGCCGCCCGGCCTGAACGCCGTCTACTATAGGTGAGGAGCCGGCGCTCTGCCGGCGGCACAGATATAACAGACCTGGAGAATTCTATGAGCCTGATCGTCCAAAAGTTCGGCGGTTCCTCCGTAGCGGATGCGGAGGGCGTCAAGCGCGTAGCCCGCCGCGTCGTGGACACTCAGAAGGCAGGTAACGATGTGGTCGTCGTGGTGTCCGCTATGGGTGACACCACCGATGAGCTGCTCGACCTTGCCGCAGAGGTCACCAGCAATGTCGTTCCCTCGCGTGAGCTGGACATGCTGCTGACCGCCGGTGAACGCATTTCGACCGCCGTCCTGTCGATGGCCATTAACGACCTGGGCGCTAAGGCGCAGTCCTTCACTGGTTCGCAGGCTGGCATGATTACCGACGGCGTGCACGGTTCGGCGCGCCTCGTGGAGGTTCGCCCCGATCGCATCCGTGAGTCCGTCGAGGCCGGAAATATCGCGATTGTGGCCGGTTTCCAGGGCATGAACCGTCAGAGTGGCGACATTACGACCCTGGGCCGCGGCGGTTCCGATACGACCGCCGTTGCGCTGGCCGCCGCGCTGAACGCCGATGTGTGCGAGATTTACTCGGACGTGGACGGCGTGTTCACCGCCGACCCGCGCATCGTGCCGACCGCGCACAAGCTGGATACCATCACCAGCGAGGAGATGCTGGAGATGGCGGCGAACGGTGCAAAGATTCTGCACCTGCGTAGCGTCGAGTATGCTCGTCGTTTTAACTTGAAGCTTCACGTGCGTTCTTCGTTCTCGGACCTTGAAGGCACTATCGTGGTTCCGGAGGAGTCCGCGGAACTGACCCCCATTCATCTGAAGGAGATTCCCTTGGAGCAGCCCCTGATTTCCGGTGTCGCGCACGATCGCACCCGCGCAAAGATTACCGTTGTTGGCGTTCCGGACGTTCCCGGTTCGGCCGCTAAGGTGTTCGGCCTGATTAACGAGGCGAAGGTAAACCTGGACATGATCGTTCAGAACGTTCCCACCGACCGCCCCGGCGTGACCGATATTTCCTTCACCCTGAACCAGGCGCAGGGCCCCACCGCGCTGAAGGCGCTGGAGGATGCCAAGGCTGAGCTGGGCTTCCAGGAGGTTATTTACAACGAGTCGGTCGGCAAGCTGTCGCTGGTTGGCGCGGGCATGAAGACCAACCCCGGCGTTTCGTTCACCTTCTTCGAGGCGCTGTCCTCGGCGGGCGTGAACATCGACATGATTTCGACCTCTGAGATTCGTATTTCGGTGATTACTGAGCTGAGCAAGCTGGATGAGGCCGTTCGCGCGGTGCACACCGCGTTCGGCCTGGACACCGAGGGCGAGGCTACCGTGTACGGTGGCACCGGCCGCTAGGGTTGAGAGGGTTAGCTCGTTCGCGAGCTGTACGCTTCGGTAAGGGGCGGCGCCGGTTTGGTCCGGCGCCGCCCCTCCCTTTTATCAGTGCACAGGTGAAATAACTGAAATGCTTTACAGTTATTTCAGATAGGGGTAGGGTTGTATCAACCGTGGATGAGCCTCTCACCGAATGATATTCACCCCACCGGCGTGGCATCTTCGGACGTTGGCTCTGCCGGCAACAGCACCAAGGAGAAGATAATGACCACAACCCTAACCACCCCTCTGGAGGAAGATACCCTCAATCAGGCTCGCGCAGAGGCACGGGAAATCCTTAAGAACTCTGAAGAAACCACCATTGAGCTGACCGTTTCGGGCCGAGAAAGCCAGCAGCTTGGCGATGCCCTCAACCAGGTCATTCAGCATGTCCTGCATGCCCTGGCTAACGGGCAAAGTATCGATGTTCAGGTTGTCCCTCACGATTTGACGACGACGATTGCGGCGCAGCGCATCGGTGTTTCCCGCCCGACACTCATGAAGGCTATTCGTTCTGGTGACCTTCCGGCGCATAAGGTGGGTACCCATTTCCGTATCCGTACTGAGGATGCTGACGCTTTCCGCAAGGAGCTACTCAAAAAGACTGTTTCACAGAAGGAGCAAGCCCTCAAAGAGCTCTGGGAGCTCGAGGAGGAACACGGCTTTGTTGATACCCTCGGAGGGCCCGCATGGTAGCCGCCGAATACCCTGTTTTGCTGGGTACAAATATTCTGATGTCCAAGACTCTCGGGATTGGATTTTATTGTTGGCGGTGAAGAGTGAATACGAGTTCTTTACGCCTCACGTCTCCAGCGGAATTATGGATGAGTTTGGCTACCACGTTCGTCGAGCCAATCCAGCGATAAGCGACGCCGTCATTGAAAACTGGAAGCAACAAATCATTAAGTCCTGCATCTCATGCATCTCCGGGTTTCCTGTTGAAGCTCCTGCTTCCTTCCCCGATACGGACGATCTTCACGTGCATGCCGCAGCCCAACATGGCGGCATGCACGCGCTGGTCACCGATGACCGTAAACTGCTCGGCTATGCTTCAACGGAAGAAGCTCAGAATGTCCAAAATTACGAGACGCTCAGCGCTGATGATTTTCTGATGCAGATTACCGAATACACCCACCCTTCTCTCTTCGCACAGGTTTATCTCGTCCAGGAATCTTATGCTCGTTCTAAGGGGTTCACGGAGATTGATATTCCTCGCGCACTTGAACGGGCTGGGGCGGGTCAATTTGCCCGTTATCTCCGGACTGTGGTGATTAATAGCCCACAGTTTGTCGATTTTGAACGTGAGTTTTACGCACCACCTTCCGGTGGGTAGATTCCACGCCATACCTTGTCGCGGCATCGTTTAGGCTAGAAGCATGAGTAGTGTTGTGTTTTCCCAGGTGATGGATGCCCGTCAATGGCGTGCTGCCGCAGCCGCCCACGAGGTGCGCGCCGGCCGCTACGCCGACCCCTTTGCGCAGCGTCGCGCCCTCCACGAGGTGCACCCCGTTGAGGACTTCCTCTTCACCTACTACACTCTCAAGCCCGGCCAGTTCAAGCGCTGGCACCCCGGCGCCGGCATCATTCTGCTGGACGCCCCCGAGCGCGCCTCCTGGCGTTTTTACCGACCCGCAACCGAACAGGAGCTCCTTGACGCTGGCTGCACCCCCGAGCAGGCGCGCGCCCAGGCGGAGTCCGCCTCCGCCGTCACCGTGGACGTCACCGACTTCGTGGAGCGCCGTGCCACCGCCCTCGCCTTCACCCACGAGATTCTGCGCAATACGGCCGCAAAGAAGGGCCAGTTCGGTTGCTTCGGCATGCACGAGTGGGCGATGGCGTACAAGTCGGTGGAGAACAATATCCGCCACGACTACTTGGAATTGCGCCTGGGTGCGGAGGGCACGGACCGGGTGGTGGAAAGCCACCGCATCCGCTGCTCGCACTTTGACGCGTTCCGTTTCTTCATGCCGCAGGCGGCGCCGATGAACGAGCTGCAGCCCACCCGTGAGACGCAGCGCGTGTTGGAGCAGCCGGCGTGCCTGCACGCGAACATGGACGTGTACAAGTGGGCGTACAAGCTGCTGCCGCTGGTTGATTCAACTCTGGTCATGGATTGCTTCGACCTGGCCTGGGACGCTCGCGAGCTGGACATGCGCGCGGCCCCCTACGAGATTCGAGCGTGGGGCTACGAGCCGATTCCCGTGGAGACTGCCGAGGGTAAGGCAGAGTACGTGCGTATTCAGCGTGAGCTGTCCGAGCGTTCGATTGGCCTGCGCGAGCGCCTGCTTGCGGTGTGCGAGCGCTATCTTCCGCCCCTCGAGGCGTAAAAGACGTGATTCGAGCCTCTTAGGGCATCCACCAACCGAACGCATACCCCCGTTACGGTCGTTAGTACGGTAAGATGAGATACGGCTCATACAGAACCCACGCACCCAAGGAGTGCCCACACATGGCCCGTATTGTTGTTGATGTTATGCTCAAGCCCGAAATTCTTGACCCGCAGGGTAAGGCTATTTCTCACGAGCTGCCCCGTATCGGTGTTGATTCCTTCGTGGATGTTCGCCAGGGTAAGCGCTTCGAGCTGACCGTCGAGGGTGAGGCTACTGAGGAGCACCTCGCAGCTGCCCGCAAGGCTGCTGAGGAGCTGCTGTCCAACCCCGTGATTGAAAACGTCGTGAACGTTTCGGTTCTGGAGGACTAAGACCTATGGCAGAGTCCCTCGCACCTACTGAAGTCCCCCTGGTTGGCGACTTTTCTACTTCCGCTCCGAACCCCGCCTTCGCCGATGCACGCGTTGGCGTGGTGACTTTCCCCGGCACTCTGGATGACCGTGACGCCGCACGTGCTGTCCGTCTGGCTGGCGGTACCGTCGTTGAGCTGTGGCACGACGACGCTGATCTGAAGAATGTTGATGCCGTCATTATTCCCGGTGGTTTCTCCTACGGTGACTACCTGCGTGCCGGCGCTATTGCTGCGAAGGCTCCCGTGATGCGTTCGGTGATTGATGCCGCTAACGCTTCGGGTACCTCCGGTTCTTCGCCCCTGCCTGTTCTGGGTATTTGCAATGGTTTCCAGATTCTGACCGAGTCTCACCTGCTGCCCGGTTCGATGATTAAGAACGATCACCGCAAGTTCATTTGCCGTGACCAGACCCTGCGTATTGAGAACAACACCACCTCCTGGACCAGCAACTACGCTGCCGGCCAGGAGATTGTTGTTCCTCTGAAGAACCAGGACGGCCAGTACGTTGCGGATGCTAAGACCCTGGAGGCCCTGGAGGCTGAGGGTCGCGTGGTGTTCCGCTACGTTGGCTTCAACCCGAACGGTTCCCGTAACGATATTGCCGGCATTACCAACGAGCGCGGTAACGTGGTCGGCCTGATGCCGCACCCGGAGCACGCTGTGGAGCCGGGCTTCGGTCCTTCGTCCTCCGGTTTCGGTTCGGTGTCCCTGCGCGGTGGCGCCGATGGTCTCGGCGTGTTCACCTCGGTTCTTTCCAACCTGATTAACGCCCGCTAAAGCACGACAAGGATTCTAAGAAGTTATGAGCGAAAAGCAGTTTAACCTCGACACCGTCGAGCATGCGGCAGCTACCCCGGACACCGAACTCCCCTGGGCCGAGCTGTGCCTGAAGGAGAACGAGTTCGAGGATATCAAGGAGATTCTGGGCCGCCGCCCCACCGCGGCTGAGCTGGCAATGTACTCGGTCATGTGGTCCGAGCACTGCTCCTACAAGTCTTCTAAGGTTCATCTGAAGCAGTTCGGTGCGAAGGTCACCGAAGAGATGAAGAAGGACCTGATGGTCGGTATCGGTGAGAACGCCGGTGTGACCGACATTGGTGACGGCTGGGCCGTGACCTTCAAGATTGAGTCCCACAACCACCCCTCGTACGTGGAGCCCTACCAGGGTGCCGCTACCGGTGTGGGCGGTATTGTGCGTGACATTATTTCGATGGGTGCCCGCCCGATTGCGGTGATGGACCCGCTGCGTTTCGGCGCGATTGATCACCCCGACACCGCTCGCGTGGTTGGCGGCGTGGTGGCCGGTATCGGTGGCTACGGTAACTCCCTGGGCCTGCCGAACATCGGTGGCGAGGTCGAGTTCGACTCCTGCTACCAGGCAAACCCGCTGGTCAACGCGCTGGCTGTGGGCATCATGCGTCACGAGGACATCCGCCTGGCAAACGCATCGGGCGTGGGCAACAAGGTTGTCCTCTTCGGTGCGCGCACCGGTGGCGACGGCATCGGCGGTGCGTCGGTGCTGGCTTCGGAGTCCTTCGACGACACCAAGCCCTCGAAGCGTCCCGCCGTTCAGGTGGGCGACCCCTTCGCTGAGAAGGTTCTGATTGAGTGCTGCCTGGAGCTGTTCAAGGGCTCCGTGGTTGAGGGTATCCAGGACCTGGGTGCCGCGGGTATTTCCTGCGCAACCAGCGAGCTGGCTTCTAACGGTGAGGGCGGCATGCACGTCGACCTGACCAAGGTTCTGCTACGTGACCCCACCCTGACTCCGGGCGAGATTCTGATGTCTGAGTCTCAGGAACGCATGATGGCCGTTGTCTCCCCCGAGAACGTGGAGCGCTTCGAAGCGATCATGAACAAGTGGGGCGTGGAGTACTCCTTCCTCGGTGAGGTCACCGACTCCGGCCGCCTGGTCATCGAGTGGGACGGCGAGGTCATCGTGGATGTTGACCCCCGCACCGTCGCACACGACGGCCCCACCTACGAGCGTCCTTACGCACGCCCCGAGTGGCAGGACGACGTCCAGGCTAACCACTTCACCGGTTCGGCTGCTGACGATTCCCGCCCGCGCGGTAAGGAGCTGGGCGAGGCGCTGAAGGCGTTCATGGCATCCCCGAACATGTGCTCCAAGTCCTGGATTACCAACCAGTACGACCGCTACGTTCAGGGCAACACCGCCCTGTCCATGCCGGACGACGGCGGCGTGGTGCGCGTGGACGAGAACACCAACCTCGGTGTTGCTCTGGCGACCGACGC
Source organism: Rothia sp. HMSC068F09 (assembly GCF_001812775.1). Lineage (NCBI taxonomy): Bacteria > Bacillati > Actinomycetota > Actinomycetes > Micrococcales > Micrococcaceae > Rothia > Rothia sp. HMSC068F09. Next base: position 60,143 of record NZ_KV810409.1, read on the forward strand.
CTCCCCGCGTTTCGCCTACCTGGATCCGTACGAGGGTGCTCGCGCGTCCCTGGCTGAGGCGTACCGCAACGTTGCGACCGTTGGTGCACGCCCCGTGGCTGTGTCTGACTGCCTGAACTTCGGTTCCCCCGAGGATCCGGACGTCATGTGGCAGTTCGCCGAGGCTGTTCGCGGCCTGGCTGATGGCTGCATGGAGCTGGGTGTTCCGGTGACCGGCGGTAACGTGTCCCTGTACAACCAGACCGGTGGTAAGGCTATTAACCCGACCCCCGTGGTGGCGATGATGGGTGTGATGGATGACGTCACCCGCCGCACCCCGTCGGGTTGGGCTCCCGAGCACGATGGCCAGGCCATCTATCTGCTGGGCACCACCCGCGATGAGCTGGACGGCTCCGAGTGGGCTCGTTTCAAGGGCCACCTGGGCGGTCTGCCCCCGAAGGTTGATCTGGCTCTGGAGCGTCAGCTCGGCGACATGCTGGTGAACATGTCTCGTGACGGCATGATTGATGCCGCTCACGACGTATCTGCTGGTGGTCTGGCTGCGGCTCTGGTGGAGGCCTGCCTGCGTTTCAACACCGGTGCCCGCATTGGTCTGGGTGAGGTTGCTGAGCGTGACGGTCTGGACCTGTTCACCCTGCTGTTCTCGGAGTCCCTGGGCCGCGTTGTGGTTTCGGTTCCGCGTTCTGAGGAGGTGCGCTTCAAGGATATGTGCACCGCTCGCCAGTTCCCCTTCGCACGTATTGGTGTGGTGGATGCTGAGTCGAACGCTCTGGATTTCCAGGATGAGGTTTCCATTGACCTGGATGAGCTGCGTGCAGCTCACGAGGGTACTCTTGCAGCTCACTTCGGTGAGGTTGCCAAGGGCTAACACCCAAGATGGTTAACGCTTGAGAGGGGCGGATGCTTGTGAAAGCATCCGCCCCTTCGTGTGTGCTCGGTGGACGGTTCAGGCTCATGTATAGCATCTGCTCTTCCCACCTCAATATATTCCAATATTCATATATATAAATTCCCGTTCGTTATGCTGGCAACTATCAGTTGATTAACAGGTGCGGGATTATCTTTATCCCCGCCCGCACCGATACACTGAAAGGTAGCGCCCCTCGGACCCCGGTCGGTTGAACGGCGCCCCTAGAGACCCCTTCGAGAAAGAGACCCCTGCATGGACCCTCAGCAGCCTCACGAGCAGAGAACAACCGCGAGTGCTGTCGCCGGATACGTTCCCGAGTACTCCGAAGCGGCGCATAGCGGCTCCTTTGATATAGCCCAGCACGGCCTCACCAGCGATGACGTTGCACGCCTGACGGCTGAGGGTAAGGTCAATACCCAGAACACGAAGTCTTCTCGCACGCTGTGGAGCATTATGCGTGCGCACCTGTTCACAGTCTTCAACTTTGTGTTGGGCGCCTGCGGTGCCGTGGTGATTGTGTACCAGCGATGGGCGGATCTCCTCTTCCTGGGGGCTGTGATCGCTAACGTGGTCATCGGTTTCGTGCAGGAGTACAAGGCAAAGCTGGAGCTGGACCGCATCTCCCTGCTGGACCGCTCCCCCGCAACCGCTGTGCGCGATGGCAAGACCGTCGAGGTTCCCATGGAGCAGCTGGTGGAGGGCGACGTGGTGGTCCTCAAGCGCGGCGATCAGGTTCCCGCCGATGCCGTGGTGCTCACCTCCGATTCGCTGGAGCTGGACGAATCCCTGCTGACCGGCGAGAACGACCCGATTGCGAAGCGCCCGGGCGACATGGTGCTCTCGGCCTCGAGCGTACTCGGTGGTACCGGTCGCGTGTTGCTCTCTCACGTGGGTGCGAACTCGCGAGCCAGCAAGATTTCCGACGAGGCGCGCCAGTTCTCGCGTATCCAGTCTGAGTTGCGCGATGCCCTGAACCTCGTGGTCCGCTGGATTACGATTGGTCTGGCCGTCATTATTCCGGTGGTTCTGTGGGGTCAGATTCGCGCCGCCGGTGGCCTGGAGGCCGTGGAGCAGAACCACATGTGGGAGCAGGTGTCTATCGCCGTGGTCTCTTCGGTGGCTTCGATGATTCCGCAGGGCCTGGCGCTGATGACCACCCTGGCCTTCGCCGCGGCAGCCGTGGCTCTGGGCCGCAAGCACAATATCCTGGTGCAGGAGCAGCCTGCGGTTGAGGTGCTGGCTCGCGTTGACGTGGTCTGCTTCGATAAGACCGGCACGCTGACCGAAGGTGGCGTGATTTTTGATTCGGTGCGTCCCCTGACCACCGAGGCGGTGGCTGAGGGCCCCGACGCTGACTCTGCCGAAAACACCTCCTGGCGTGCCTCCCTGCCGACCGGCTGGAACGAGGCGCTGTCGTGGTTCGGCCACGATGAGAACGCAAATCCGACCGCCGCAGCGCTGACCGGCGGCTTCCCGCAGGCTTCCTCGGCTACCGTCAGCGGCATCGTGCCGTTCTCGTCGGCGCTGCGTTTTAGCGCGATTGAGTTTAAGGATTCGGGGGCCTGGCTGCTGGGCGCCCCGGAGGCGCTGCTCGCCAAGGGCACCGCCGAGCGCGAGCGCGCCGCCGAGCTAGCGGCTCTGGGTCTGCGCACGATGGTGCTGGCCCATGCCGCGGCCGTGGTGCGTAACGAGAAGGGTGAGCCCGTCCAGAAGATTCCGGCGGACGCTACCCCGGTTCTGTTCGTGATTTTCCGCGAGAACGTGCGCGCGGACGCCCCGGAGATTGTGGAGTACTTCCACCGTCAGGGTGTGACGCTGAAGGTCTTCTCGGGTGATAACCCGTTCACGGTTGCCGCCGCCGCAAAGACTGCGGGTATGGACACCTCCGCCGGCGCGGTTGATGCTTCTACCCTGCCCGAGGACGGTCCGGAGCTTGCTGAGGCGGCCGCGACCCACAATATTTTCGGTCGTGTGTCGCCCGAGCAGAAGAAGAACATGGTCATTGCTCTGAAGGAACGCGGCCATGTGGTGGCGATGACCGGTGACGGCATTAATGACGCTCTGGCGCTCAAGCATGCAAGCTTGGGTATTGCGATGGGTAACGCGGCTCCTGCGACGAAGGCTGTTTCTCGTCTGGTTCTGCTGGACGGTAAGTTCTCGTCTCTGCCGGCTGCGCTGGAGCAGGGCCGTCAGGTCATTACGAACATTGAGATGGTGGCGAACCTGTTCCTGACGAAGACCGGTTTCGCGATTCTGCTGGGCGTGGTGTTTGGCCTGTTCGGCTGGGTGTTCCCCTTCCTGCCGCGCCAGTACTCGACCGCTGACTTCCTGATTGTGGGTGCGTCTTCCTTCGCGTTGACCCTGCTGCCGAACTCGCGCCGCTACGTGCCGGGCTTCTTGCGCCGCGTGCTGAACTACACGGTTCCGAACTCGATTATTGTGGTGGCCATGCTGCTGCTGGTGACGGCCGCTTCGCTGTGGATGCACATCGGCGATATCCGCCAGGTGCAGACGGCTTCGTTCATTACCCTGGTCATGATGGGCCTGTGGAACCTGGCCGCCGTGGCCCGCCCGCTGAACCGTGCCCGTGTGCTGCTCTTCGGTGCGCTGCTGGCGGTGTTCTTCGCGGCGCTCTTCGTGCCGATCCTAGTGGAGTACCACCAGTTCGTTACTGTGCTTCCGCACCTGCTGTGGACTGCAATTGGTGCCGGTGCCCTGGGCGCGGCTCTGATTGAGGTGAATGCGCATCGCAACCGCCGCTGGCAGAAGCGCCACTACCCCGATCTTGAGGTGGCCTCGCTGAGCTTCGTCCCGAAGAAGACCGCGAAGTAGTTCGTTGCCCTACCCAGGGTAGCCCCGGCTGGGACTTTTGGAGGGCCCCGTATTCTCGTTTCGAGGATGCGGGGCCCTCCGCGCTTTGTGCCTTTACCCGTCGGTTGGCTCGCCCGAGTGACCCGCCCGGGGGTCGCATCCATTTGCGGAAATTTTTAACAGCTTCTGGGAGTTTCCTGTATCCATCTTGCCCTGAACCTGGGAAAACCCTTAAAGTTACAGGGAACTATTGAGAAGGGGTATCCCTCTCTTAACAGGATTGTTACTGGATTGGCAGGCAAGACCTGAGCGACTCAACACCATAGCGGTAGTGTAGCTTCCGGCGCGTAGCCGGTGGTCGCGCCGTATCGCTGTACCCGTACGGGGCATCCGCCCCGACCGTCGGTTGAGAGCGCTCGGGTCTTTTGTGTTTTTGGGAAGCTTTTTGCGCGTAGCGCGGCTGTTTTCCCACCCCCACCCGGCCGTCCGGATTTCACCCTGTGCATAGACTTTGACCGCATATCTAAGGAAGTATCGTGAACAACCGCGAACTTGGCGAGAAGATTCTCGACGGCCTCGGCGGCCCCGAGAACATCTCGCACATGACGCACTGCGCGACCCGCCTGCGTGTGACCCCCGTGTCGAACGAGGCCGTGCAGAACGAGAAGATTAAGTCCCTGCCCGGCGTGCTCACCGTGATTGAGCAGTCCGGCCAGACCCAGGTGGTGCTGGGTGACCGCGTTGAGGCCGTGTACAACGAGATTAACGCGCTGCCCTCCATGTCGAAGCATGCTGAGAGCGAGGCTCCGGCAGAGTCTAATGGCAAGAAGGCCGGCTGGCTCACCAACGTCTTCGACGTTCTGTCTGACTCCTTCCGTCCGCTGCTGTGGGCCCTGCTGGGTACCTCGATGATTCTGACCCTCATCGTGTTCCTGCAGCAGCTGGGCTTCTTCGGCCAGTACACCGACCTGACCGGTCAGACCGTGAACGTCGACATCGTCAACGGCGCGCGCCTGTCTGACCCCGAGGCTGCTAAGGCTCTGAACAACCAGTGGATGCAGCAGTACGCCTTCTGGTACATCCTGAAGGCCGCTTCGCTGTCGGTGCTGAACTTCATGCCCATCATGCTGGGTGCTACCGCCGCTAAGCGTCTTGGCGCGAACATGTGGGTTGGTGCGGCTATCCCCGCCGCTCTGATGACCGGTACCTTCACCGATCTGACCGCTCTGGCTGACCCCGCCACCAAGATTCTGAACGTTCCGTTCTTCGGTCTGGATCTGCCGCTGTACGCGTTCAGCTACACCGGCCAGGTCTTCCCGCCGCTGCTGGCTGTTGCTCTGCTGGCTCCGCTGGAGCGCTTCCTGAAGAAGGTTATTCCTTCGATGCTGCAGATGGTGTTCGTGCCGATGATTTCGGTGATGATCCTGGTTCCGCTGACCGTATTCCTGGTGGGCCCGATTGGTATCGGTGTGGCTATGGGCATCTCTGACTTCCTGAAGATGATTAACGATGTGGCTCCCGGTGTTGTGGGTGCCCTGATTGCCGGCCTGTACCTGTTCATGGTTCCGCTGGGCCTGCACTGGCCGCTGAACGCCGTGATGATTAACAACCTGCAGACCATGGGTACCGACTTCATTCAGTCCCCCATGGGTGCGTACAACTTCGCCGTGTTCGGCCTCGTGACCGGTGTGGCTATCCGCGCCAAGAAGGACCGCGAGCTGCGCCAGACCGCTATCGGTGCGTCGATGTCCGGTCTGCTGGGCGGTATTTCTGAGCCGTCCATGTACGGTGTTGTGCTCCGTTACAAGCGCGTGATTCCGATTATTCTGGTTCCCGCTGTGATCGGTGGTGCGACCATTTCGATGCTGGGCGTTAAGTCCTACGCCTTTGCGTTCACCTCGCTGCTGTCGATTCCGGCTATGCAGCCCTCGTACCTGTACGTGATTGGCCTGGCTATTGCCTTCTTCGGCGCGATGGCCGGTGTGCTGGTCTTCGGTTACGAGTCGAAGGACGACGCCGCTAAGCACGCCGCTCAGCGTGCGAAGGAAGAGGCTGCTGAGGCTGCCGCTGCTCCCGCCGAGAAGAAGGTGGAGAAGAAGGCCGAGGAGGCTCCCAAGGCTGAGGCTGCCGCTCCTGCCGCCGCGGCTCCCGCTGCAGCCGGTGAGGTCATTGAGCTGCACGCCCCGATTGAGGGTACCGCCGTTGCTCTGTCTGATGTTCCGGACCCGATTTTCGCGGCTGGCAAGCTGGGCGAGGGTGTGGCGATTGAGCCGACCGGCACCACTGTTGCTGCTCCCGCAGCCGGTAAGGTTGCCGCAACCTACCCCTCGGGCCACGCTGTGGGCCTGAAGCTGGAGAACGGCATTGAGCTGCTGATTCACGTTGGTCTGGATACCGTGAACCTTGATGGTAAGGGCTTCAGCGTGAAGGTTGCCAAGGGCGATGTTGTTGCCGCCGGCGACACTCTGATTGAGTTCGATCCCGAGGTCATCAAGGAGGCGGGTTACCCGCTGATTACCCCGGTGATTGTCACCAACACCCGCAAGTTTGCTGAGGTGAAGGGTCTGCCGGGCGTTGCTCACCAGAACCTGAGCACCGTCCTGAAGGTGACCACTAAGTAGTTCGCTTTCTGAGGCTCTAAGGGGCCCCGCCATCGTGGCGGGGTCCCTTTCCTTATACCCTAATTTCGACACGGTCCAACGTTGGTATACCCACTGGCGGGGGGGTATTTCTGCTAGTGTGATAACAAGTTCAACAAGGAAGTTCTCACGTGATAGGGAGTACGATGATGTCTTCTGAGACTATGGTGTGGGAAGAGCGGCAAAAAGAGTTACTCGCTCTTTCTCCTTTTCGGCGGCTGATGCGCCGGCTCAACCTTGAGGCGCTCGTCTACGATTCCCCGCCGTTCCCGGTTCTGCTGCGTAAACTCTCCGTGCTGGTTCCCGCGTTCCTTCTGTGGTGGGTTATCTATGAGCCGCACCGGCTTGCCTCTTCCGCCCGTCTCCCCGAGGGTGCTCACGCTATTACGCTGCTCCCCGGAGCCTGGGGTAACCCCTCCACGGGGGCTTACGGCGGTCTTCCTGAGCTGCCCGGCGTCCTCTTGCGCTGGGTGCTGTGCATCGCGGCAATGGTAGCCGTTATTCATCTCTGGGGCGTTAGGGCAAAGGGTCAAAGCTTCACCATTCCTCGGGATGCGCGTTCACGGCTGATTGCGCTGATGCAGGCTCTCGGCATTTTCGGTGCCTTCGCGCTGGTGGTCTGGATTGAATACATGATGACTCCGCTAACCCTCATGTTTGAAACCGTGTACGCGGGCCCGACCGCAGCCTATAGCGGCGATGGCGTGATACCCCTGCATCTGTTCCTGTCTTCGTCGTTGAGCGCTATTTTCCTGGGCTACTTTTGCGTAAACATTCTTGCCTCACTGAATATCCCCGGTTACCTGGGCATCCCCGCAATTATCTACGTGGGGGCTCTCCCCTGGGCTCACGCGGAGCGGCATCAGGTCACGTTGGCACTCGCGTGGGTCATTGCGGTAACGCTGGTGAGCTGGCTGGTGCGCGGCATGTGGGGTACCCCGATAGCTTGCGCTGGATATTCTCTATGGATTGTGCTGGTCGCAACCAGCAGCGCTCCTTTTGATCTGCCAGCTAATATGAGCCGTGTCCTCGTGATTTTGGGTTTCCCGCTGGTCTTTATCGTCGCTGGAGGCGGCATCTACCGCATCTTCTATCTGCGGCAGAACCCGAACCTGTTGAGGTACCTGCAGGAGCGTTCCCTATACATGGGCGAGTGGTAGCGGCGGGTGTGGGCTCTCCTCCTCCACTTTTTGTAATTACATAGGCCCCGAAAGAGCACAGAAAAATCCCGGGCGCTCTCTTGCGAGAGCACCCGGGATTCTGCGTCCTACAGGATGACTAGAGCATTACCTGAAACGGTATTACTCTCGCCTACTCTATTCCTGCCAGCCGACGTTGACCCAGTAGTCAGCACTGGTGTAGCTCTGCTTGAACAGGGACGGACCGTAGTTCGCAACCTTTGCCTTCACAGCGGCGTACATCGGGCCGTTACCGTAGGGCAGGTACACAGCGACCTTCTCGTAGTAGAGCTTCTCCGCTTCGTTGGCGATCTTGATGCGCTCGTCATCGTTCTCGGTGTTCTGCAGCTTCTCGATGAGCTTATCGACTTCGGGGTCACCGACTCCGAACACCTCGGTGGTGAAGAAGTAGGGTGCGGAGGAAGCCAGGTCGGGCAGAACGCCCCAACCGGTGAAGATTGCCTCGTAGCTCTTCTGGCCGAGCACGGAGTTGGAGTTCGACTGAGGCTGGTTGTCGGAGCTCAGGCGGATACCTGCGGACTTCAGCTGCTGCTCCAGGATCTGGTAGACAGCCTGGTAGACAGCTTCGGAACCGAAGGAGGTCAGGGCAAAGCCAGCAACCTTGCCGTCCTTAGCGTAGTAGTCGCCGGACTTGGAGTAGCCTGCAGCCTCCAGAATCTTGGCGGCTGCCTGAGCGCCAGACTCGCCCTCGTAGTTGTTCTGGTAGCCCTTCTGGAACGGCATCGCGATGATGGAGCCGGGCAGCGGCTCGGTCCAGCCGAGCTGCGAGAAGTATGCCTTAGCAATCTGCTCGCGGTCCACAGATGCAAGGATTGCGCGGCGCAGTGCCAGGTCCTCGATGCGCTTGGGGTTCAGCTGAATAATGTTGACGTTGGTGTTCTGGCCCTGGCGAATCTCGGTGCCTGCCTGGCCCTTCACAGCGTTGTAGCTGGTTGCACCCACGAAGGTGAAGGCGTCCAGTTCGCCGTTCTTGAAGCTTGCACGGATTGCGTCGGAGTCCATCTGACGCCAGATGATGCGGTCCAGCAGAGCCGGGGTGCCCCACCACTTGTCGTTCTTGACCAGGGTGAGCACCTTCTGGGAGGAGTTCCACTCGCCAATCTTGAAGGGGCCTGCCCAGTACTGGTCGAGGGGCTTGTCGACAAAGCCGTCATTGAAGAGGTTGACGTCTTCCAGAGCGGGGTGAATCGCGAAGGCGCACAGACCCTCGGAGGGGTAGTACGGGGTCTTCATGGTGACCTTAACGTGGCGGTCGTCGCCGTCCACGGCCTCGATGCTCTCAACCTGCTGCCACATCTGGTTATCGGTGATGTGGTAGGGGTTGTCGGTGACTGCGCTGTAGACCTTCCACATTGCACGCACGGCGTTCACGTCGATGGGGGTGCCGTCGTTGAAGGCAGCCTTGGGGTTGATCTTGAAGGTTGCGGTCTGCACACCGTCGACGGTCTCGGTCTTGTGTTCGGTGCAGAACTCGGGGTTGAGGGTACCGTTACCGTCGGGGCTCATGGTGTAGAAGCCCATCACGGCGGGAATGTTGCAGGGTGCCAGTGCGTCCAGGTTGCTGGAGGTGTAGCCGCTCTGGGTCTGCAGGTTGAAGTTCGGGCCCAGGGCGGTAGCCGCGAGGGTCAGGGTACCGCCCTGCTTGAGGGAGGAACGGTCCTGCTTGTTGATCTGAAGGTTCTTCAGAATGTCTTCGGCGTTGTTAGAGGCGCTACCGCCAACCTTTTCCTTGGAGCCACCGCAGGCAGCCAGTAGACCAACGGTGCCGAGGGCGACGCTACCGGTCAGGAGGGTACGGCGGGAGACAGAAAGGCTCGTCATTGAAATTCTCCTAGAATATTCGCAGTGTTGCGGAAGGCCTCGTCGCATACGGTGCGCCTCGGGCTTCCTCCGGACGAGGCCTCGACGGGGAGGACATTCGACCGGGTGTGAGCGGACAGCTCACTTCGTTTTAAGTATATCCTCGCCGACCCCATCTAAAACGCTGAAAGCGGCGTGCTCCAGAAGGTTTTAATCCTTCTGTAACACGCCGCTGTAGCGCTTTTACCCCTTATGGAGTGTGTGAGCGGTGCTCAACGCTTAAGATTTTTACTTCTCCCAACCGACGTTGATCCACACGTTCGGGTTGTAGTAGGGCAGCCCGAAGAGCATCGGGCCGTAGTTCGCCAGGCCCTTACGGCACGCCTTGAAGTTCGGGCCGTTGTGGGTGGGCACGTAGATGGCGACCTCGTCCAGGTGGCGCTTCTCCAGCTCGTTCATGATCTTGAGCTGTTCCTTCGGGTCCTCGGTAGACATCATGGTGGCTGCGAGCGAGTCCAGGTCCTTGCCGTGACCGTTGTTGGTCTCGGAGATGTAGAAGTAGTTCGCTGCATCCACCGGGGAGGTGGTGATGCCGTAGCCGCCGGTCTTAATCGCGAAGTTCTTCGAGGAGATGATGCTCGACATTTCGGAGGCACCGTGGTTCTCGATGGTCAGCTCGATGCCAATCTCCTTCATCTGCTGGACCAGGAACTGCGCGGTGGAGCTGACGACCGGATCGCTACCGAAGGTAATGACCGGGTAGGAAGCCTTGGTTCCGTCCTTGGCGTAGTAGTCGCCGCTCTTGGTGTAGCCCGCATCCTCAAGAATCTTGGTGGCGACATCCTTGCCGAGCTTGGTCGGGTAGTTGTCCTGGTAGCCCTCCTGCATGGGCAGCATGCACATGGAGCCGGGCAGGGTTTCCTTCCAGCCGAGCTTCTCGTAGCGCAGCTTCTGCAGCTGCTCACGGTTGAGGGCTGCCACGAATGCGCGGCGGACGGGCAGGGGCACCTTTTCGGGGTTGATTTCGTAGTTGCCAACACTCAGGGCGCTACCCTTGCGGATGTCGGTGTTTGCCACGCCGGAGAGCTCGTTGTAGGAGCTGAGGGTGCTGGCGTCCGCGTAGTCGATTTCGCTGTTCTTGTAGGCTGCCTGCTCTGCCTGGGAGCTCATTTCACGCCAGGTGATGCGCTCGAGGGCGGGCTTGGTGCCCCACCACTTCTCGTTGCGGACGACGGTGAGCACCTTGGAGGAGGAGTTCCACTCGCCCACCTTGAAGGG
>NZ_KV810409.1:70879-116190 GCF_001812775.1 Rothia sp. HMSC068F09
CCTGCCCAGTACTGGTCGAGGGGCTTGTCGTTCATGCCGTCGTTGAAGAACTTAACCTCGGTGAATACCGGGTGCAGGAAGGAGGTGAAGCTGCCTTCGATGGGGTACCAGGGCTTGGACATGGTGACCTTCACGTGGCGGGTATCGCCGTCCACTGCCTCGACGCTTGCGACCTGCTCCCAGATGGGCGAGGGGGTGATCTGGTAGTCCGAACCGGATGCCGCGGCGGTGTAGATGGTCTGGTAGCTCTTGACGGCGTTCACGTCGATGGGGGTACCGTCGTTGAAGGCTGCCTTGGGGTTAATCTTGAAGGTCACGGTCTGCACGCCGTCAACGGTCTGCGCCTTGTACTCGGTGACGTAGTCCTCGTTCATGTGCGACTCGCCGCGGAAGTCGGCGTAGAAGCCGCCGGTGAATGCGGAGTTGATGGCTGCCTGAATGTTTAGGTTACCGGCGGTGTAGCCGTTGGTGTTGAGGATGTTGAAGTTCGGGCCGATGCCGTCAGCGCTCAGGCGTAGCTCGCCGCCGTCCTTGAGGGCGGAGCGGTCCTTCTCGTTGTAGGAGACTGCCTTGGAGAGGTCGTCGCCCGCGGAGAGCGCGTTGGTTTCGGTCTTGGAGGAGTTGCCGCCGCAGGCTGCGAGCAGGCCTACGGTGCCCAAGGCGACGGTGCCGGTGAGCAGGGCGCGGCGGTTGAGGGTGAAAGTGGTCATAATCTGTCCTTGTCTGAGGACCGGGATGCGCACGTGAGGTACCGTGCGCTCCCGGCCCGGGATGAGTGTTGAAACGTGGTGCCATCTCGACAATCTGAGGGTGGGGGAACACAACCCACCCCGCATACTCGTGACTCATATCTATGATGGAACACACATTTGCATTGGGATTAGTATACACACAAAACCCATACTCCATGACCCGCCTCACCTTTTACGAGGAAATATTTCAGCAGAAACTTTTCTGCCCTCAATCTCGGCCGACCTTCCCCCGAGAAACAAAAGAGTCCCACGGTACCCCACCGTTGAGGCGGAATACCGCGGGACTTTACCCTTCCGGAGTCTTATGCCGGCGCCTCCAAAAATTCAGAAACTACCGAATAGGAATCCAGAAAATTAACCTGTGGTTTTAGTTCTGCCAACCCACATTGACCCAGCGCTTGGGGTCGGTGTAGCTGGTTGCGAAGAGGGAAGGACCGTAGTTAGCCAGCTTCTCCTTCACAGCTGCGTAGCTGGGGCCGTTGCCGTAGGGGAAGTAAATAGCAACCTTCTCCATGTGCCACTTCTCAGCCTCAGCAGCCATCTTCAGCTGCTCATCGTGGGATTCCTTCTCGTAAATGGATGCGATGAACTTATCCAGTTCGGGATCGCCCACACCCTCGTTGATTTCGCTGGTGTAGAAGTACTGAACGCTATCTGCGGGGTCAGCGCCAATACCCCAACCGGAGAAGGCGCAGTCGTACTGCTTGGAGCCCATCACCGAGTTGAACTGGGACTGCGGCTGGTTGTCCTGCTCGAGCTTGATACCGGCTGCCTTGAGCTGCTGCTCGAGGTTCTGGAACTGAGCCAGGGAGGTGGCATCCGAACCGAAGTAGGTAATGGAGAAGCCAGCGGTCTTGCCGTCCTTAGCGTAGTAATCGCCGTTCTTGGAGTAGCCTGCCGCTTCCAGAATCTTTGCCGCAGCCTCGGCTCCGGGGTTGGTGGGCATAGCGTCCTGGTAACCCTTCTGGAAGGGCATAGCAATCATGGAGCCGGTCAGCGGCTCTTCCCAGTTAATCTGGCCGAACTTGACCTTAGCCAGCTGGGAGCGGTCAACCGCAGCGAAGACTGCACGGCGCAGGGCGGTGTCGGTCACGCGGGTCGGGTTGAACTGCAGATTAATCACGCCAACGCTCTGACCAGAGCGAATCTGAACACCGGGCTGATCCTTGACGGCGTTGTAGGTTGCCAGACCAGCAAAGCCGATGCTGTCCAGCTCACCATTCTTGAACGCTGCACGCTCTGCCTCGTCACCCATTTCGCGCCAGATAATGCGGTCCAGCAGCGGCTTCTCGCCCCACCACTTGTCGTTAGCGACCAGGGTGAGGGTCTTGCCGGAGGAGTTCCACTCGCCCACCTTGAAGGGGCCAGACCAGTACTGATCCATGGGCTTGTTCACGAAGCCATTGTTGAAGAGCTCCTTGTCGGTCAGTGCGGGGTGCAGACCGAGCAGGCCAAGGGTTTCAGCGGGGTAGATCGGCTTAGACATGACGATCTTGACGCGGGTCTTGTCGCCATCCACGGGGTCGATGGATGCTACCTGCTGCCAGAAGGGAGCGGCGATAACGTTGTAGCCATCATCGGGGTTGCGGTAGACGGTCCATACGGCGCGGATTGCCTCAATATCAACGGGGGTGCCGTCGTTGAAGACAGCCTTAGAGTTGAGCTTGAAGGTAATGGTCTGAACGCCGTCGACGGTCTCTGCCTTGTAATCGGAGACGTAGTCGTCATTGAGACTATAGTCGCCAGCGGGGCTCAGAGAGGTGAAGCCGATAGCGGAGGGGATGTTGCAGGCGCCACCGAATGCGGTCAGGTTTTCGGTGGTGTAGCCGCTCTGGGTCAGGATGTTGAAGTTCGGACCGATTGCGGAGACGCTACCGCGGAACTCGCCACCCTGCTTGAGAGAGGAGCGGTCCTGCTTGTTGATTTCGATGTTCTTGACGATTTCCTCGGTGCTCGAAGCAGCCTTACCGCTAATCTTCTTATCCGAACCGCCACCGCATGCAGCCAGCAGGCCGACGGTGCCCAGGGCAACAGTGCCGGTGAGCAAGGTACGGCGGTTAATACGCAGGTGAGTCATGTGTTCTCCTTGTGCCGGAGGGCTCGGGTTTACATCCTGTGGCGCACGATGTTGTGTGCCCTTGTGCGCAGTGACAGCAAAGCCCCTGCCATCAATCCCTGTGAGAGCCCCCACATTGTTTGTGATTGAAACACAGTATACCCCCAAAAGAAGCGGCGCAGACCACATTACAACCTCCACGCAAACCGTACAGTGTATAAAAATGGTGTATACGGTATCTTCAACCCGCGCCATTACAAGGAACACATGCATAAAAACTAAAAAATAAAATATTATGCCCGATCAGCATGCGAGCGCGTCGGCGATGCCTCTCTGAGAATTATTACGAACTAAAGCCACCATTTCAGCACTCCGAAGGGCAAATAGGACTCAAAAGAAAAAGCTCCCCGCCTCTATACGACACTGCGAAAACGTATAGGAGCGGGGAGCTCAAAACTGCGGCTTATGCCATCCAGCCGACGGTAGACCAGTCGGTGGTCTTGAAGAGGAATGCACCGTAGTTAGCGAGCTTCGGGCGGCATGCCTTGAAGTCCGGGCCGTTGAGGAAGGGGATGAAGAGGCAGACCTCACTCATGTGCTTCTTCTCAATTTCGTTGCACTTCTCGGCGCGCTTAGCGTCATCGAGGATGGTGACCATCTCGTCGACCATAGCGTCAATTTCGGGGGTGCCGACGCCGTTCCAGTTCTTGGAGTGGTAGAAGTACTCGGCAGCACTGGTCGGCTCGGAGCTCACGCCAAAGCCCGAAATGCTCACGTCGTACTCGCGGTTACCAACAACCTTCGAGAATTCGGACTGTGCACGCGAATCGAGCTCGAAGTTAATGCCGACTTCCTTCATGCTCTGAATGAAAGTCTGTGCCTGACCCTTGGTGGTGGCATCATCACCAAAGGTGGTCAGCTTCAGGGTGATGGTCTTGCCGTCCTTCGCGTAGAAGTCGCCAGACTTGGTGTAGCCTGCCTTCTCCAGGACCTTGCGTGCTTCCTCCGGGTTACGTGCCGGGTAGTTGTCGCGGTAGTACTGGGAGGAACCCAACAGAAGCATCGAGCCGGGAACTTCTTCTTCGTAGGGCAGACCCTGGAAGCGAATCTTTGCCAGAGCACCACGGTCGATACCCAGGAAGATTGCCTTACGGACAGCAACATCGGTGATGTGCTGTGCGTTCAGGTTCATACCACCGGCGAAGAGGCGGCGACCGCGGCGGATTTCAGAGTTCGCAACGTCCTTCATCTCGTTGTAGGCGCTGAGGGTACGTGATTCCACGACGTCCAGTTCGCCGTTCTTGTAGGCGGCGCGTGCTGCGGCGTCTGCCATTTCACGCACGACGATGCGGTCCAGCTTGGGCTTCTCACCCCACCACTTGTCGTTGGGCACAGCAGTGAAGGTCTTCTCGGAGGAGTTCCAGCCGTTGGGTGCCAGGGTGAAGGGGCCGCAACCGAGCTCGGGGTGGGGGTTGTCCACGAAGCCTTCGTTGAAGAGGGTGACGTCGAGCATTGCCGGGTGCAGGATTCCGCCGAAGAGCAGACCCTTGACGGGGTTGTGTGCGGTCTTGAGGACAACGCGTGCGTGGTAGCGGTCGCCGTCGATTGCTTCAACGCTTTCGATGAATTCGTAGATACCTGCTGCACCAATCTTGTATTCACCCTCGGGGTCACGCTGGATCTGCCAGGTTGCCTTGAGGGCGTCGATGTCGATGGGGGTTCCGTCGTTGAAGACTGCCTTGGGGTTCAGACGCACCTCTGCGGTGATCTTGCCGTCTACTTCCTTAGCTTCGAAGCCGAGGCAGTAGTTGGGGTCGAGCTCGTCTTCACCCTTGAAGGTACTGCGCCAGATGCCGGCACCGGCGATAATGCCCATGGTTTCGGAGACGGAGGTGCTCGAGCCATTCTGGGAGAAGCGGTTGAAGTCCGGACCAAGGGAGTAGGTGCTCAGGTTCAGGGTACCGCCCTGCTTGAGCTTCGAGGCATCCTGCTCGTTGATTTCATAGAACGGGGTTTCGCTTGCCTTGTGCTCGGTCTTGGGGGACGAGGAGCCACAAGCGCTCAGTACGCCGGCTGCGGCGACGGCGGTTGCGCCGCCGAACAGTACGCGGCGGCTCATGATGGGGTTGAATCCGGAGAGGGAGGGGGTGGGCTGGGGGCTCATGATGGGCTCCTTGTGGGTGTGGACTGCACTGATGCAGTGTTTGCAGTGTAGAGTGGGTGGCTCGCGTGCTCTGGAGGCGGGGTTTCCGTCTGCGGGAGCGCCTGCTATCTGCGGTGATGGGGCGGGCAGGTGAAGCCATACAAAAGAATGTGACCTACAACTATGTCTTAAGCCACATTTATTATTTTTAGTAGTGTACACCACACACCTCGCCGCAGGTGCACAACACGATATATATTTCTTAATTTTTTTAGGCCCGCACCTTAGAGACCAGACGCCCCTCCCCCGCCTCCAGAAAAGCCCCGCAGGCACAACAAAGCGGGTCGAATGTGCGCATACACATTCGACCCGCTTATAGGCAGAAGCCGTTAGGAGTTCATCCAACCCACGGCGGTCCAGTCCGTAGTCTTGTAGAGGCTCGGACCGTAGTTAGCCAGGGTCTTCTTGACCATCACAAAGTCAGGACCGTTCGTAATGGTACCCAGGAAGGCGAACTCAGCCATGTGCTTCTTCTCAATCTCGTTACAGGCAAGGTTACGTTCCTTGTCATCCTCAATGAGGGTCATGGCGTCGATGAGGGCATCGATTTCCTTGCTGCCGATACCTTCGTTGTTCTCGGAGTAGTAGAACTGCTTGGTACCTTCGGTGGCATCCGGGCTAGAGACCGAGTAGCCACTGAAGGAAATATCGTAGTCCCAGTTACCCAGAACGGTGGCGAACTCGCTATCAGCGTGCTGGTCGATGCGGATCTCGATACCGACGTCCTTCATCTGCTGAGTGAAGGTCTGAGCCTTACCCTTGGTGGTCGGATCATCGCCGAAAACCACCACGGCGCAGCCGGCCTTCGTGCCGCCCTTCTCGTAGTAGTCGCCGTTCTTGGTGTAGCCGGCAGCTTCCAGAATCTTCTGCGCCTCCGAAACACTATTATTCGGGGTCGGGTAGGAGTCCTGGTAGTAGGGCGAGAAGGGCATGTGAATCATCGAACCGGGGATGGTTTCCTCGTAGGGCAGGCCCTGGAACTGAATCTTCGCAAGCGATTCACGGTTGGTGCCGGCAAAGATTGCCTTACGCAGGGCGGCATCCTTCACGCGGCGGGGGTTAATATCCAGACCACCGGCATAGAGGCGGGTACCCTTACGCAGTTCGGTACCTGCCACATTCTTCACCTCGGCGTAAATAGAGGAGGTGTTCGCACCAATAGCGTCAATCTCGTCATTCTTAAAGGCTGCACGCGAAGCGCTGGACTCCATCTGAGTAAAGACGATCTTGTCCAGCAGGGGCTTGGTGCCCCACCACTTCTCGTTGGGCACGACACTGAAGGTCTTCGCAGTGGAGTCCCAACCCTTGTCTGCCAGAGTGAAGGGGCCCGCCCAGTACTCGGGGTGGGGCGCATCCACAAAGCCGTTATTGAAGAGCTCAACATCCTCCAGCGCGGGGTGCAGAATCACGGAGAAGAGACTCTGCAGCGGGTAGTAGGGCTTAGAGAAGGTGACGGTCGCACTGTAGTCATCTTCACCCTTTTCGACGGATTCAACGAATTCGTAGATACCGGGGGCAACAATGTTGTAACCGTTATCCAGGCTCTTGAAGACGTTCCAAGTGGACTGGAGCGCCTTGTAGGTGATGGGGGTGCCATCAGTGAAGACAGCCTTGGGGTTGAGCTTGATGGCAACCTGAATCTTGTCGTCCTTCTTGCTGTGCTCGAAGGAGACAGCGAAGTCGGTGTTCAGCTTGTAGGTACCGTCAAAGTCGAGGTTCCACAGGCCCGCCTGGCTAATGGTGCTCATAACGTTGACGTTATCGGTGGTGTTACCGCTCTGGGTGTGGAAGTTGAAGTTCGGGCCGATGGCACCGGCGGGCAGGCGCAGAGTGCCGCCCTTCTTGAGGCTGTTTACGTCCTGAGCGTTGATGTTGTACAGGTCTTCAATGTTGGCACCGGCGCCAGCTGCCTTGGTCTTTTCGGAGCTTGCACTGCCGTTGCCGCAGGCGCTGAGCAGGCCTACAGCTCCCAGAGCCGCAGAGCCGCCAATGAGCGCGCGGCGGCTGAAGCTACTCTTGGTCGCTTCGTGGCTGCTCGCAGTGTATGCGGTCTTGGTGGTCATGGGAGTGGTTTCCTTCTGTTGTGAGCGGGCGGGTATACCCCATATTCCCGAAGTAATGATTATTTATGCAGGGTACTGCATAACTTTGTATGGCCCCACTGTAGCGCACCCTCGGAGCAAAAACCAAGCATTTTCGCAAAATTTCTTAATATTTATCGTGTTTTTTGAATATTCATACCATGAATACCCCGTTTTTATGCGAAATTTTCGGATTTTACCGGATAGCTATACCACCGCTCCTCTCGTCCCCTCTATGTATCGGTATACAGAAGCACCCCTAAAACCTCGGAAAACACAAAAGTGTCCACCCGGATCATCCGGGTGGACACTTTCTATAGCTCTGGGCTATTCACCTAGTAGGTGAAGGGGTGAGGACTTACTTAGCCCAACCAACCTTCTCCCAGTGAATGCCGTTGCCCTGGTACAGGGACACGCCGTAGTTGCGCAGGCCCTTCTTCACGAACTTGTACTCGGGGCCGTTGAACAGCGGAACCATCACAGCAACCTCGGCCATGTGCTTCTTCTCAATCTCGTCGCAAGCCAGGTTACGTTCCTTGTCGTCAGCAATGAGCTTCATCTTCTCGATCAGCTTGTTGATCTCGTCGGTACCGGCTTCCTCGGGCTTCTCGCGCAGGTAGAACTGCTGGGTAGCCTGGGTAGCGTCCGGATCGGTCAGACCGTAGCCCGATGCGGTAGCGTCGTAATCCTTAGCCTGCATTGCCTTGCCGAACTCGCTAGCAGCGCGAGCGTCGAGCTCAACGTTAATACCGGCATCCTTCAGCTGCTGCACGATGGTCTGAGCCACAGCCTTAGAGGTGGGGTCATCACCGAAGACGGAGTACTTGAAGGTAGCCTGCTTGCCGCCCTTCTCGTAGTAATCGCCGTTCTTGGTGTAGCCAGCCTCTTCCAGAATCTTGGAAGCAGCAGCTGCATCGTTGTTCGGGGTCGGGTAAACGTCCCGGTAGTACTCGGAGAAGGGCATGTGGATCATCGAGCCAGGCTGCTTCTCTTCGTAATCCAGACCCTGGAAACGCACCTTGGAAATAGCTTCGCGCTTCAGGCCTGCCATAACCGCACGGCGCAGAGCAACGTCCTGCATGCGAGCGGGGTTCATGATCATACCGCCGGAGAAGAGGCGAACACCGCGACGCATCTCGGTGTTAGCAACTTCCTTCAGCTCCTTGTAGCTTGCAGCAGCCGTAGCGGGGGCAGCGTCAATCTCATCGTTCTTGAACGCTGCACGCTCAGCAGCGGAATCCATCTGACGGAAGACGATGCGCTCCAGAATGGGCTTCTCGCCCCACCACTTCTCGTTGCGGGTCAGGGTCAGGGTCTTCTCGGAGGAGTTCCAGCCGCCCTCAGCAATGGTGAAGGGGCCGGCAGCGTACTCGGGGTGCGGGTTATCCACGAAGCCCTCGTTGAAGACGTTCTTGTCCAGCAGAGCCGGGTGCAGAATCTCACCGAAGAGGATGTTAACCGGGTAGTACGGCTTAGCGAAGGTGACCTTCACCTTGAAGTCGTCGCCGTCGCGCTCCACGGAACCGACGCTGCTGTAGATACCGCTGGTCTCGATCTTGTAGTCGCCATCGGTGCTCTTGAGGATGTTCCAGGTAGCCTGTAGAGCCTTGTAGTCAATGGGGGTACCGTCGTTGAACTTAGCCACGGGGTTCAGCTCGATGGAGACCACGGGCACGCCGTTCTCCTCGGAAACGTCGAAGCTCTTAGCAAACTCGGGAGACAGGGTGCGCTTACCCATGGGGTCTGCCTGCCAAATGCCGTTGTAGTACACGGGGCTCAGAGCAGCCTGGGTGTAGGCGGTAACACCGGTACCCAGGAGGTTGAAGTCCGGGCCCAGCGAAGTCACGGACAGGCGCAGAGTGCCGCCATCCTTCAGCTCAGAAACAGCGGTCTCAGCAAGGTCGTACAGTTCCTTGGAATCGGTACCTGCGGTTGCGCCCTGGGTGGTTGCCTTGGAGTCCTTCGACGAGCCGCACGCTGCCAGTACGCCCACAGCGCTCAGCGCTGCAGCGCCACCGAGAACGGTACGACGATTCAGGATGAAATTCTTCTCCATGAGAGTGTCCTCTTATATGTATGACCCTCAATAATCCCGCAGGAAAGCATCAAGGATTCCCTGCTCATGCGCCACCTAAAGGTGCGGTGAGCGATGAATTAGTGCCGGTCTATGAATGTGTTCCATCGGGTGCGCCCCTAGCGACGCGCCCCTAGGGTTAATTATTACCCACCCTCCGTTCAGATGCCCTCCCATAAATATTCATATCTTGAATATTGAGAAAGGTTACGCCTTGTCGAGGGGAAATTAACTTATACATCAGTGCATCCTCAGTGCCGAGAACCACATAAGAAAGCACAGCCCGGGCCGCTACCTCGGTCGAAAACACCGCGGAGAGCAGAAAACCCGAGGGGCGAGCATCCAATGGATACTCGCCCCTCGGCACACATGCGACTTTTCAGCCGACTCTAGAGCTATACCATGGCCGCTTCGGCTTCAGGGTAGTAGCAAGCATAACCGTGATCCTCACCCTCAACGTGAGTAATCTCGGGCATCTCCTCCAGACAACGCTGCTTCTTATCCTCGGGCAGCAGCTTGAAGATCGGGCAACGGCTCGAGAAGCCACAACCCTTCGGAGCGTTCACCGGGGTGGGCAGATCGCCTTCCAGCATGATGCGGTGGCGGTTAGCCTCAACCTCGGGATCGGGAACCGGGATGGCCGAGAGCAGAGCACGGGTGTACGGGTGAATCGGGTTGTCGAACACGCGGTCGACGTCACCAATCTCCACGATGCGACCCAGGTACATCACCGCGACGCGATCGGAGGCGTGGCGAATCACCGCGAGGTCGTGAGCCACCATCAGGTAGCTCAGGCCCAGGTTGGCACGCAGCTCCTCGAGCAGGTTAATCACACCCGCCTGAACCGACACATCCAGCGCCGACACCGGCTCATCCAGAACCACCAGCTTGGGGTTCACAGCCAGCGCACGGGCGATACCGATACGCTGACGCTGACCGCCCGAGAACTGGTTCGGGAAGCGGTTCACGTGGTCGGGCTGCAGACCCACGGTACGCATCAGCTCGACGACGCGCTTCTTAATCTCGGACTTCTTCATGCCCTGGTTCTCCAGGGGCTCAGCCAAGACCTCAAAGACAGTGAAGCGCGGGTCCAGGGCACCGGTCGGGTCCTGGAACACCATCTGCTGGTTCTTACGCAGTGCAAGAATCTCACCGGCGGACTTGCCGTCCTTGGTGGAGACGCCGTTAATCAGAATCTCACCGTCGGTGTTCTTGTTGAACTCCATGATTTCCAGCAGGGTGGTGGTCTTACCACAACCGGACTCACCCACGATAGAGAAGCACTCGCCCTCGCGAATATCGAAGGTCACGCCGTTCACGGCCTTCACGGTACCCACGCGGCGCTTGATGAGAGCACCCTTCATGAGCGGGAAGTGCTTCTTGACATTGCGCACCTCCAGCACGGGAGCGCGCTCCTCACGCGGAATACCGTCGAAGCTGGATACGGGAGGCTCGGGAACCGGGTACAGTTCCTCCGCGGTCTTACCCACCAGATCCTGCGAGATGGTGCAGGAGGAGTAGTGACCCTCGCCCACACCCTCGAGCGGCTGCAGATCGGGCTCACCGTTGGAGTCCTGGCAGCACTGGCCGCCGCTCTTGGCAATCGGGCAACGCTCACGGAAGGAGCAGCAGGTCACGGGCTTAATCAGGTTCGGCGGGGTACCCTCAATCGGAACCAGCGAAACCTTCTCGGAGCGGTCCACGCGAGGCACCGCACCCAGCAGACCGATGGTGTACGGGTGCGAGGGGTACTTGTACAGGTCCTCGGCCTTGGCAATCTCCACCGGCTTACCGGCGTACATCACCAGGATGTCGTCAGCCATGCCCGCCACGACGCCCAGGTCGTGGGTAATCATGATGGTAGCCGCGCCGGTCTCCTCCTGGGCCTTCTGCATGACCTCCAGCACCTGCGCCTGGATGGTCACATCCAGCGCGGTGGTGGGCTCGTCAGCAATCAGCACGCGGGGGTCGTTCGCAATCGCCATAGCGATCATGATGCGCTGGCGCATACCGCCCGAGAACTCGTGCGGGAAGGAACGCAGACGATCGGCCGGCGAGGGAATACCCACCATGCGCATCAGCTCGATGGAGCGGTCCTTGATGGCCTGCTTGCTCATGCCCTTGTTGTGGACCTTGAGCACCTCGGCAATCTGGTCACCAATGGTGTACACGGGGGTCAGCGAGGACAGCGGATCCTGGAAAATCATGGAGATGTGCTTGCCGCGGTAGGCACACATTTCCTTGTCGTTCAGGCCCAGCAGCTCGGTGCCGTTGTACTTAATCGAACCGGTGATGTCCGCGGTGGTCGGGTGCAGACCCATGATGGCCATCGAAGCCACCGACTTACCGGAACCGGACTCACCCACGATACCCAGGGTCTTACCCGGGTACAGGTCGAAGTTCACACCGCGCACGGCGTGCACGACACCGTTTTCGGTGTTGAATCGGACGTTGAGGTCCTTAACGCTCAGAACGGGAGAGGTGCTCATTAGTTCTTCGCCTCCTTCTTCTCGTTCTTCTTAGACTTCTTGATCTTACCGACCGACATGGAGGTCGGGTCGAAGGCGTCACGCAGACCGTCGTTCATGAGGGCCAGCGGGCCAACCAGCAGGAAGAAGAACAGAACCGGGAACCAGAACATGTGCGGCAGGGTGTTAATCTGCTGCGAAGCATCCGAAATCAGCGAACCCAGCGAGTAGTTCGGGTACTTAATACCGATGCCAATGAAGGAGTAGGCGACCTCGGAGAGCACAGCATTCATAATGCCGCTGGTGAAGTTCAGAACCAGCAGAGAGCCGATGTTCGGAACCAGGTGGCGCATCACAATCTTGAGGGGGTGCACACCCATGTAGCGTGCAGCCTTCACGAAGTCGCGGCTGATGAGGGACTGTGCCATTGCACGAATCACACGGGCGCTACCCATCCAGCCGAAGGCAATCAGCACGGCGGAGAGCAGAATCCAGGTCGGCACGCTCTTCTGAATCTGCTTACCAACCTGACCGTTGATCAGGATAGCCAGAATCAGCAGAGAGGGAACCATGATGAGGGTTTCCAGGATGAAGAGCATGATCTTATCGATCCAGCCACCGAAGTAGGCCATCACACAGCCGTACACTGCGGAAATCAGCACGGTTGCCAGACCAACGATCACACCGATTTCGAGGGAGGTCCACACGGCCTCCACCATCATGGCGAACACGTCGTTACCAGCAATGGTGGTACCGAACCAGTGGTCGGCACTCGGGCCTTCACCCAGAGCCATGTAGTCAATATCGTTCGGCTTGTACTTAGTCAGGTACTTACCGAACAGGCCGAACAGACCCATACCGATGAAGACCGCGAGGCCGAAGACAGCCGCCTTGTTACGCAGGAAGCGGCGCAGAATAATGACGTTCTTGTTGATGACCTTGAAGTCACCGTTCTCCTGTACCACCGGCACGGAGGAAGTTGCAGTTACCTGGCTCATGAGATCCTCACTCGGGGGTCAACGATGGTGGTCGCGATATCAGCGATAATCGCACCTACAGCGAACAGTGCAGAACCGTACGCGAGGGTCACGGTCGCAGCGTTCACATCCTGCGAGGAGATGGAGTCAATCGACCACTTACCAATACCGGGCCACGCGAACACGCTCTCGGCGAAGAATGCACCCGCGAAGATCAGCGGAATCTGGTAGGCGATGGACTGCGCCACGGGAATGAAGGACACGCGCAGAGCGTGACGGGTAATAGCCTGGTTACGGGTCAGGCCCTTAGCGCGAGCGGTACGCACGAAGTCTGCGTTCACGTTATCGAGCAGGTACTGACGCTGGGCAATCTGGTAGCCAGCCCAACCGAAGATGGTCATACAGAAGGTCGGCACGATGTAGTGTGCGGCCATATCGATGGTAATCTCCCAGAAGCCCGTCAGGCCCGGGGTCGAAATACCGGTCACGTAGAAAATCTTCTCTCCACCATTAGCAACAGCAATGTTGTTGATAGTGGTCGCGCCCTGCTGCACCACGAAGTAAGCAACGGGAGCGGGGATGATGTAGACCAGGTAGGAGTAACCGGTAATAACACGGTCAGAGAACTTGTACTGGCGAGCTGCCGAGTACACACCCAGGGCAATACCAATCACAATCGAGAGAATGGTAGCCACCAGCAGCAGGCGGGTAGAAACCCACACGCGCTGGCCGAACTCCTGGTTGATGTACGCGCCGTTGGGGCTACGACCCCAGTCGAACTTGGTGACCACATTGGTCAGCCACTGAACGTAACGGTCCCAGGGGTTCATCTCGGGGTCAAGACCCAGGGATGCGAAGTTGCGGTTCACCTGCTCGGGGCTGGGCTTCGGAACCTTTTCCTGCTCCAGCAGAGCAGGCTTCAGGGCAGTAACCGCGGCGAAGTAACCCATCGTGGTCGTAATAAAGACCATGACGAGATACGTCAGCGATCGCTGGAGGATGTACCTAAACATGGGACGGTTCCCCTCCTTGTGTAGATGTCGGTATTAAGGCATGTGTGTCATGCTGTCCCAGTGCACTGCTTCGTGATGACTGTCACTAGGAGCATAGTTACTTTATCTTATATAGCCTGCAACACTTCCACCAAACCCACATTGGGCACTTTCACCCCTTAGAACAGCCTGTACGAGGGCTGGAAGGAGACTGTGCGAAAAAATACCCCGGAATTACCGGGGCAAAGGGGTGAATTAATAATTTTTACGAAAATTTTACATCGGAAACATTCTCCGCGACATAAGGACGTTATGACACTTTCGATAGGGGTATTACCGGGGTAAAACACCACGTAAACCCACTAATTCACTGGCTAAACCAACAGTTCAGAAGGCAGTAGCAGAAGCTAAGGCACACCTCTTAAACACGCCCTTTAAGGCAAAACAGCCAAAGGCGGGGTCCCGACACGAGCACGCTACTCGCGGCGGGGCGCCGCCTCCGTCTCTCTCCTACCCGCGTGCAGAGCACCTGCGGGGATAGGAACTAAAAGTAAAACAAGCCCGGGTAGCGCCTAGAAGCGGTTGCGGTACTCCTCAGCCGGAGCACCCGCACGCAGGGCAGCAATATTATGAGCAATCAGCGACTCCGGATCCACCGGACGACCGCCAGCCGCGTGCGGGGTAATCACCAGGTTCGGGGCATCCCACAGCGGGTCCTCGGCGGGCAGCGGCTCGTTCTGAGCAACATCCACCGCTGCACCGGCCAGCTTGCCCTCCTTCAGCGCCTTAACCAACGCGGGCTCATCCACGGTGGTGTCGCGACCAACGTTCACCAGGTACGCGCGGGAAGGAAGCAGGGCCAGGCGGTGCTCATCCATCGCGTGGAAGGTTTCATCAGAGGTGGGCAGCACCATAATCAGCACATCGGTGCTCGGCAGGTACTCGTCAATCGATTCGGTCGCAATCACAGGGAAGCCGGCACGCTCACCCGCAGAACGAGCCACACCGGTCACCTTCGCACCAAAAGCCTTGAGCAGGCGGGCGATCTCCTGACCAATCGAGCCAAAGCCCCACACCATAACATTCGCATCCAGCAGAGTGGTCACCTGGTTCTCGGGGTGTAGCTCCTGGGCTCCGCCCAACTCAGCCGCCCAGCGGCGCTTGCCCTGCTCAACAGCCAGGGTCGGCAGGAAACGCACCAGGTTCAAGGTCAACGCCAGAGCGTGCTCAGCCACGGTCTTCGAGTGCAGACCCACCCCCGAGCACATGGCAGCCTCGGGACGGAAACCCGCGGCGCGCACAGCGTCCGGGCCCGCCAGCAGTGCCTGCACCAGGGCCACATTCTTCAGGCGAGAAGCAGAATCAGCCAGCTGCTCCGCGGTGTTCGCCCACACGATGAACACGTCTGCGTCGGTGTCCTCCTCAGCAATCGGGGTGGCGGGGTCGTAGAGGCGCACGGTATCGCCCGGCTCCAAGCCCAGGTGCTCACAGTCAAGGGTGATGGAGGTAGGCTGCAGAATCTTCATGGTTGAAACTCCTCTAGTCTTCAAGGGGTACCGGGATGTAGCCGGCGCGGGATCGGCGGGGCGCAGCTATTATCGACGTGCCACGCCCAAAAATCTGGGACGCGAGAATACGGAAATCCGAGGGGCTCACCGCCCTCCCCACTTCGCATACAGCAACGGCTCACCCCAGCATATCCGCCAAGGGCAAGCCGTTGCACGCATAAGTTACACCGGTTAGGGGTAACAGTTTTTTATGACGAAAAGCTACGAACCGCTCCAGCGTGCACCGTTCGTCATCTCACGCCTAGGGACGCTGGGCGCCGCCGTTCTCCTGAGAGCCAGGCTCGGGCGAAGCCTCCGAACTCAACGACTCATCAATACGAGTGCGGGCAGAACCCTGCATGCTCTTCAGCGCCTGAGCATCCTTCGTCGCCATCTCCGGAGTAATCACCGGGATCGCGCCGGTCGCCGCACGGGCAACATCAACAGCAGGCTCAGTCTCCAGGGTCGTCGCCAGCGCATCCTCACGAATGAAGAACAGAAGCAGCGTAGACACCAGAGCCAACGGAACCAGGTACAGGAATAGCGGAATCAGCGCATCGTTATACGCATTCACAATGATGCCGTGCACCGGCTCGGGCAAAGACGCCACCAGCTCAGGAGTCAACGACGAAGACGCGTGACCGCCCGAAGACTGCAACGCCTGCTGCGGCATACGCTCAGAAATCAGCGAGGTCAGACGCGAGGTGAACAGACCACCCACCAGCGAGGCACCCACAGTAGCACCCACCTGACGGAAGAAGTTGTTCGCCGCCGTCGCGGTACCCACCACGCTCACCGGGAACGCGTTCTGAACAATCAGGGTCAAGAACTGCATGGACATACCCAGACCGGCACCCATCACCCCCAGGTACACACAGAACAGCCAGGTCGGGGTATCAATAGTCACGGTCGACAGAAGGAACAGACCCAGCGCCACAATCGCGGTACCGCTCGTCACGTAACCCTTATAACGACCAGTCTTCGACACCAGGCGACCCGTCACAATCGACACCACCAGCATGACGCCCATCATCGGAATCATCAGCAGACCAGCCACCGTAGCGCTCACACCCAATGCCATCTGCAGATAGGTCGGGATGTACTCCACAGCACCGAACATCGCCACACCCAGCGCCAGCGAAGCGCCCAGAGTCAGCACAAAGTTACGGTTCTTGAACAGGTACATGGGCATGACCGGCTCAGCCGCACGGTTCTCCACCGGGATAAACACCAGCGCAGCAACCACGGAGAAGACCAGCAGACCAATAATCTCAGGCGAAGTCCACTCGTACTGGTTACCGCCCCAAATCGTGGCAAGCACCAGCGCACTCGTACCCGCCATGAGAATCAGCGAACCGAGGTAGTCGATGTTGTGCTTCTCACGGTCACGGAACGGGCGGTGCGGCAACAAGAAAATCACCGCAAGAATCGACAGAACAGCCAGCGGCAGGTTCAGCCAGAACGCCCAACGCCAGCCCGGGCCCTCAGTAATCCAGCCACCAATCAACGGACCAGCCACCGAGGAGAACGCGAAAACGCCACCGATAATACCCATGTAACGGCCGCGGTCACGGGGAGGAATCACATCAGCAATCACGGCCTGAGATAGAATCATCAGACCGCCACCGCCCAGGCCCTGCAGGGCACGAGCAAAAATCAGCCAGTTCATATCCTGGGCGAGCGCGCCAACCACGGAGCCCGCCATGAAGGAGACGATTGCGAAAATCAGGAAGGGCTTGCGTCCGAACTGGTCGGAAAGCTTGCCGTAGACCGGCATCGTAATCGTCGAAAGCAGGATGAAAATAGTAATCACCCAGCTCATGTGCTCCACGCCGTGAAGCTCACCCACAATCGTGGGCAGCGACGGCGCCAGAATCGTCTGGTTCAGCGAGGACATGAGCATCACAATGACCAAGCCCAAGAACATGGCGCGGATGCGGTTTTTACTTTCCTGCTTGGCCTCGCCGGCTGGCGGCTGAGGTAGCTTCTTTTCCTCTGTACTCATCGATAATCCTTAGTTACGTTCAATATATGTCTGTTGCGGGTGCCCGCCGGGATTCACGTTCTGGTTCTAGCAGGCGGGTTTCTGTAGCCCGTGTATAGCAGTGTATAGCTCAGGGTGGTGAACCGCCGCTAGATTGCAGGCCTACTCTGCTCAAAAAGCAGGAACTGGTAGGTTTTCACCGTCTGTCGAATACCGCGGTTAATTTCTTCCTCATCCTCCAGATGGCGAGCAAACTCCAGCTGACGCAACACCGCCGAGGCCAGCTGCACCTTGGCGCGGGCACGCTCCTGCAGGTGGTCGGTCAGCGGGTCCGACGGGGATCGACGCGGGAAGGGGCCGCGGCGGCCGGCAGCGTCAAAGGCAACCCAGTCAATCGTGTTCAGATACTCGGTGAGCACCTGCTCGCACCGCATGTGGTGCATCTTGAAGCGCTTGGCCGAGTCGGGGAATTCACGACAGTGGGTCTGGAAATCGTTGCTCTTGACCTTGATGTAGTAGAAGCTATGGAAAATAATCTGCCACAGCAAGTGGGTGACACGAATAATCGTGTTTTCGTCCTCGTGGAGACGATCGGTTTCAAGGATTTCCTCGCTGACGACCGGTTCGCGCAGGCCCAGGACGGCGTCTTCTTTGGAGGGGAAGTAGTTGAAGAAGGTACGGGGCGAGACCCCGGCCTCACGGGCAATTTCCTCAACGGTGGTTCCGCGCATCCCGTGTTCGCGGACGCGCTTGAGGGCCGCTTCGTGGAGGGCGCGCCAGGTCTGTTCGCGTCGTCGTTCTCGAAGGCTCAATTCCTTTTTCTGCATGAGTGCAATTATTTCATCCCTGCACGGGATGCTCAAGTGAATATTTGCGCTATTGCAATTAGCCGTTCTGTGTCTTTCATCTCCCCCCTGCAAACGGCACCCCCGACCCGAATCGTGAGGCGCTACCGCACTCCCCCCACAAGAGTTCACCGGCCACGGCATAATAGACGGGTGAACCTATTTGCCCCCGCATACCTCGACTTCCTGCCCGATTGGCTGCGCCTCACCCTCGGTATTCTCGATATCCTGATTCGACTTATCGCTCTCTTCTGGCTGCCCTACAATCGCAAGCCCGTGGTCGCCCTCGGTTGGCTCATGGCCATCTTCTTCATCCCCTACGCGGGATTCTTCGTCTTCCTCGTCTTCGGTTCCTCACGCCTGCCCGCGTACCGACGCGCCCGGCAGCACGCCATGAACGATATGATTCGCGAAGCCACCGAAAACAAGCCGGCCCTCACCCGCACCGACGACCTCTCCGACCCCGCCAAGGTAGCCAGCCAGCTCAACTACACCCTCGGTTCTCTCCCCCTCGTCGGCGGTAACCAGTTCACCCTCCACACCGACAACCACCAGGCCATGGTTGAAATGTCCAAGGCCGTGGACCGGGCCACCGAATACGTGCACTTCGAGTTCTACATCGCCGCCTACGACGAATCCAGCGCCGTGCTCTGGGATTCCCTTTTTGCGGCCCATCGCCGCGGAGTGCAGGTACGCGTGCTGATCGACCACATCGGCTCGCGCAAGTACCCCTCCTACAAGCACCTTCTGAAGATGCTCAACGAGTCCGGCATGCAGTGGAAGCTCATGCTGCCGATTAAGCCCTGGAAGCTCAAGTGGCAGCGACCCGACCTGCGTAACCACCGCAAGGTACTCGTCGTGGATGGACAGGTCGCCTTCTCCGGCTCGCAGAACGTCATCGATCGTTCCTACGACACCCCCGAAAACATCAAAAAGGGTTTGCAGTGGAAGGACCTTACGTTCTCCTGCACCGGCCCCATCGTCGAAGAGCTCAACGCCGTCTTCGTCTCCGATTGGTACTCCGAGACGAACCAGCTGCTGCTCGCCGAAATTAACACGGATATCCCCTATGCGGGTGATGGGATGCGCGCCCAGGTTGTGCCCTCCGGCCCCGGTTTCGAGACGGAAAACAACCTGCGCCTCATCAACTACATGATCTACAACGCCGAGCGGCGTATCACCATCTGCTCGCCCTACTTCGTGCCCGAGGAAACCCTGCTTCAGGCGCTCACCAACGCCGCCTACTCAGGCATCGAAACCACCGTGATTGTGTGTGAAAAGGGCGATCAGTTCCTGCCCAACATGGCGCAGCGTTCCTACTACGAGCAGCTACTCCAGGCGGGTGTGCGCATCCTGCAGTACCCCAGCCCGACCGTGCTGCACTCCAAGTTCATGTTCGTGGACGACGACCTGGCGTTCATCGGCTCCTCGAATATGGACCCGCGCTCCTTCTCGCTCAACATGGAGGTTTCCACCTTTATTACCGACCGCGCCATGGTCACCATGCTTGAGGAGGTCACGGCCGATTACGAAAGCAAGTGCACTGAGCTGCTGTACACCCAGTGGGCTGAGCGTCCGCGCCGCATCAAGGTGATTGAGAACCTCTGCCGATTGTGGTCATCGCTCCTCTAAATAAAACTGCCCACCCGGATAACCCCGGGTGGGCAGTTTTATTGTATGAGGCGCTATCGCAGGATGCACCTGGCTACAAGCTAAAGCCGCCGCTGGAGGCTAGATCGGCTCGCCCGGGCCCACCAAACCTGCGGAGTGCATCCACCACACGAAGAGCACCACTGCAATGTAGAGGACCGTGCACAGGCTCAAGGTAATGATGTGACGGCGGCGCGTCATGCTCAAATAGCCGATGAACTCGCGAATAAACGCGTTCACCGCAAAATACACCTTCGTACGAGCCCCCGCACCCCAGCATTTCAGGCCCAGCGAACGCGCCAGCAGCAACGCACGGAACAGGTGGTAGCTGGTTGTTGCCACAGCAACTTTCGGGGTTTTGCCCTCGGCAACCTCCGGCATCAGAGCGTAAGAGAAGAGCAGATTCTCGCGGGTATTCACCGCGCGGTCCTCCACAATAATGTCCGTCTCGGGAATACCACGGGATACAGCGTAGCGAGTCATCGCCACACCCTCGGGTACATCCTCATCCGGGCCCTGACCGCCAGACATAATCAGCTTCGAGCCGGGGTTCTTACGGTAAATTTCAATGCCGCGATCGATACGACCCGCCAGCAGCGGAGTCACCTGATCCCCCATGAGACCCGAGCCGAGCACCACCACATAGTCAGCCTGCTGACGGAAATTCACCAGGTTCAACACTGCCGACACAGTAAAGCCCACCGCGTAGATGGTGAAATAGGTCAGCACCAGCGAAAAATAGAAATAAATTGTTCCCCACACACCGCCCAACGGAGTGTTCTCCGCCGGACCGGGAGCAAAGAACGGGCCCACAATAAGGGCAATACCGGCAGCCAATGCCAAAGAATTAGTGAGCGAAAAACCCTCACGAACAATAAGACGCACACCGCTATAAAGGAAAAGACCGGTCAAACCCAAAGGCGTAAAAATCGAAAGGATCGCCGGAACGATAACAATGAGGAACGCCAACATCAGCAAAATCTGGTTCTCTGCCACAATCGCCGTTACGCCCAGGCTCGTACCCAGCAACCCCACGGTCGCAATCAGCAACCAGCCGACAAACACGCTACGGCGTTCCCGCAGGTAGAGGCAGATAAAGAGCACCAGCGAAAACACCGTCAGCGCATACAGCACCACCAGCGGAATAGATAGAGAAGAGTCGGGAAGCTGAAAAGGCATAAAGGGTCCCAAAAAATAAGTGAAGTGCGTGCCCGCTAAAAATCGGGAGATTCAGAAATTCTTCCCCCAATTCTATGCCTGCCTGCACCCACCCCATTCGGAAGCGCTGGGCAGAAAAAGGGTAAAAGAAACACGCGAGGCCTCCACTCGACGCATAGATTCTATACGGTGGACGCATCGCGCGTTCATTTCTACCCAATTCTATTCTAACGCCACAAACGGTTTCCCGCGTGAATTGAAGAGGGTTTAATCTGCACCCAGTCGGGAGCCATCAGGCGAACCGCCTTCGCGCACCCCGCCAGAGCGGTAATAATCGACTCACAGCGCTGGTTAAATTCGCTTTGATGCCGTTTATCAACAATTTGTCCGGGAAAGTGCCGGTGCATCTTCGACACGGAGTCGCTGCTCTCCTGCAGGCCGTGACCGGTATGGCCCGGAACGTGCTTAACCAGCACGCGCTTCTCGCGGATTGCCTCGGTGAGGGAGCGCATCTGGGCGACCACGCGTTCATCCTGCACACCCTCGGAGGCCCAGGTCTCGAAGGTCCAGCGGCTGTGCGCCAGGCGCAACACGAAGGTGATGGCGCCCAAGGAATCGGTATTGATAATCAGGCGGCGCGAACCGCTGTGAAACACGGTATATGCGGCCAGCACGGCCGACAGCTCTCCGGTCATGATATTCACGCCGTCATAGTGAGAGTGAAAGTAAAAGCCGTCCTCGCTCACTCCGGCGATGCCCATGCGGCCACCGCGCTGGTACTTCTTGTTGTGCGTGGAACGAAACGAGCAGTCCGTAAAGACACTGTAATCCTCCAGCTGTTCAAGCGGGCGGGGGGCAAGAGCGTCGTGCACCATGGCGTCCACGGTCTCGCGCGTACGGGTGACCTCGGCCTGCATCCGCTCGTAGGCGGGGGTGCCGGCCAGCTTCACGTGCACCTCACCCAGGGAGTGATTATCGTAGGGGTCCAGCACCTTCTCGAAAGCGCGGTACTCCATAATCGTCTTCAGGTGGTCGCAATCCCGGAACAGGTGCTTTAGGTGCTTACGGTCGGCCGCAATCGTCACCAGGTTGCGACGGTACTGCTCCGGGATGTGATCCCAGGCGGCCAACACGGCTCGGCCCAGCAGACGGGGATGCACCTCATCGCAGGACTCCATGAGCGAATGAGTGTGCTGAAAGAGCAGGGGCTCCTCATTAATGACGGCGCGGGTGCCGTCCTGCTTCGAAATAAAAACCACCGTCGACAGCGCCGAGTAGCAAAAACCCTGCGCCTGGCGGTGTTCCTGAGCTACCGCAATGACGGCAACCCCCTGATCGGTGTATCCGGCCGGGTAGGAAGCACTATAGTCGGGCGCTTCCCAGGTCAGGGCGCATCGTTTGATATGAGCCGGTGAAAATACCAACGCGGTCACCTCCCGTGACTACCATTCCGCTTCTCCTTTCATGCGTGCGGATTGACTTACCTTTCTTTTATAGGTCGAAGCTGGAGGAGTCGCAAACATTTGTGAGATTTTTTTCCAGTCAGCGAAGGGCCGGCAAACATCCCCTCCCGCCGGTGTGGACATCCGTCGTGCCTGAACCACGCCGCCGCCCCAAAGGTGTACCGTAAGAGAGTCATCAACGATGCGGCACCAGCCGCCCCACCCAAAGGAGAAACCATGATTGG
This sequence comes from Rothia sp. HMSC068F09, assembly GCF_001812775.1. Classification (NCBI taxonomy): domain Bacteria; kingdom Bacillati; phylum Actinomycetota; class Actinomycetes; order Micrococcales; family Micrococcaceae; genus Rothia; species Rothia sp. HMSC068F09. The sequence goes on from NZ_KV810409.1 coordinate 93,354, forward strand.
TGTCTACGCAGGACTGTCCGTCAAGCCCGAGCACGTCGAGGAGTTCCTCAAGACCATTGAGCCGCTCGTGACCGCCAGCCGCAAGGACGAGGGCAACGTCAGCTACGACTTCGGCGCCGTCTCCGAAACCGAGTTCGCCTTCATCGAGCGTTGGGAGTCCCAGGCTCTACTGGATGTGCACATGGCCACCGAGCATTTCACCCAGGCCGTCGCCGCATGGGAGCCGCTGCTCGCCTCCGAGCTGGACGTGCGTATCGTCAACTTCCGCTAAGCAACATCTAAACATACGGTGCCCGGCACCCCTTCCGCTGAGGGGTGCCGGGCACCGTGTGTTAAGTCCCGAAGGCGAGCGCACCCGCTAGTGACGCTCCAGGCCGACCTCAACCGAGTCGAGGGTGAAACCGTTGCCCTCGCTCACGCAGTGCACCTTACCGGTATTCACCGACTTGCAGGTGTACCCGTACGCGGTCACCACCTGACCGGTAGACAGGGCAACAATACCCTCAGTATTCACCGGCTCCGGGGTGGCGGTCTGACCGACCAGGCTCACCTCGGGCGCCTGGCCCTGCACCATGTGCACGCGCTGCTGCGCCTTACCGGATGCGGCATCCCATCCCTGCAGGGTCACGCCCACCAGCGCCTGGCAGTCCACACCCGACGGGGTCACCGAACACGCGACCTTAGAGTCCGGGCTGGTGAAACGCAGCGCCTCAACAGTCTTCGCAGAATCACCCTGACCGAAGGTGCCGCCACCGTACGCCTCGGCGAAGGTCAGCGTACCCGACAGCATGCGGGTCTGTGCCGGAATCAGCGCCAGGCGCGGCTTCTCAACGCTACCACCCTGCGTGAAGCAGGCACCCGTAATGTAGTCGCGGCCCTGCACCTTCGTAGCGCACTGGTACCACTCAACACTCGCCGCGCCGTCCTGGTTCTTGCGGTTATTGAAGAGGCGCACCGCCTCCTGAGCCTTCGCGCAATCCGAACCGTCATACACGTAAATACCGGCGGAACCACCCAGCAGACTCGTCACGCCACAGCGAGTACCAGGATCGATAGTGCTCACGGAGCCGCTCGCCGTGGCGTATGCCGCCTCGTACTCGGCGTTGGTGCTCGGCTCATTCGTGGGGGTCGCCACCGAATCGTAGGTTGCAGGGGAATCCAAGCCGGCAGCAATCTGCACGGTATTCGGTTTCCAGGAGCCATCCGCCGCGGTGAACAGGGTCTTCGCATCAACGGACGCCGAGGAAGTCGCGACCTTCATCGGGGCGGTTTCAGAATCATCAGCCTGAGGCTGGGCAGAGCAAGAACTCAAAGCGAGCGCACCGATGCAGGCAAGAGCCGCCAGGGCACGGCAAGTAAAGGCACGCTGTGCGCGTGCGGGCAGGGTAATCATGAATACGTCCTCGTGAGGGTTGCGAATTGCATTGTGTTGAGTGGTTGTGCTGAGTCGGTGAATCGGGTACCTAAATACCTTCTTACACCCTACTGCACCGCAACTGACAAGGCAATACGCCGCACCGGGTATCCCCCACGACGGTAGACAAAGACGCGAACAAAGAGCAGCGCCCCGCCCGCAGAAAAACCGCGGAACGGGGCGCCAGCCCATCAGGGCAAGATATTAAATTCTCACAGGATACGTGAGGGGCTTATGCGTCCTCGGGCAGGATGCGTACGCCGCCCTTATCAGCCGAAGCAGCCAACATACCGTACACCTTCAGGGCGTTCGATACCTGACGCTCACGCGGCTTGGTCGGACGCCACGGTGCGGTACCCTTCGCCTCGCGGCGAGCAGCCAGCTCCTCATCCGAAACGTTCACACGCAGGATGCGGTTGTTCACGTCAATCTCAATCTCGTCGCCGGTCTGCACCAGGCCGATTGCGCCGCCAGCAGCCGCCTCCGGGGAGACGTGACCAATCGAAATACCGGAGGTACCACCCGAGAAACGACCGTCAGTAATCAGTGCGCACTTCTTACCGAGGCCCAGACCCTTCAGGTAAGAGGTCGGGTACAGCATCTCCTGCATGCCGGGGCCACCCTTCGGGCCCTCGTACTGGATGACGACAACGTCGCCTTCCTTCACGTTCTTCGACAGGATCTCGTACACAGCCTCGTCCTGCGACTCAACCACGAAAGCGCGACCCTTGAAGTGGAACAGCTCCTCATCAATACCAGCGGACTTGATGATTGCGCCGTCCTGGGCGATGTTGCCGTACAGGACCGCCAGGCCGCCGTCCTTGGTGTACGCGTGCTCCACGGCGCGGATGCAACCGTTCTCGGAGTCAGTCTCGTGGGACTCGTACTTGTTCGCGGTCGAGAACGCATGGGTGGTGCGCACGCCACCGGGGGCTGCCAGGAAGAGGTCCTTGGCCTTTTCGCTGGCCTTGCCGCCGCGGATATCCCATTCGTCCAGCCACTCGTCCAGCGAATCAGCGTGAACAGAATGAACGTTCTTGTGCAGCAGGCCGGCACGGTTCAGCTCACCCAGCAGGGCGGGGATACCACCGGCACGGTGCACGTGCTCAATGTGGTACTTAGTGGAGTTCGGGGCAATCTTCGCCAGGCAGGGAACCTGACGCGAAATACGGTCAATGTCATCCAGAGTGAAGTCGGCACCCGCCTCGTGAGCGATCGCCAGGGTGTGCAGCACGGTGTTGGTCGAACCGCCCATCGCCACGTCCAGCGCCATAGCGTTCTCGAATGCCTCCTTGGTGGCAATCGAACGGGGCAGAACCGACTCGTCATCCTGCTCGTAGTAGCGCTTAGCCAGCTCCACGATGCGGCGGCCAGCGTCCAGGAACAGCTCCTTACGAGCCACCTGGGTAGCCAGAGTGGTGCCGTTACCGGGCAGCGCCAGGCCAATCGCCTCGTTCAGGCAGTTCATGGAGTTCGCGGTGAACATACCCGCGCAGGAACCACAGGTCGGGCAGGCATTCTTCTCAACCTGAGCGAGCGCCTCATCGCTGACGCTGTCGTTAACAGCCATCACCATGGCGTCAATCAGGTCGAGGCGGTGCTCAACAACGCCCTCAATACCCTCGCCGGACTCCATCGGGCCGCCGGACACAAAGATAGTGGGGATGTTCAGGCGCATTGCCGCCAGAAGCATACCGGGGGTGATCTTGTCACAGTTAGAGATGCAGACCAACGCGTCGGCACGGTGCGCGTTAACCATGTACTCGACCGAGTCAGCAATCAGGTCGCGGGAAGGCAGCGAGTAGAGCATCCCGTCGTGGCCCATCGCGATACCGTCATCAACGGCGATGGTGTTGAATTCCTTGGCGACGCCGCCAGCCTCACGGATAGCGCCGGCGACCAGTTCACCCATGTTCTTCAGGTGCACGTGACCGGGCACGAACTGGGTGAAAGAGTTCGCGATAGCAATAATGGGCTTACCGAAATCGTCATCGCCCATGCCGGTGGCACGCCACAGGGCGCGGGCACCAGCCATGTTACGGCCGTGAGTTGAAGTACGTGAACGCAGTTCTGGCATTGTTTTACCTTCCGTAGTGATGCAAGTACTGATTTTACGCGCGGCGTCCAACGCTCTTCAGCTCAGGGTCACTTTGGTTTCATGCATCGAAACGCGCACGAGCCTGCAACCGCCTATCGGTGGGAGGGCTGAGGCCACGGAGTTGTGCCGGATCTGCGGCAGAATTGCCCCCTTTGGGGTAGATGGGGGGCATCACCCCATTATGCCCCCTAATCTGGAATGACCCCAGGTTGCGGGCGGCGATATTCAAGCGGCGAACGCACCGGGAGGCGGCAGGCGTCTGTGTCTGCCGCGGACGAACCTCGCTGCGCATATGTAGCACCGACGCGGTTCGTTGCCAACACGCTGATTTATACACGCTTTTATACACGCTGAACCCTGCATATATTTCAGAAGGTTTCCATGACACAGGCACCCACCGCATCGCTCACCCTCACCCCGGCAGGCGGCAAGGACTTCGCGTCCTCCGTCATCTACCAGGTGTACCCCAAGTCCTTCTACTCCTCCGCCGGTGGCGCCTACGGCGACCTGCGCGGCGTCATCGAGAAGGTGCCCTACATTGCTTCCTTGGGCGTGGACATGGTGTGGTTCAACCCGTTCTTCGCCTCCCCGCAGAACGACAACGGCTACGACATCTCCGACTACTACGCCATTAACCCCGACCTGGGCACCATGGAGGATGTCGAAGAGATGATCGCCGCCCTCGCCGAGCACGGTGTGGGCGTCATGTTCGACATGGTGCTCAACCATGTTTCGACCGAGCACGAATGGTTCCAGCGTGCGCTCGCCAACGAGCGCGAGTACTGGGATTACTTCTACATTCGCCCCGGCAAATACACCGAGGACGGTCAGCTGCGTGAACCGACCAACTGGGAGTCGAAGTTCGGCGGCCCCTGCTGGTCCCGTTTCGGCGAGTACACGGATGAGCACGGCACTCCTCTGTTCTACATGCACCTATACGACCGCACCCAAGCGGACGTGAACTGGTACAACCCGGTTGTGCGCGACGAGCTGTTTAAGGTCGTGAACTTCTGGTACGAGAAGGGCGTGCGCGGTTTCCGTTTCGACGTCATTAACGTCATCGGCAAGGGCGAGGAGCTGCTCGACGCCCCCGAAGGCACCGTGGACAAGGCACAATACACCGACACCCCGATTGTGCACACTCGTATTCAACAGCTGAACCGCGCCTCCTTCGGTCAGCACGACGACACCGTGACCGTGGGCGAGATGTCCTCGACCAGCATCGAAAACTGCGTGGGCTACTCCAACCCGGCAAACCACGAGCTGGACATGGTGTTCAGCTTCCACCACCTGAAGGTGGACTATGAGAACGGCGAGAAGTGGTCGAAGGTGCCGTTCCGTTTTGCCGAGTTGAAGCAGATTCTGAACGATTGGGCACTGGGTATGCAGGCCGGCGGCGGCTGGAACGCGCTGTTCTGGAATAACCACGATCAGCCGCGCGCGCTGAACCGTTTTGGTGACGTTGAGCGTTACCGTGCCGAGTCGGCAACCATGCTGGCGACCGTGATTCACCTGCTGCGCGGCACCCCGTACGTGTACCAGGGCGAGGAAATCGGCATGATTGACCCGGTCTACTCCTCGATCGAGCAGTACGTGGATGTGGAGGCGCACAACGCCTACGCGATGCTGCGTGAGCGCGGCCTGAACGAGCAGCAGGCCCTGGAGATTGTGGCGTCGAAGGCTCGCGATAATTCGCGTGTGCCGATGCAGTGGACCGCGGATCCTGCGACTGCCGGTTTTGGTTCCACGTCGCCGTGGCTGGCTCCCGCCCCGGTGCGTGATGCGGCAACCGGTGCCGGTATTTCGGTGGAGGATGAGGAACGTGACGGCGTGATTCTGCCCTGCTACCGCAACCTGATTGCCCTGCGTAAGCAGTACCCGGTCATCTCTGCGGGTTCGTACGCGCCCTACGCGTTGGATCACGAGCGGGTGTTTGCGTACCTGCGTGAGCTTCCCGCTGAAGCTGAGAAGGATAGCCCGGCGCAGCGCCTGCTGGTATTGACGAACTTCTACGGTGAGCCGACCGAGGTTGAGGTTCCGGCTGAGTTTGTTCGTTCCGGTCGCGTGCTGGTGTGTAATTACAAGAATTCTGCGGTCGATTCCGCTGCGGCGGATTCTGCTGTATTTGATTCGGCTGAGATGGTGACGCTGAGCCTGCGCCCCTACGAGGCGCTTGCGTTGCTGGTTGAGGGCTAAAAGCGGTTCCGCGCCTCTCCCCTAGCCTGTGGGGCGGGATGATATAAACTGACCTGGCAATATTCTATTTCTAGAATATTCCCAGGTCGGTTTTATATATACCCATTCCTGTAGAGGAATTTATACGGAATATCAGGCGGAGTCTTAAAAGCCGTGCTCGTTCAGCCAGGTAGCCGCCGCCTGCGCGGGCTCCTGCTTGGAGGTGCCCGAAACACGGTCATTGAGAGTGCGCAAATCGGCGGTGGTGAGCTTCGCCGAGACACGATTCAGGACCTCCGCCGCGGAGTCGGGAACTCGCGACGTATTGATAATGGGCAGCACCTGCTGAGCCAGAATCATATTCTTCGGATCCTCCAGCACCACCAGCTGATTCTGCTCAATCGCGGGGGTGGTCGAGTAGAGGTCAACCACCTGCACGGTGTCATCCAGCAGAGCCTTGACGGTCAGCGCGCCACCGCCATCCGAGAGGGGTACAAACTCAGCGGGGATACATCCATATTTTTCTTTCAGACCCGGGATGCCGTAGGCGCGCTCAGCAAACTCCGGGGCGGCGCCGAGCTTCAGATTCGTGCAGCGGGAGGCAAGATCTTCAATGCTACGCAGGCCGTACTTTTGGGCGGTCTGCGCAGTGACCACGAGGGAGTCCTTATCCTCCGCCTCGGAGGCGTTCAGGGCGCGGATTTCAGCCCCGGAGCCACCCGTGGTGAGGGTGCCGAGGGCGGCGGGTAGCGCCCGCAGAATCTCCTGCGCAGTGTTAGCTGTAGCCTTCGGATCCAGGTAAAGCAGCAGGTTGCCGGAGTAGTCCGGGATAACGTCCACCGCACCGGAGGCGAGTGCTCCCAGGTACGCCTCACGGGCGCCGATGCTTAGCTGGGTGCGGGCGTTGAATCCCGCCCGGGCGAGGGCTCCGGCGTAGATTTCAGCAAGAATCTGGGATTCGGCGAAGGCGGCTGAGCCGACGATGATTCCTTCGTGTTCGCCGCTGAAGACTTTGTCGCCGCTGAGCCCGCAGGCGCTGAGAATACCCGCCATGCCGAGTGCACCGGCGGCGGTGAGAGCAGTGCGACGAGATACGGTACGGCGCGAGAAGGTTTGAGGCGTCTGATTCATCGGGTTCATGCCTTCTTCCGGTTGATGGTGAGCCCCGCGGGGGTGAGCACACGCTGCGCAAGGCCCATGAGCGCATCCACGGCGAAGGCGAGAAGCGCTACGAGCAGGGTTGCGACGAGCATGCGCGGGTAATCGCGCACGGCGAGCCCATCGAAAAGGTACCTGCCGAGGGTTCCGCCGCTCAGGTAGGCGACGATGGTCGCGGTTGCGATGACCTGTACGAGGGCGGAGCGGAGCCCGCCGAGCATCATGTTGGCGGCGAGCGGGATTTCGAGGCGGGTCAGGATCTGCCATTCGGTGAGGCCTTGGGCGCGGGCCGCGTCCACGAGGTCTTCCGGTACGGCGGCGAGGCCTTCAAGAACTCCGGCGAGCAGGGGTGCCGCCGCAATAATAATGAGCACGATGAGGGAGGGCAGGGTCGAGACACCCAGCCAGAGCGCCAGGATGGTGAGCAGACCGAGCGCGGGTAGCGCGCGGGTGGCGGCTACGGCGCTCATGAGCAGGTTGCTACGGCCGCGGTTGGTGCCGTAACCCGGGCGGTGGTGCCCTGCCCAGAGACCGAGGGGCACGACGATGAGTGCCGCGCAGGCGGTGGCGAGGGCGGTGACGCTCAGGTGTTCGAGCAGGCGCACGAGGATTCCGCCGTTTCCCTGCCAGTTGGCGCCGTCCATGAGGTAGGCGAAGGTTCGTTCTATGACGTTCACGGGTTATGCCTTCCTTTCGGGGCTGCGGCGGTTCGCAACCGTAGCCACCCGCCAGGGCGTAAGTGCCCTCGTCAGAAGGATAAGGAGCAGATCAAGAATCAGCGCCAACAGCAGGCTGAGGATTACGCCAGCCAGGATCTCCGAAGGGATATTGCGCGCGAGGCCGTCGGTGAATAGCGTGCCGAGCGAGGGCACACCGATGAGGGCACCCACGGACACCATCGCAATATTTGCCACGGTTGCCACGCGGATTCCCGCCATAATGACGGGCGTAGCGAGGGGCAGGTAGAGCTCCATCAGCGCCTGTCGGGGCGTGTATCCGAGGGCGCGTGCAGATTCGTGCACGCTATCGGGTACGGAGTCGAAGGCATCCACACCGGAGCGCACCATGAGCGAGAAGGAGTAGACGCTCAGGGCAACGAGCACGTTCAGCGGGGAAATAATGGAGGTTCCCAGAATGAGCGGCATGAGCACGAACAGCGCGATCGAGGGGATGGTGTACAGCAGTGAGGAGAGGTGCATGAGGGTTCGCGCACCGATGCGGCGTTCGGAACCGCGGTCACGGCGACGACTCGCGTAGTAGGCGACCGGCAGCGCGACGAGAGCGCCAATCGCGACGGGCACGATGCCCTGGTAGAGGTGGCTGAGGGTCAGCTCGAGGATGCGCTGGCTGTTGGTGGCGACCCACTCCCAATGCATGTCGCTTGCAGCGAGAGGTGGTGCCGCGAGCACACTATTTTCTAGAATACTCATTCGTTTTTCTCGCCTTCTGCCGCGCTATTCTGCTCTTCTCGGGAGGCGGCAAGTCGGCGTGCACGCGCCTGGCGCACCGTCTGCTCATCCAGCAGACCGGCAACGGAGCGGCTCACGAAGGAGCGCACAAAATCATCGGCGGGGCTATACAGAATCTCTTCGGGAGTGCCGAACTGCGCGAGGCGACCGCCCTCCGCGAAGACAGCGATTGTATCGCCGAGCAGGAGCGCCTCGTCAATGTCGTGGGTGACGAACACAATCGTCTTGGCGAGGCGAGCCTGTAGGCGCAGCAGCTCTTTCTGCAGGCCGGTGCGTACCACGGGATCCACCGCGGAGAACGGCTCGTCCATCAGTAGGACGGGTGCATCGGCGGCGAGAGCACGCGCCACACCAACGCGCTGCACCTGACCGCCCGAAAGCTGGGAGGGGTAGCGCTTGGCGTACGAAGAATCCAGACCGACGACCTCAAGCAGTTCGAGGGCGCGAACCTGCGCCTCCTTGCGGGAGGCGCCGAGCAGGCGCGGCACGGTGGCAATATTCTGCGCGACGGTGCGGTGCGGCATGAGCCCACCCTGCTGCATCACGTAGCCAATGCCGCGGCGTAGCTCGTAGGGGTTCTTCTCGTGCACGTTCACGCCGTCAATGGTGATGGTGCCGCTATTGGGCTCCACCATGCGGTTAATCATGCGTAGACTAGTGGTTTTACCGCAGCCGGAGGGGCCAACGAACACGGTAATCTGCCCGGCGGGAATATGCAGGTTCAGGTTCTGCAGCACCGTGGTGGGTTCGCCGGTTCGGCTCGGGTAGTTCTTGGTGATGTTCTCGAAGCGGATTCCGCCTGCGGGGTTGCTGTCAGCGGCAGAATTTTTTGCCCAGGGAATCTGGGCTGAGCTCGGAATCTGAGGTGAGCTCTCCGGAGGCTGTGAGCTGGGATTCTGAGCGGTCATGGGTGCAGTGATCCTTTCTGCTGGCCATCGTGTATGTGTGTGCCTGTGCGCAGGAATTACCCGGTTAGGTTCCGGCGCGGAGCTATCTACAGGAGCTATCCGCAGCAGTGCGGTGGGTCCGTACTGTATAGAAGAAGGCGGCATCTCAGGGTTTTATTCCCAAGATGCCGCCTTTTCGACGGTTTTGCAATATCTGGAACCGCAAAGTTTTTTAAAAACAAAACCCGCCCCACTGTAGAAGCCTGGAGGCGGATTTCGTGGCTCCGACCGGCGTCGATCCGGTGACCTTACGATTTTCAGTCGTACGCTCTACCAACTGAGCTACAGAGCCTTGCGTATTTTGTTTTAGATACGCAATGACCGCGTCTTTCGATGATCTCTCATCTGAAATTACGCGGCCAGAGCGACCCCGACGGGACTTGAACCCGCGACCTCCGCCGTGACAGGGCGGCGCGCTAACCAACTGCGCTACGGGGCCTTGTTGGAATCAACAGGAGTAAATCCTACGTCATCTAACTTGGCTTTGCAAATCGAGGTGATTTGCAAGTACCCCCAACGGGATTTGAACCCGTGCTACCGCCGTGAAAGGGCGGCGTCCTAGGCCGCTAGACGATGGGGGCCTAGTCGATCGAACAGGTTCTTTGTTCATCCCGTCGTTCGAACCTCCACTAGTCTACGCCAGGTTCAAAAAGGTGCGCAAATCGTTTTGTTCGATTTTGGGTGTTTTCAAGGCCGAAATGCAGGTATTTATGCCCCATGACACCATCATTCTAACAGGTCAGAAAGGATTAAGCGGATATCAAAAAAATTTTAAATTTTCTTCGAAAACCCCTCTTGAGTGCACTTTTGAGGTTGCAAACCCCCTCCCCACTTCCCAAACCACCCTCAAATTGTCCCCAACGACTCTCCGCAAAGAGGTCGGCATTGTCCTTTCTCCGACATCCCGAACTAGAAACCCCGAGAAGATGCGCTCCCCTGTCGTGAACTCGCGGAGGGGCCAGCAAGAGGAACCCAGGAAAGCTAGAGAAAGGAGCCGGCGAGAGCTCGCGCAAACCCAAAATCCCCACCGTCCCGATCGTCTCGGCCCCCGCGCAATCCCGTGCCCCCGATGCCACCGAAAGACCCCCACCGATATTCCCCTATTTGCGGGGCGAACCCGGATTACTTTTATTCTTTTTGACATTTACCAAAAATGCACTTTGTGCATATTAAATAAAAATGGCGATATACCCATCATGCATATCAAATGCCCACCCAACAATGCACTGAGTGAAAATGCACTTTTGGTAGAAATTTACGTCTCTTGCCTCACAGTGTGCACCATAATGCAAATATTCACTCCAGGGAATACAATAAACCGGCTTGTCAGAGGCATATTTTTATAGCCGTGCACTTAAATTGAGATTTATGACGACACACAAATATAAAGATTTGATAAACCTCCAGCGATTGACAAGGCGAGATAATATCCGTCCCGAAATAGCCCCCTATATTGCTTGAAGCCCCCTCTTTGAGCACCGTACTATAGGAGACGTGAGATCACTTCCGGACCTCACGGGACTGCTTCCGATAAGTCCCAATGACGAAAGTCGCCGCACATTATTTACCGATAAACCGCATAGAGATCTAATGGGGGATCCAGCGTCAGCAGCAACGCCTGCCACGAATCACCGCGTGACGGGCACGGGCACCATCCCGTACGAAGCATGCAACCCTGGATCCTCCAACTGTGTCCCTAGCTCGCTGAGCGCGTCGATCATGCCGCGCCGCCAGTAGCATCCCAGGTTTGAATAAGTGTGCGCGGTCTACACACCGTAGGACCGCGTGCTTGTTTAGAGAGCTAATCTTGGTGTTTCTTTAGCTTTCTAGACCCCGTTAGAGGACGCGCCGCACGTGGAGCCACTGCATGGGTTCGCCGCGCGTTCAGGGTAGCCGGAGGGTATGTCCTCGAGTGTCTTCGGCACCTACCCCGCCCACCCCGCATTACCTCATGATGCGGGGTGGGTTTTCTTTAACCTCCCCCCGCATCCCTGCAGAGACAAAAATCGACCCCGCACCGGCTCACGGTGCGGGGTCGATTTCTACGCTCTACGTTCTAAACGCGAGGATTACTCGCCACGAGAGATGTTAATCATCTCGTCGCGGTCCACAACCTTCACGCGAGCGCGAGGCTCACCGGCAGCGTCCTTGGATGCTGCGCCCAGTGCCTTCTCGTGGTCGTCCAGGCGGTGCCAGCCTTCCCAGGTGGTGTACTTGATGCCTTTGGAATCCAGGTAGGCGCTGAAGGTTTCGGCGTCCGGCTCGGGCGCGGTGTAGAGGTTCTCGCGGTCCTCGAGCAGGTGGGTAATGGTCTCGAGTGCGTCAGACTTGGTGGAGCCGATTAGGCCCACGGGGCCGCGCTTGATCCAGCCGGTTGCGTACAGGCCGGGAACAACCTCACCATTCTCGTCCACGACGCGACCCTCAACGTTGGTGACCACACCGCGCTTGCTGTCGTAACCGACCTCGGGCAGCTCGGAACCAAAGTAGCCGATGGCGCGGTAGACGGCCTGCACGGGGTAATCCACGTACTCGCCGGTGCCGATGATGCCGCCCTTGCCGTCCAGTTTGTTGCGCTCCATGCGCAGACCCACGACCTTGCCGTCTTCGCCGAGAACCTCGTGCGGTGACTGCAGGAAGTGCAGGTGCAGGCGGCGGGATGCGGTCTGCTCGTTGTTCTTCTGGTCTTCCAGCCAACCGCGCAGGGTCTTCATCATGACCTTGGTCTGCGCGTTCTTCTCCATTGCTTCCTCGGAAGCCTCGTCGAACTGGAAGTCTTCCTCGTACAGGACGATGTCCACGTCGCGGGAGTGTGCGAGTTCTCGCAGCTCGAGCGGGGTGAACTTCATCTGTGCGGGGCCGCGGCGACCGAAGACGTGCACGTCGGTCACGGGGGAAGCCTTCAGGCCCTCGTAGACGTTGTCGGGGATTTCGGTGACGAGCAGGTCGTCAGCGTGCTTGGAGAGGATGCGGGAGACGTCCAGGGCGACGTTGCCGTTACCGAGCACCGCAACCTGCTCAGCTTCGAGCGGCCAGGTGCGGGGGTAGTCGGGGTGGCCGTCGTACCAGGAGACGAAGTCGGCTGCACCGTAGGAGCCGTCCAGGTCGATACCCTCAATGTTCAGCGCTGCGTCGTGGATGGCACCGGTCGCGAAGATAATGGCGTCGTAGTGCTCGCGCAGGTCGGCGAGGGTTAGATCCTTACCGTACTCGACGTTACCGAAGAAACGGATGTCGCCGCGGTCCAGGACCTTGTGCAGTGCGGTGATAATGCCCTTAATGCGGGGGTGATCCGGTGCCACACCGTAACGAATCAGGCCGAAGGGGGCGGGGTAGCGGTCGAAGATGTCGATGGCGACCTCAACGGCGCCGGTGCGGACCTCTTCGGACTTGGTGAGGATGTCGGCGGTGTAAATACCGGCAGGACCTGCACCGATAACGGCGACGCGCAGGGGGCGTGCTGCTTCAGACACGAATATCTTCCTTTCAAAGTTCACCGGCAAACGCCAGGTACGGCGTGAAGGCGCGGTGAGCTTAGTGTTCACTTCGTGCCTATTTTACCGGGCAGGAGCGCCCCTTTACGGGGAAAAGGGGACAAGCTCAGCAAATAGGATAATTTTCTATCACCTAATCTGGCCTCGGTGGAGAACCGCGGGACGGGTTGCGGGCGAGCCGCTCCGCACAGAAAACCGCCCCGCCCTCCGAGGTGCAGGAGGGCGGGGCAGGGTAACGAAGACTAGGGGGTCGGTTGCTAGGAGGCGGGTACCGCCTCAAAGTTCACGGTCAGTTCGTCGCGCTCACCGAAGCGGACCAGGTGGCGGTCCAGCACATCCGCCAGGTGGGCAGCCTGCTCGTCGCTTTCGGCGCGCACCTCCATGACGAGTGCGCCGTCAGTTTCGCGCAGGTCACCGTAGCCGCGGAAAATGCCGTCGCGGTTGAAGGTGAGACGGATGCCGTCGGGCAGTTCTGCGGTGCCGAGCTTGCGGCCCATGTGGGAGCCGAGCTGCTTGATGTATCGGGCGGGGCGGTCGGTTGCTACGACGGCGCGCTGGCGTACCGGCAGGGATTCTGCGGCGGGGTAGTTCTCGGCAGGCTGGTTTTCAGCGGGGACTGCAGTGTTTTCCTGCGGGGTTTCAGTCACGGTGGACTCCTTCTCATCTATGTCGGAAAAGGCTCACCACACGGAACCCTGCATCCGGCGACACGTTATTTCACTTCGAATATAACAGGTAGTTAGGGTTCACTAACCTAATAATTCGTCGATGTTCGCGCAGGGGCGAGAGATAACTACCTCTATGACGCATCCTCCCTCGACACCCTCGCAGGCACCGCGGGGAGGGCTCCGAGGGCGGTTCCAACGGCTGAAAACTACCTGAAAGTTTGCTGAACTAGCGAAGAAAATACCTTTAGCCGTAAAATATCGTGGTAACAACAGCGTCACATCCCCACTTTGCGGGACGTGACGCTTTTCTTATGCGGGCTCGGAACCCCGGTGCCCGCCCCTACTAAGAGTATCTACGGATTTTCACGAATGTCTTCTGAGAACACCGCGGCTCCCCAGAACCCCAAGGCAGAAGCCAAGGGCGCACTGGACCGTTACTTCAAGATCAGCGAACGTGGCTCCACCCTCGGCGCAGAATTCCGAGGCGGCCTCGCCACCTTCTTCGCGATGAGCTACATCGTCGTGCTGAACCCCCTCATCATCGGCCTCGGCAAGGACGTATCCGGCAACACGCTCGGCGTGCCGCAGGTCGCCGCAATGACCGCACTGGTCGCAGGTGTCATGACCATCCTCATGGGCGTCGTCGCCAAGCAGCCCTTCGCCATGGCCGCAGGCCTCGGCGTGAACGCGCTGCTGGCAACCACCATCGCCTCCACCCCCAACCTAACCTGGCCCGCCATCATGGGTCTGGTCGTCTGGGCGGGTGTGCTGATGACCATCCTCGTGCTGACCGGCTTCCGCACCGCGGTGTTCAACGCGGTCCCCGAATCGCTCAAGGTCGCAATCGTCGTCGGTATCGGTTTCTTCATCGCCTTCATCGGCCTCGTTAACGCGGGTATCATCCGCCGCATGCCCGACGCAGCAGGCACCACCGTGCCCGTCTCCTTCGGCGTGAGCGGCCACCTGCTCGGCTGGCCCACCCTGGTCTTCCTCTTCGGCCTGTTCCTCACCATTGCGCTGTTCATTCGCAACGTGAAGGGTGCAATCCTCTACGGCGTGATTGCCTCCACCGCCCTCTCCATCATCCTGGAGCAGGTCGTGCCCTCCGGCAGCGTTCAGACCTCCCCCACCGGTTGGTCCCTGAACGTCCCCGTTTGGGATTCCAGCACCAGCAAGCTGCCCGACTTCTCGCTGTTCGGTTCCGCTGACCTGTTCAGCGCCTTCGGCACCCTCGGCGGCATGGCAGCCGTTCTGCTGATCTTCACCATCCTGATTTCCGCCTTCTTCGACGCAATGGGCACCTCCGTCGGTCTCGCAACCGAGGCAGGCACCATGAAGGACGGCCAGATCGAGAACGTCGACAAGGTCCTGCTCGTGGACGCCCTCGGCTCCGTAGCCGGCGGTGGCACCTCCTCCTCCTCGAGCCAGATTTTCGTGGAGTCCGCAACCGGTATCGGCGCGGGCGCACGCACCGGCTTCGCAAACATCGTCACCGGCGTGCTGTTCCTCGTCGCGATCTTCCTGACCCCCCTGGTCACCATCGTGCCCTTCGAAGCTGTTGCACCCGCAATGGTGTTCGTCGGCTTCCTGATGATTCGCCAGGCAGTGAACATCGAGTGGACCGACTGGGGCCTGGGTATCCCCGCGTTCATGACCATCATCTTCATGCCTCTGTCCTACTCCATCGCGGACGGTATCGGCGCAGGCTTCCTGTCCTACGTCTTCATCCGCCTGGTGCAGGGCCGCGGCAAGGAAGTTCACTGGCTCATGTACGTGGTTTCCGCAGTGTTCCTCATCTTCTTCGCTAACGGCCTGATTACCGGCTGGATGCACTAAACACATCGGATGCCCGCCTCCGCACATGGAGGCGGGCACCATCAGGGCGGGGTATCGGCACCTTTAGGTTGCCGGTACCCCGCCCTGCGCTATTCTCCCCTCTGCCCCGGTTGCCGATTCTGGCTATTTAGCAGGGGTCGGGAAACACCACATCACCGGCTGAACCGCCGCGCACAACGCGTTTCCCCGGCACGAGCCGCTCGGCGACGCCTACAATGGTTGAACCATTATGACGCCCGGTTATGAGCCTAGCCCGCGAGCTTCGCCCGCGAAACCGGCGGCGCAACAGTACACACCGAACAACATCAACGGATCCTTACATGTCTGAACCTCAGAAGGCGGCCGCACCCACCGGCGCACTCGACCGCTACTTCAAGATTTCCGAGCGCGGCTCCTCCATCGCCGCAGAATTCCGCGGCGGCCTCGCCGCGTTCTTCGCCATGAGCTACATCGTGGTGCTGAACCCCCTCGTCATCGGTACCGGTGCTGACGCTTCCGAGCGTGCCCTCGGCATCGCACCCGTCGCCGCTGTGACCGCGCTGGTGGCCGGCGTGATGACCATCCTCATGGGCGTTATCGCCAAGCAGCCCTTCGCCATGGCGGCGGGCCTCGGCGTGAACGCACTGCTCGCCTCCACCATTGCCACCACCCCGAACCTGACCTGGGCAGACATCATGGGCCTGGTCGTTCTCGCCGGTCTGATCATGACCGTTCTGGTGCTCACCGGCTTCCGCACCGCGGTGTTCGAGGCGGTCCCCGAATCGCTCAAGACCGCGATCGTGGTCGGTATCGGCTTCTTCATTTCCTTTATCGGTCTGGTCGACTCCGGCATTATCCGCCGCATGACCGACGCCGCCGGCTCCACCGTTCCGGTGAGCCTCGGCGTTGGCGGCCACCTGCTCGGCTGGCCCACCCTCGTCTTCCTCTTCGGCCTGTTCCTGACCATCGCCCTGTTCATCCGCAACGTGAAGGGCGCAATCCTGTGGGGCGTGCTCGCCTCCACCGCGCTGTCCCTGATTCTGGAGGCGGTCGTCCCCTCCGGTTCCGTGAAGAAGGCTGCGACCGGCTGGTCCCTGAACGTGCCTTCCCTGGCTGACCTGAAGTTCACCACCCCGAACTTCTCCCTCATCGGTTCCGCCGACCTGTTCGGCGCGTTCTCCCACATTGGCCCGCTGGCCGCGTCGCTGCTGGTGTTCACCATTCTGCTGTCCGTGTTCTTCGACGCGATGGGCGTTTCGGTGGGTCTTGCCGCCGAGGCCGGCACCATGAAGGACGGCAAGGTTGAGGACATCGACAAGGTCCTGCTCGTGGACGCTTTCGGTTCCGTTGTCGGTGGTGGCGCCTCCGGTTCGGCGAACCAGATTTTCGTTGAGTCCGCTACCGGTATTGGTGCGGGCGCACGCACCGGTTTCGCGAACATTGTGACCGGTGTGCTGTTCCTGCTGGCGATTTTCATCTCGCCGCTGGTCACCATCGTTCCCTTCGAGGCGGTCGCTCCGGCTCTGGTTGTGGTCGGCTTCCTGATGATTCGCCAGGCCGTGAACATTGACTGGACCGACTGGGGTCTGGGCATTCCGGCGTTCTTGACCATTATTTTCATGCCGCTGTCGTACTCGATTGCGAACGGTATTGGCGCAGGCTTCGTGTCCTACACCTTCATTCGTCTGGTGCAGGGCCGTGGCAAGGATGTGCACTGGCTGATGTACCTGGTCTCCGCAGTGTTCGTGATTTACTTCGGTATGGGCATCATTAACGGCTGGACCCACTAAGTCCGCTAACTCCCGATAACCGCCTCTTTGAGGGGCATATACGAAGAATGGCAGAATCGTTCCGGTTTCGAAATGATTCTGCCATTTCTTTATGCGCCTGCCCCACAGGAGGCGAGGGCGGGAAAGCTAGCGGACGTCACCGTCCACATAGAACCAGGCGCCGCCCACCTTCTCAAAGCGCGACAGCTCGTGCATGCTGCCCTTCACCCGCTCCTCCGCAGGGGTGCCCGGCACCGACCGGTAGTAGGCGATAAACTCCACCGTACCGGACGCATCAAACGGGCCACCCGAAGCGCCCAGAATATCCAGGCGGTACCAGCGGATATCATCCTCCAAATCCAGCGTCGCCGGGCGAGTACTCGGATGCCAGCTCGCCAACAGGTACGCCGCGTCGCCAGTCGCAAAGGCGGTAAAACGCGAGCGCATCAGCTGCTCCGGCGCGGGGGCAGTCAGCGTGCCGGAGGCGGCAAACTCGCCCAGGAACCTGCCGCAGCAGGCGCCGTATACCTCGCCGCTCGAGCAGAGGCAGCGGTCATCATGATTCAGTTCAGTCATGCCAACCAGTATAGGGAACGCGCCGCATAGAGAAAGCCCCGCGTCAAGAAGGCACAGCATAGAGAAAGCACAACGCAAGGAAACGCCCGTTCCGCCGGGGACACAGTCCTCAGCAGAACGGGCGTTCTTGTTTTCAATCGTTAAGTTTGAGCGAACCTACACGGTACGCATCAACGGCACCGCTTATTCAGCGATTGCGCGAGCCGGGGTGTCGGCAGCCGAAGGCTTGCCCACGTATGCGCCGCGGTACTTAGCGGCCGGGTGGGAGTCAGCGACCTTGGTGTGGCCCTTGCCGAAGATGTTCTCGCGCAGGGTGTTGCCCTCGTACTCGGTGCGGTAGCGGCCGCGCTTCTGCAGCTCGGGAACAACGTACTCGATGAAGTCCTCGAAGGAACCCGGGGAGACGTGGTACGCCAGGTTGATGCCGTCCAGGCCGCCCTCGTCGATCCAACGCTCCAGCTCGTCAGCAACCTGAACCGGGTCACCAACAATGACCTCGCCCATGCCGCCGAGGGTGGTGTGCTCAGCGATGTCCTTGCGGGTCCACTTCTTGTCTTTCGCCTGCAGGGTGAAGGGGGTCAGGAAGGACTGAATCGACTCGGTCTGCACGTAGTTCAGGACCTCGTCCTCGTCGAACTGGGACAGGTCAACACCGGACCAGCCGCCGACAATAGCCTGTGCAGAGTCGAGGTTCACGTACTTCTTGTAATCCTCGTACTTTGCCTTTGCCTTCTCTTCGGTCTCATCCACGATGACCGAGAGCATTGCCAGGATCTTCACGTCGTCGCGGCTACGGCCCTGCTCCTCGACAGCGGCGCGAATACGGTCGGTCACAACGCGGGTCAGGTCCGGGCGCAGGGCGCTGATGAACACAGCCTCGGCGTGCTTACCGGAGAACTTCTGGCCGCGGCTGGATGCACCAGCCTGGAAGATCACGGGGGTGCGCTGCGGGCTCGGCTCGGTCAGGGAGATGCCGGGCACGGAGAAGTACTTGCCCTTGTGGCCAATCGGGTGAACCTTGGAGGGGTCAGCGTAGATGCCGCGCTCGCGGTCCTTGACGACTGCGCCGTCCTCCCAGGAGCCTTCCCACAGCTTGTAGCAGACGTCCAGGAACTCATCGGCAATCTCGTAGCGCTCGTCGTGCGGAATCTGGGTGGGCAGGCCCTGGTTCTCAGCAGCCGAGGGCAGGTAGGAGGTCACCACGTTGAAGCCGACGCGGCCCTCGGTCAGGTGGTCGAGGGAGGCGTAGCGGCGAGCCAGGGTGTAGGGCTGCTCGAAAGTAGCGGCAGCGGTCACGCCGAAGCCGAGGTGCTCGGTCACGGCGGCCATTGCAGAAATCTGGGTTGCGGGGTCATTCACGGGAACCTGAGCAGCACCCTCGATAGCGGGAGCGGCAGAGTTCTTGTACACGTCGTAGATACCGACCACGTCAGCGATGAACACGGCGTCGAACAGGCCGCGCTCAAGGGTCTTAGCCAGGTCAGTCCAGTACTTGATGGTGTTGTACTCGGTTGCACGGGAGCGGGGGTGACGCCAGAGGTCGAAGCTCTGGTGACCGATGCAGGTCATCTCGAATGCGTTGACTACGATGCGCTTCTTCTGCTCAGCCATCGATTTTCCTTTCGCGAATGATCGGGGACGATCGGGTTGTACCCTGCACCCCGCGCGCCGCCTCCTGATGCCTTCTGCGTTCGGTGGTGGCCTTCGTGCAGGTGGCGCGTTCGCGCCGTACTTGCCTCGTTACGTTGAGGCCAGATCATCATCTGGGGCACCCCGCTACGGGAGAGGGTTGCCGCCCGGCTAGCCAGAGCTTAGCGCCGGGACTCATGATCTCGTGGTTTGAGTGTACGGGGCGCGCGGGAGGGAGGTCACGTTTGTGACGAAAAAATCTTTTTGTGACGTGGGACCGAAATATTTCGTGATAAATGCGAAATAAAGAGTCATAGAAATTCATACGCGCCCGCAGGGTTGATTGAGGCGTGGCACAGCCCATAGGGTGAGTAGAGCAAACCATCCAGAGCGACCGAGAGACCTGGCTCCACGACGTCGCAGCAACCGGCACGGACTCTTCCGCCCCGGTGCTAACGCCAGGAACGATGGAAGTGACTATGACACTCAACAGTGCAGTAACTCCCGGCGCATCCGAATCCTCAGCGAACCGGCACGCCGTATCCAGCGCCGCAGTGCCCCTCGTCTTCGATGCCGTTGGCCAGTCCTTTGCGGTACCCGGTGGAACCCACGAGGTTCTGCGCGAGGTCACCTTCACCGCCGAACCCGGCGAAATCATCTCGGTGATTGGCTCCTCGGGATGCGGCAAGTCCACCCTCCTGCGCGCCGCGGCCGGCCTGAACCGCATTACCGCCGGCACCGTGCGCATCGGTGAGAAGGCCGTGACCGGACTCGACCCCCGCGTGGCCATTGGTTTCCAGGAACCGCGCCTGCTCCCCTGGCGCACCGTCGCCGACAACGTGGCGCTCGGCCTGCCGCAGGGCACCAAGAAGGCCGAGGGCGAGGCGACCGTGACCCGCCTGCTGAGCCTGGTCGGCCTGAGCGAGTACGCCGACCACCGTCCCAAGGAAATTTCGGGCGGCATGGCGCAGCGCGTCTCCCTGGCCCGAGCGCTCGCCCGCACCCCCGGCGTGCTGCTGCTCGACGAGCCCTTCGGAGCCCTCGACGCGCTGACCCGCATCAACATGCAGGACCTGCTGCTGGACGTGCACCGCCAGGATCCGACCACGATCCTGCTGGTCACCCACGACGTGGAGGAGGCGCTCTACCTCTCCGACCGGGTCATCGTGCTCGGCAAGGACACCCCGGAGGGCCCCGCGACCATCCAGCGCATCGTGACCGTTGACCGTGCCCACCCCCGCGACCGCGCGGATGCAGAAATCACCGCGTTGCGTAGCGAACTGCTCGCCGAGCTCGGCGTGGAGGAAACCACGGTCTAAGCCGCCCCAAGCCCTCTCGGTATTAGCGCTGTCTAGGGTATATAGCCAATTAGCTATACCCTGCGGGCCGCGCTCCCCATCTCATCACATCATCATCTTCAGAAGCGAAAAGAACCATCATGACTTTCTCCCCGTCTCGCCGTACCGCCCTCAAGTCCCTGGCCGCAGCCGCCGCCTTCGCAACCCTGCTCAGCGGTTGCGCCGGTGAGGGTTCCGGCTCCTCCAACGCCTCCGGTGCGGCCGGCGGCGGCAAGGACACCGTGACCATTGACTACGCCACCTACAACCCACTCTCGCTGATTATCCGCAAGAAGGGCTGGCTCGAGACCGCCCTGTCCGCCGAGGGCAAGAAGGTTGAGTGGGTCAAGTCCGCCGGCTCGAACAAGGCCAACGAGGCGCTGCGCAGCGGCAACATCGACGTCGGCTCCACCGCGGGCTCGGCGGCGCTGCTGGCCCGTGCGAACGGCTCCCCCATCAAGGTCATCAGCCTCTACTCGCAGCCCGAGTGGTCGGCGCTCGTCACCCGCAAGGACTCGGGCATCACCAAGGTCACCGACCTGAAGGGTAAGAGCGTGGCCGTCACCAAGGGTACCGACCCCTACTTCCTGCTCCTGCAGGCCCTCAAGCAGGCCGGCGTTTCCGCCTCCGACGTGAACATTCAGAACCTGCAGCACGCCGACGGCCGCACCGCCCTGGACAACGGCCAGGTCAACGCGTGGAGCGGTCTGGACCCGATCATGGCTGCCGCCGAGGTGGAGAGCGGCGACGTGCTCTTCTACCGCAACCTGGACTTCAACACCTACGGCTTCCTGAACGCCACCGAGAAGTTCATTCAGTCCAACCCGACCGCCGCGCAGGTCATCGTGGACGTGTACGAGTACGCTCGCGCCTGGGCCAAGAAGAACCCCGAAGAGGCCGTGAAGATCGTGGAGGAAGAGTCCGGCATTAAGCACGAGACCGCCCAGGTCGTCATGGACCGCACCCACCTGGACATCGACCCGGTTCCGGGCGCCAAGCAGGTTGAGGTACTCAAGGGCGTTGGCCCGATTCTGGTCGAGTCCGGCGACGTCCCCTCCCAGTCCGACGTGGACAAGGCCCTGAACAGCATCGTGGACGACCAGTTCGCGAAGAAGGCTGACAGCGCCGCAGTCGAGAAGATTGCCAAGGCGGTGGAGAAGTAATGACCGCCGCAACCATTGCCCCCGCGCAGGAGAGCGCGGCCAAGCTCCCGACGCCGAAGCTTCCCTCGAACCCCTTCGCCGGCAAGCAGTACCTGGGCCTGATCCTGCCCCTGGCGCTCATTGCGCTCTGGTATATTCTGAGCACCAACGGCGTGTTCACGCAGGTCCAGCTGCCCTCCCCCGACCGTGTGGTGGGCGCCGGTATCGAGCTGGCGCAGCGCGGTGAGCTGGCCAAGCACGTCGCGATTTCGACCCAGCGCGTGCTGATTGGCTTCGGCATCGGCGCGGTACTCGGCCTGGTGCTGGGATCACTGATTGGCTTGTCAGCCCCGGTGCGCGTGTTCGTCGCCCCGACCATCGGCGCTCTGCGCGCGGTCCCCTCGCTCGCGTGGGTCCCGCTGCTTCTGCTGTGGATTGGCATCGGCGAGAACTCGAAGGTGACCCTCGTGGCCATCGGCGCGTTCTTCCCCGTGTACACCACGGTTTCCGCAGCCCTCGCCCACGTGGACCCCAAGCTCGTGGAGATGGCCCGCGCCTTCGGCCTGAAGGGCCTGCGCCTGTTCACCACGGTTCAGCTTCCCGCGGTTCTGCCCGCCGTCATCTCGGGTCTGCGCCTCGCGCTCGCTCAGGCGTGGCTGTTCCTGGTCGCCGCCGAGCTGCTGGGCGCCTCCATGGGCCTGGGTTACCTGCTGACCGACTCGCAGAACAACGGCCGCACCGACCGCCTGCTGCTCGCCATCGTGGCGCTGGCCATCCTGGGCAAGATTACGGACGCCCTCGTCGGCCTGTTTGAGCGCTGGGTCAAGGCAAAGTATCCCAGTAACTAGCGCCACCGGCAGCTAAACACAACGCTCAGCACACGCTGAGTTTTCAGGAGAGATGTCCGCGCGTCAGTCATCGTGATGCGCCGGAAAAAGAAGTCGGCGGGGAAACCTGTCGCCTACTGAATGATGATGATGTGCCCCGCCCCGCGCCCCACAGTAGTGAGCGCGGGGCGGGGTTCTTAATGTGTCGTTATATTACGAAGCGCTACACAGTGTGCCTTTTATGACGGGAACCTTTGCATCGGGCCCCGCGGCGCGCTTTACTAAGAAGGCAAACCATCCAGAGCGACCGAGAGACCTG
>NZ_KV810409.1:116290-122063 GCF_001812775.1 Rothia sp. HMSC068F09
CATCCAGAGCGACCGAGAGACCTGGCTCCATGACGTCGCAGCAACCCCCTCGCGCATCCGCACACACGAGTAGGCAGCGCGAGCAAGGGTGCTAATGCCAGCTACCGATGGGAGAGATATGGGACTGCCCACCCCCTTTTCGTTCACCGACCCGCTGAACCCCACCCCGAACCCCGCGCTCGAATCTGACGAGGCACGCGTCGCGTTCTGGGAGAAGCAGGCGCAGCGACTCACCTGGGCTGAGCCCTGGCACACCGCGCACCGCTTCGAGAAGCCGAAGTCCCTCGGCTTCGACGAGGAGGGCATCGAGCAGTTCACTGTTCCCGAGATTAAGTGGTTCGAGGGCGGCAAGCTCAACGTCGCCTACAACTGCGTGGACCGCCACGTGGAGGCGGGCCGCGGCGACAAGGTCGCCCTCTACTTCGAGGGTGAGCCCGGCGACCGCGAGGCCATCACCTACGCCGAGCTGCAGCGCCGCATCGCGAAGGCCGCCAACGGTCTGCTGTCCCTGGGCGTGCGCAAGGGTGACCGCGTGGTCATCTACCTGCCCGTCATTCCCGAAACCATTATCTTCACCCTGGCCTGCGCGCGTATTGGCGCGATCCACTCCCTCGTGTTCGGCGGTTTCTCCGCCGAGGCACTGAAGTTCCGTGTGGAAGACACCGGTGCGAAGGTGCTCGTCACCACCGACGGCCAGAACCGCCGCGGCAAGGTTGTTCCCGTGAAGGTCAACGCCGACGAGGCATGCTCGGGTGAGAACAACATCGAGCATGTCATCGTGGTGGACCGCACCAGCGCCTCCGACCCCGTAGCGCACGCTGAGGTTCCCTGGACCGAGGGTCGCGACGTCTGGTACCACGACCTGGTGGACGACCAGCCCGACACCCACGCCTACGAGCTGCACGACGCAGAGGATCCGCTGTTTATCATCTACACCTCCGGCACGACCGGCAAGCCCAAGGGCCTGGTGCACACCATGGCTGGATACCTGGTGCAGACCGCGTACACCCACGCTCTGCTCTACGATCTGCTGCCGGATTACGTGGATGAGAACGGCGTGCTGCGCCCCGACGAGCTGTCGGCCGTCAACGACCCCGAGAAGGTTGAATCCACCGTTCACTGGTGCACCGCCGACCTCGCTTGGGTGACCGCGCACACCTACGAAATCTACGGCCCGCTGGTTAACGGCGTATCCGAGGTGATTTACGAGGGCACCCCGAACACCCCGCACTACGGTCGCCACTTCGAGGTCATCGAACGTTACGGCGTGACCAACTACTACACCGCCCCCACCCTGATTCGTTCCCTCATGGGCGCGTTCCCCGACGGCCCCGAGCCCGGCAAGTACGACTTCTCGACCGTGCGCCTGCTCGGTTCGGTGGGTGAGTCCATCAACCCGGAGGCGTGGCGCTGGCTGCGCAAGCACGTGGGTGGCGGCACCGCATCCTTCATCGACACCTGGTGGCAGTCCGAGACCGGTTCGACCGTGTGCTCCCCGCGCCCGCACGACCCGGCCTTCGCCCCCGAGGGCACCTACCCGGTGGGCACCCCGCACTGCACCCCCCTGCCCGGTTGCGCTACCCGCGCCGTTCCGGGCGTGTCCACCCGCGTGGTGGATGAGCACGGCAACCCGGTGGAGCCGGGTAGGCAGGGCTTCATCGTGGTCGATAAGATTGGCCCCTCCATGGCCCGCACCGTGTGGCAGAACCCGCAGCGATTCCTGGACTCCTACTGGCGCCACTACGGCGAGCGCGGCTGGTTCCTGGCCGGTGACGGCGCAAAGGAAGACGAGGAAGGCAACGTGTACATCCTCGGCCGTATCGACGACGTGATCAACATTTCGGGTCACCGCCTGTCCACGATTGAGATTGAGTCGGCCCTGGTCACCCACCCGGCTGTGGTGGAGGCCGGCGTCTGCCCTGTGGAGGACGACCTGACCGGCCACCAGGCGGTCGCTTACGTGACGCTCACCGACGAGGGCAAGGCCCTGACCGAGGACGAGCTGAAGGCGGCTCTGACGGCTCACGTGCGTGAGCACATCGGCCCGATCGCTAAGCCCAAGGACGTTGTGGCGGTTGCCGATATCCCGAAGACCCGTTCGGGTAAGATTACCCGCCGCCTGCTCGGTGAGCTGTACCAGGGCCGCCCCCTGGGTGACGTTTCCTCGCTGCAGAACGAGGAGGCGCTGGGCCACATCGCGCAGGTGCTGGTGGAGACCGGCCGCGTGCAGCGAGAAGAGGAGCGCGAGGCGGCCTAGCCTCCCTGCTTGGGCTCCCCGGCGGTTTGCCTCGGCAAGACTCCGGCACAGCCCCGGCGCGGCCCCTGCATAGGAGTCGCGATACATAACAAGGGTGCGGATACCGAATCATCGTTCGGTATCCGCACCCTGTTGTTTAACGGTACTGACGAGGCCTTTCGCCCCGGCGACCGCCTAGTTAATCAGGCCCAGGGAACGAGCGTACTCGGCGGTAATACCGCTCGGCTCAATCTGCTTGGGGCCCTTCTCGAGCTCGGGGTGCTCGGTCGCCTGGAAGCGGATCATCTTCAGGTCGTTCGCCGCGCCCAGGTTCGAGATCATGCCGTCACCGTTCAGGTCCACCGAGACCGGCTCGGCATCAATCTTGCCGTTACCGTTGAAGTCGATGGGACCGTCAGCGGGCTTGCCCTTGTACAGGAAGCCGGCCGCGCGGGGACCGAAGCCGCGCGCCTCGTAGAGCTTCGCCTCGTTCAGCATGCGGTACTCGGCGGTGGAGTAGCCAAAGTAGCGGCTACCGTCGGCCATGGGCACGCCGGTGAGGGTGTACTGGTAGTTCATGACGCTCAGGTAGTTGGGCTTGTAGTTGATCTCGTCCCAGCCGCCGTGGCTCAGCGCCAGGTTGTGGCCGAGCTCGTGCACGAACACCGCCACGCGGATATCGCTGGTTGCCTTACCCCAGAAGTGCGGGCCCACGGTGACCATGAGGTTACGGCCACCGAAGTTAGCGATGCCGGAGGAGGTGCTGTTGTCGTAGTAGTCGCCCCAGATGACGTAGTGGAAGGTGCCTTCACGGGCGGGGTTGAACTTACCTTCGGAGGCCTTAATCCTGTTGAGTGCGTTGAACTCGCTGTCGAGCTCCTGGTGGGTGATTTCGTTGCCGCCGCCGAGGTTGTACTTGGCGCTGCGGGCGCTACCGGCGTCCAGGTGAATGTTCACGCCGGTGGTGCCGTCGGGGTTGCGCATGGGCAGGTCGGCGTAAATCTTGGTGATGCGGTCCAGCTCCTCTTCGCTGGGGAGCAGGCCGGGCATGTAGTCCATCTCGACGAAGATGTCCTTGTGGTTGGGGTCGGCGCCCAGTGCGGGGAAGTCGACGTCGATCTTGCCGTCGCCATCGGCGTCGTAACCCTTCATCTCCCAGGTGTTGGGGATGCCGTCACCGTCGATGTCGGGGTTGTAGGCGTTGGCTGCCGGGGCGGCGACCGCGCCCAGGCAGAGGACCGCCAGGGAGGCAAACGCGATACGTGCGCGCTTCAGAGAGGCCATGAATCTGTCCTTTGATGTGTGATGGTGTGAGGATGCGATACCCGTGACGGGCACGCGGGATGGACGGCAGTGTTCGTTCTTCGGTGTTCGTACCCGTGCGGGTAGCGAGTCGTTTGCAGGCCGACGGGGCGCCTCGTGAGCTACCGCCGCATCACTTCGTGAGCTTTAGCCGAAGATTGCAGAAAACCTGCTTTAAAGTTGAGACAATTTTGAAGTTGAGCTGAATTACACTACAGTATCAGTAATTCGTATCACGTGCATCACCGTATTCACCCGTGGAAGAAAGAATAATTACATGTCTCAACAGCAGACCAGTCACAGCACCCCCGCTTCCGGCAAGCGCGGCGTAAACCGCCGCTCCCTCGTCAAGGGTGCTCTCTGGAGCGCCCCGGTCGTCGCAACCGCCGCAACCGTACCCGCCTACGCGGCCTCCACCGACGTGCCGGAGACCCCGACCCTGAAGTTCGGTGTCTTCACCCAGGCCTTCAACTCCAACCCCTCCAACGATTTCGACACCCGCTACGGCCTGGACTCCTACACCGTGCAGGTGCCCAACGTGACCGCAACCTCCACGAGCCCGAAGAGCGCAGGCGGCGGCACCTTCACCCCCGGCGGTAGCGTCGGTGCGGGCCTGTACGGCGGTGCCGGCCTGTGGATTTCCGCCCCCATCAATTCCAAGGGCGAGTTCCAGGGCAGCACCTACCTGTACGGCTCGGCGCACCTGCAGGTGACCTTCGAGTTCACTTTCCCCACCGCCGAAGACGTCACCGCGCCGCTGCTGTGGGACACCGACAACGACGCCGAGGTGGCCGCGCTGGCCAAGAGCGAGGGCGGCGCCAAGACCAATAACCCGGCAGTGAGCGCCTTCAACGGCGTGGCCTACGCGGCGAAGTTCTACGAGCCGGTCATCGAGGGCAACACCTGGACCGGCGTGCTGGATATCCGCACCTCGGACTTCCTGACCGCGACCGCCAACGGCCCCGTGCGCTACGCACAGGTGCTGGCCTCGCAGGTTCCGGTGTACTTCACCGAGGTGACCTCCAGCTACACCCTGACCACGACCGTTCAGCTCACCAGCGGCACCGTTGCGATGCAGCTGACCGATGACGGCGAGTACACCTACCGGGATCTGGCGGGTGCAAGCGCCTCCGCAACCATTACCCGATAGCGCGGCCGCCACAGTAGGCAGAAAGGGGCCCGGCATCCATATTGGATGCCGGGCCCCTTTGCTTTAGGACTCAGCCTACCGGCTGCCGCCGAGGTAAATTGTCGCAAAAAGTAGTTCCCAAAAAAGAGAACTGTATTACAATGTATATATAGTCTTTAGGAACGAGGTACCAACTATGGAAAACCTAGTAATTTCAGTCTTTAACACCGAAAGCGAAGCTTATCAGTCCTTTGCAGATTTGAAGGCTTTCCGCCAAACTCAGACGACCAAGGTTGCTCAAATCGCCCTGGTCAAAAATGAAAACGGTCATATCGTTGAAAAAGAACGCTATGATTTTGAAGATTCAACGACGGATGCAACCCTAGAAGGTGGCTTGCTCGGTGCAGTTATCGGGCTTTTGGGTGGTCCTATCGGCGTCTTGTTTGGTTATGGTATTGGTAGCCTCAATGGTTTGGTTGCTGGTGCTACCGTTGATACGGCAGAAGCTGGCCTGATTGACGTTGTTTCTCAAAAATTGACTAACGGTGAAACAGCCGTTGTTGCCTTGGTGCAAGAAGACAACGAAGCAGTCATCGATGCTTACTTCACCAAGTACGACACCCAAATCGTGCGTTGGGATGTAGCAACCGTCGTAGCCGAAATCGAAGCAGCTCTGCAAGTCCAAGAAGACCTCTACAACCAGGCGCGTGCACAGATGAAGGCTGAACGTAAAGCCGAACGCAAGGCTAAGCTTGAAGAATTCAAGGCGAATGTCAAAGCAAAGTTTGACAAATTGAAAGCGTAAGCACCCAAGCATCTCATAAAAAATAGGCTATCTACTTCTGGTAGATAGCCTATTTTTTTAAAAACTAGATTTTAGAAAGAGGAAGTGAGGATTTTGGCTCAAGATCTTGAACAAATCAAGGAAGACAATGGCAAAAATACCAAACTCAAGGTGGGGATTTTAGCCATCTCTCTTTCTCCAGGTGGATGTTGATGCCGGTGGTGCCGTTCGGGTTGCGGAGGGGAAGCTGGGCGAAGGATTCGGTGATGCGGTCGAGCTCTTCTTCGCTAGCGAGCAGGCCGGGCATGTAGTCCATCTCGAC
>NZ_KV810409.1:122163-155446 GCF_001812775.1 Rothia sp. HMSC068F09
CATGTAGTCCATCTCGACGAAGATGTCCTTCTTCAGCGGATTGGCGCCCATCGCGGGGTAGTCCACGTCGATCTTGCCGTCGCCGTCGCCGTCGTAACCCTTCATCTCCCAGGTGTTGGGGATGCCGTCACCGTCGATGTCGGGGTTGTAGGCGTTAGCCGCGGGCGCCGCGACCGTGCCGAGTACCAGCAGGGCCGCCGAAGCGAGCGCGGTACGCACCAGGCGGGGGGACAGGGAGAAAGCCATAAAGTATCTCTCTTCGTATCTTGACCACGCGGGAGGTTGCATCATCTGGCATTGCGCACGGTATGGGTTGTACGGGTCCGGTTCTATGGTGAGTAGAAGTGTCAGGCGGCTACCGCGTGGTTCAGTGGTCATATGTGTGTCGCTGCCGCCGGCATGTAGCCGGTGTGCCGCGAGTGAGCGCGGCATTTAAAAGACAGCGGGTCACTGCCGAACCCTCCGATGGAGGAAAAGGAGCCGTTCTTGGTTCTCTTCTGTTCGACGGTGACCCGCCTCATCATACACAGAGTGCATCTAGTTTGTCCCGGTATTCGCACCGTATCTCAGGTTATGCACCGTTTATGACGTAAAACGTTTTGATAAGCCTTCTATTTAGTATTTTCTGACTCAGGCTCTGCCTCAGCGTTCTGTGCAGCGTTCTGTGCGGTGCCCCTCGCCTCGGAGGTCTTCATGGAGGCGTAGAACAGACACACGACGGCGCCCACCGCCGCGGCGACCAGCGGAAGCATCATGGAATCAGCCATTGCCACCGCGTAGGGTTCACGTAGAATCTGCGGAAGCACGCCTCCAGCAGCACCGTCGTGAGAGCCACCGCCCGCTGCGGCAGCCGGGCCCAACGCGGACAGGTGCGAGGTAATCGCAGAAGCCATGATGGTCGTAATCGCAGCCGAACCCAGCACCGACGCCATCTGGCGGGTCTCGTTATACACGCCCGAACCGGCACCGGCACGCTGCGGCGGCAGGTTACGGGTCGCCGACACCGACAGCGGACCCCAAATGCAGGAGTTCGCCGCGCCCAGAATAATCATCGGGCCAACCATCAGCCACAGGTTGCCGTCCGCAACCATCGTCGGGCGGAGCAGAGCAAAACCAACAACCATCAGCGTAAAACCAATTACCGCAATCCACTTCGGGTCGTTACGGTTCAGACGCGCACCCACCACCGGCGCCAACGCGCCCGAGAACAACGCCATCGGGGCGGTCATCAGCGCAGCCTGGGTCGGGTCCAGGCCCTCCACTTGCTGCAGGTACAGGGTCAGCGGGAACGCCATGCTGATAGCGACCACGCCCATAGCCGAGATAGCCACATTCGATACGGAGAAGTTACGGTCACTGAACAGGCTCAGCGGAACCAGCGGCTCACGCGGGTTAATGGCCTGCCACCCGATGAACAGGCCCAGCACCAGAATGCCGGCAATAATCAGGCCCCACACGCTCACCGGAACACCGGTACCCATAAACGAGTCAGTGATGGTGCCCCAGTCGTAGGTGGCGCCTTCCTGAATACCGAAAACCAGCAGAAACAGACCGACCGCCGAAAGCACCACACCCAACCAGTCGAAGCTGTGCTTCTTCTGCTCGAACACCGGCACGTTACGCCACGCCAAGAACAGGCCGACCAGGCCGACCGGAATGTTGATGAAGAAAATCCAGCCCCAGCTGAGGGTGTCTACCAGCACGCCGCCCAGAATCGGGCCGACCAGCGAGGCGATACCCGCAGTCGCACCCCAAATGCTCATGGCAACACCACGCGCATTCGGCGGGAACATCAGCGTAATCAGAGACATGGTCTGCGGGGTCATCAGCGACGCGCCCAGGCCCTGCACCACACGGGCGGTAATCAGCGACTCAACGTTCGGCGCCAGACCACACCACAGGGAGGCAAGCGTAAAGATGCCCATACCGATTATGTACAGGTTCTTCTGCCCGAAGCGGTCACCCATACGGCCGGTAATGAGCAGCGGCACCGCATACGCCAGCAGGTAGGCGCTCGTCACCCACATACCCGCCGACAGGGATGCATCCAGATCCTGCAGCATGTGCGGCAGGGCGATGGTGACGATATTGCCATCCACCAGGATCATGAAGAAGCCAACAACCAGGGACCAGAGAGCAGGCCAGGGCTTGTAGGGTGTCTTCGCCGGGTTACCGACGAGAGGCGCTTTCTTGGGGCGTGAACTCAATGATCCTCCAGCGGATGAGCGTTGCGGGTACAGTCTGTGTGTTCAGCGTTGCCGCTGATAAATATCACCCCATCTTACTCCCCTTGTGGGCGCGGCTCCGGTTGCTCTACCCTAATCAGCGCTCAGCAGCCGCTGACCGGCGCGTGCGCGCGGCAACCGGGCAACAGGCGCCCTGATGCCCCCCCCGAAGCACTCTGAACCCTCTAGACTGAAGCTATAAAGCTAATCCGGGAGCCGCCAATGCTGGCGCGCCCCATCTGACCACCCCAATAAGACGACCCCGGGAGGACCCATGGGTTTCTTTGACTTCTTTACCGACCGAACCCCGGCAGAGCCCGCCGAAATCCGCCTCGTCGCTTTCGTGAGCGGCAAGGTGCAGGGCGTGGGCTTCCGCTGGTGGTGCGCCGGCACCGCCAAGCCGCTGGGCCTGACCGGGTACGCCGAGAACCTCGACGACGGGCGCGTCAAGGTGATTGCGGAGGGGACGGCCGCCTCCTGCGCTCGCCTGGTGGATATTCTGCGCGGCGACGATACCGCGGGCCGCGTGGATGAGGTTCTCGTCGGGTGGGAGGAGCCGTCCGGCTCGTTCCGCGGCTTCGGCATCAGGTAGCCTCCCCAGTCTTTATTTAGGGCGCGCCGGATGCTCTCCTCACTACGAGGAAGCACCCGGCGCGCCCCTATGCTGTGCGCGGGTTAACCCCGCGGGTCCGCCCAGAGTGCCGCGAACTGAGCGCGGGTCATATCGGCGCGGCGCACCCGGTGCTGCACCGGGTGGCCGTTCTCGTCGGGGCGGCCGGAGTTTGGGTCAATATCGTCGTAGATGCCGGTGAAACCCGCCTTGACCGCCACACGCTCTGAGGGCTCGTTACCCGCCAGGGCGGTCCAGCGCACGCGTTCGAGGCCCAGTCCGAGCGGGTCGAAGGCGTAGCCGAGGACGGCTCGCAGTGCCTCGGTCATGTAGCCCCTGCCGCGCGCTTTCGGGGCGGTGTAGAACCCCAGTTCGGCGCGGGTTCCGGGGCTTTCGGGGGTACCGTCAGCCAAGCGCAATTCAATGGTTCCGGCAAACACGCCGGAGGCGTCAATCGCCCAACGCTGAATCTGCCCGGCGGCAATCTGTCGGATGGTGGTGAGCAGGTAGTCCTCGGCGTCAGCGCGCGTGTAGTTCAAGGGAATGCGGGTGTAGCGGAGGGTTTCTTCGTCGCGGCAGGATTCCACGATGTCGGGGATGTCCGCTTCGCGTAGGTGGCGCAGGGTGAGGCGTTCGGTAATGAGTTCGGGCTGGTTGGGCTCTACATATTCGCTGTGTTCTAAGAAGTCACTGTGTTCTAAGAAGTCATTGTGTTCGGGGGTCATGATTCGAGCTTAACCCCTGGGGTTTGTAGGTGGGATTTGCGCATGGATATTTGCACGGGGGAAGATTTTTGAACGCCCCGGAATGTTTGGTGATGCATATCATACTTAAACCTTCGGGTTTTAATCCAAGGCCACTTGATTATTATGAATTATTCATAATAAAATATTTATCGAGCCCGCCCATTGGGCACCACTTAGAACAAGCGCCGCGCAACGAATCCGCGCGGCACGAAACAGAAAGAAGAACACCATGGCAGTTCTGACCATCGGCGACCAGTTCCCCGCATACGAGCTCACCGGCGTTGTCCCCGGCAAGCTGGCTGACATCGAAGCAACCAAGCCCGAAGACTACTTCACCACCGTCTCCTCCGAGGGTCTGGACGAAGGCACCTGGCGCGTCGTCTTCTTCTGGCCGAAGGACTTCACCTTCGTTTGCCCCACCGAGATTGCCGCATTCGGCAAGCTCGCTGACGAGTTCGAGGCACGCGACACCCAGGTGGTCGGTGTTTCCGTTGACAACGAGTACACCCACTACGCATGGCGCCGCTCCCACGAAGAGCTCCTGGACCTGCCCATCGTCATGGCATCCGACCTCAAGCGTGAGCTGGTTAGCGCACTGGGCATCCTGAACAAGGACGGCGTTGCAGACCGTGCAACCTTCATCATCGACCCCCACAACACCATCCAGTCGGTCTCCATTACCGCTGATTCCGTCGGCCGTAACACCGACGAGGTGCTCCGCCAGCTGGACGCCCTGCAGTCCGACGAGCTGTGCGCATGCAACTGGAAGAAGGGTGCAGCAACCATCGACGCATTCAAGGAGATGAAGTAATCCATGAGCATCGATAACCTGCGTTCGGCTCTGCCTTCCTACGCGAAGGACATGAACCTCAACCTGTCCTCTCTGCCCCGCATCACCTCCCTCACCGAGCAGCAGCTCTGGGGCGCAATCCTCGCAACCGCAGCGGCAACCAAGGTTGACTCCGTCGTTGTTGAGATTGCTGCAGAGGCTAAGGAGCACCTGAGCGACACCGCTTACGAGGCTGCTCTGGGTGCTGCATCCATCATGGGCATGAACAACATCTTCTACCGCACCCGTGGCTTCCTGAACGGTGCATACGATGACCAGCGCGCAAACCTGCGTATGCAGATCATCGGCAAGAACGGTGGCATTGAGAAGCTGGACTTCGAGATGTTCGCTCTGGCAGTGTCCGCAGTCAACGGCTGCTCCCACTGCGTTGAGGCTCACGAGCACACCCTGCGCGAAGAGGGCGCAACCAAGGAGCAGGTCAACGACCTGATCCGTATTGCCGCAACCCTCGGCGGCGTGGCACAGGGCATTCAGCTGGCTGAGGCACTGGGCTAAAACCCCACCGCCTCAGCGGCCTGGTTCGGCACATCGAACCCGGTACACCGAGACGAGGTCCGCGCAGGCGCGCACCGGGTAGAGCACACACAGGGCCCGGTGACGTCTCCGCACCGCCTCGGTGACGCATCCACAGCGATGCAGGAGAGATGAGAAGCGGCGCATCCGCTCCCCCACACGGGGGCGGATGCGCCGCTTCCTTTATGCACAGATTATGCCCTGCAGTAGCTAAAAACGCGTTGGACGGCGGTTTCCTAGCTCCCTCGATTTGGCGCTATACAATGCCTGTATGCGGTACTGTATTTTGGGCTCCACCAGCCCCCTTCCCAGCGTGGAAGAACTCACTGAGCTTTACGATTCTGTCGGGTGGAGCGCCTATACCAAAACACCTGAACGTCTCATCCCGATGCTCGAAGGGTCGCGGTATCTCTACACGGCACGAGAGACAACGCCTAAAGGAACGGGACGGCTCATCGGGCTAGTACGCGCCGTCGGGGACGGTCAATCTATCGCCTATATTCAGGATCTTCTGGTGTATCCGCATACCCAGCGTCAGGGTGTTGGTTCTGCGCTTCTAAAGCGTGTCATTGATGACTTTGACCGAGAAGACATTCGACAGCGGCTCATTACTACCGACGTTGCTACTGAACACGCTGTTGCGCTCTACAAACGCTACGGTTACGCCCCCGTAGAGGTAGCAGGGTGCATCACCCTTGCATGCTATCGATAAGGCAATATCGCATGCGGCTCAACTCGTTCGAGCTGACTGAGGCGCTGGGCTAAACCCACTAAGCATTAGAGCTTACACAGAAGCGGCGCATCCTTCCCTTTCCGGGTCGGATGCGCCGCTTTGTTTTAACTACTTTTGGCTGTCCGCAGAGACAGTGCGCAGGGCGGCATCCCAGCTACTCGCCAGGCGCGTCGCCGCGGCAACCAGAGACGCCAAGTCCTCGGCGTACACCGGGGTCGAGCGCACGCCCGCGCACCAGTCAATCGTGCCCAAACCCAGCCAGGGCTTACCGGTGAAGAGCTCTCGACGCAGCGCCACGCGGCGCTTACCTAAGGCGCGGCGACCGGGCACGTACCCGCCGCGGCTGATGAACAGCGCCTCGCGTCCCTCGCACTCAACCAGAGCCCCCAGGGCCTTCAACGCAGGAACCCAGCTCGGTTCCCCCGCTCTCGCCAGGTCGGCCAGGTCGGGGTACTCGCTCTCGTGCTCGGCCACGCTCACGCCCAGGATGTACTGGTAACGCACCTGCCCCAGCTCCTGCGGCAGGCCGCGGTCAGCGGTCTGAATCGTGCCACACAGGTGTCGGGCGACCGGCTCACCCTCGGTATTCACGCCGGCCAGGGGCAGATCGGGACCGTCCAGATAGAGCCCCACCGCGCCGGTCCCCGTAATGTTGGGGCGCACCGACCAGCCGGGAAGCGCCTCCTCCAGATGGGGTATAACCCCCTGTAGGACCCCGAAAACTTCGTCGCGCGATACCGCCACGGCGGCTCCTTTCACCTTACGCAGATTTCGTCTAGTCCCAGCTTAGCGAGCGTTCCGGCTACGCGAAGGCAACCACACCATGAGCGCCGACAGCGCCGTGCCGGCAAACATCATCACCGCCATGGACTCCACCGCATTCAACGGGCTCAACGCCAGCAGCAGCGAAGAAATGATGCCGCTACCGTACTGGAAAGAACCCAGCAGGGCCGCAGCGGTACCGGCAACAGCGGGCTCCACCGAGTTCAGCGCCGCGGCATTCGTGCAGGCAGCCACCACACCGTTCATGCCGAACACGAAGAACACCGTGACCACCACGCCCAGCAGGCCACCCACACCGGTCACGCCGGTGGTAGCGAGCGCCGCACCCGCCACGGTA
The DNA here is from genome assembly GCF_001812775.1 of Rothia sp. HMSC068F09. Lineage (NCBI taxonomy): Bacteria > Bacillati > Actinomycetota > Actinomycetes > Micrococcales > Micrococcaceae > Rothia > Rothia sp. HMSC068F09. The sequence goes on from NZ_KV810409.1 coordinate 128,961, forward strand.
GCGACCAGGGTCGCGACCTTGAGGATGCCGCGCAGGCTGTAGCTCTTCACCCACCGCTTATTGAAAGCGGTCAGGCTCATCACGCCAATCATGTTCATGCCGAACAGCAGACCGTAGTAGCGCGGGTCCACGCCGAAGTGGGTGATGTACACGGTTGAAGAGTTCGTGATAAACGCGTAAATGGAAATGTAGTAGAAGCACACGCACAGCACGTAACGCATGAACGGGCCGTTCCTAAAAAGCACCGGATAGTTCACGAATGCCGAAAGAATCGAGCCGCTATCGCGCTTAGCCGGGGGCAGGGACTCGGGCAGGAACAGAATCAGCCCGAATATAACGAGCGCAACGGCAGCAATAGCCCAGAAAGTCCAGCGCCAGCCGCCCGCAACCACCAGGAAGCCACCCATGAGCGGCCCAAGAATCGGGGCGAGCGCCATAATCAGCATGAGCGTGGAGAGCACCTGCGCGGCGCGTGTTCCCTCGTAAAGGTCACGCACGATAGCGCGCGCCAGCATGGGGCCGGTGCATGCGCCGACCGCCTGCAGCACGCGGGCGATGACGAGCTCCGGCATGGTGTCGGCGATGGCGCACCAGGCGGAGCCCAACGCGAAAACAATCATGCCCGCAGCCAGCGGAATCTTACGGCCCACGCGGTCGCTGACCGGGCCCAGAATCAGCTGAGCCAACGCGAAACCCAGCAGGAAGCCGGTAATCATGAGTTCCTCACCGGAGCCGAGTTCCGCGGTGATTTCGGGAACGCCCGGCAGGAAAATATCCGTTGCGAGGGCCGTGCAGGCCATGAGAGCGCTGAGGGTGATGTACAGCAGGAGGGTGCGCTTCGCCCCGTAGCTATCGGGGTGGGGCGTGTGGGGCTCTGCTGCGCCCCGAGAGGTTGAGTGAAAAGTGGACGAGGCGGTGGATGCGTCAGCAACCGTCTCAGAATTCGTTAGAGATGAGGCCATATGTCCTTAATTCTTGAGGCGCGGGGTATGCTCGCGTCTCAGCGATACTGTATGAGATTATGTCTGCGTGGTGCCGCCCGTGGCCCTCGCGGCGAGGTGGTTCCTCCGCAAGAGGGCATAGAAAAACCCGTGGGCGGATAAAACGGGCGGTTAACCAGTGTACGCCCGCGCAGGGCCCCACGGAAATGAAACATCCGCCCGCCGAACCGTTCGAGGCCCCGGGGCTTGGGGTCCGTTCCCCGATTTGACTCGCTCTCAACTAGGAGCGTTGCCGAACCCGGGGCTACAATAAATCGGTGCCAATTCAGGTACGCGCACAGGCAAACAGAGCCGGATGCGGTGATAACGTCGTCACCCGACCCCCCGTTGCGCGCACTTCCCCTACCGACACCCATAGCACACGCATCACGTACGCAGGAGAACGCCCATGCATGAGTTCTTTGACCCGGATCAGGTATTCCGCATCGTCGACATTGCCGCCGTTGTCGCCAACGGCCTGCTCGGCGGTGCCGTGGCGCGCGCCTTCCGGTTCGACATTGTGGGCTTCCTGCTGCTCGCCGTTGCCTGCGGTATGGGCGGCGGCATGATTCGTGACGTGCTGCTGAACTCGGGCCTGCCCGTGGCGCTCACCGACGGCGGCTACTGGATCGGCGCGATCGGCTCGTCCATCCTGGCGTACAGCATTGATCTGAGCGCCCGCTGGGCAACCCGAACCCTGCTCGTCGTGGACTTCGTGGGCATGGGGTGTTGGGCCGCGACCGGCACCATCAAGTCCCTGAACCTGGGCCTGCACTGGCTGCCGTCCATTACCCTGGGTATCACCACCGCCGTGGGTGGCGGCCTGATTCGCGACATCATGGTCAACCGTATTCCCGCGATTTTTGGCGGTAACTCCCTGTACGCGACCGTCGCCCTGGTCGGCGCCGGGGAGACGGCCCTCGTGACGGGCCTTTTCCACCGCCCGAACCTGGCGATGGCGCTGTCCATCCTCCTGTGCCTGATACTGGGTGTGCTCTCCCACGCGCGGAACTGGCAGCTGCCCACCACCCCGGGCGGCCTGCAGGTGCACCGCCCGCGCCTCATCACCTTCTTCAACCGCAAAGAAAGCGCGGTGCACAACGAGGGCTGGTCACCGGGTGAGCCGCTCACCGATCAGCTGCAGGTGGTCAGCCCCGAGCAGCTGGATGAGTACCGCCGCGCTAAGGCGCGAACCAGGCCCCGCAGGGACGAAAAATAGCGGAAGGGTGGGTCGGTATCCCCGTAGGGAACCGGCCCACCCTTCCGTTTTGGGCTCCACCGCCATGCGCTGAGGCAGGGCTAGTGCGGCAGGCTAGATGGTGTACTCGGTGCTGTCGTACACGGTCAGGAACTTGCGGATGCGCTCATCGTCCGAGGCGAAGAATCCGGTCGGCTCGCCGTTGTAGCGCAGCGTACCGTTCTCCAGGAACACGATGCGGTCCGCGACCTTCTTCGCGAACGCCATATTGTGCGTCACGATGACCAGGGAGCGGCCCTCCTTCGCCAGCTGCATGAGCACGCGAATCACCTCGGCCTCCAGCTCGGGGTCCAGGGCGCTCGTCGGCTCGTCGAAGAGCAGGTAGGCCGGTTCCAGTGCCAGGGCGCGGGCAATCGCCACACGCTGCTGCTGGCCGCCCGAAAGCGACTCCGGGTAGGAGCCGGTCTTATCGGCAAGGCCCACCTTGGCGAGCAGTTCGCGGGCGCGCTCCTCAGCCTGCTTGGCGTCCAGGGTGCCGTTCAGGGTCGGGGCGAGCGCCACGTTCTTCAGCGCTGTGTAGTTCGGGAACAGGTTGAACTGCTGGAACACCATCGCCGAGCGGGAGCGAATGTCACGCACCTGCGCATCGGTGAGCTTCTGACTGTAGTCCACCTGCGCGTCGTCAATGGTGAGCGTGCCGGACTGCGGGGTTTCCAGCAGGTTCAGGCAGCGCAGCAGGGTCGACTTGCCGCTACCGGAGGGGCCCAGAATGACGGTGGTTTCGCCGCTGGGGATGTCCAGGTTGATGTTCTTGAGCACCTGCGTCTCACCGAAGCTCTTCGAGAGGGACTCCACGCTAAGCATTGCGGCTCCTTACGTAACGGTTGCTGTACTTCTCCAGGGCCGACTGCGCAGCGGTCAGCACGGTAAAAATCACCAGGTAGATGACGGCGACCTCAGAGTACATTGCCAGCGGCTCGAAGGTACGCGAAGCAATCTGCTTGCCGGTCTGGAACAGGTCAACCATCGAAATGACCGATACCAGCGAGGTGCCCTTGATCAGGTCGATGAAGTTGTTGCCCAGGTTCGGCAGTGCGATGCGCACCGCCTGCGGAATCACGACGTAGCGCAGGGTCTGCAGGCGGGTGAAGTTCAGGGTCGCTGCCGCCTCAAACTGGCCGCCGGGGATAGCCGCCACGGCGGAACGGAAGGTCTCAGCCACGTACGCGCCGGTGTGCAGGCTCATCGTGATGATGGCGGCGCTCCACACGTCCAGGGCGATACCGACTTTCGGCAGGCCGTAGAAGACGATGAACAGCTGCACCAGCAACGGGGTGCCACGGAAGACCCAGATATACAGCCACGCCAGCCAGTTCACCGGGGCAAAGCGGCTCGTGCGCGCGCCGGCGGACACGATGCCCACCAGCAGCGCCAGCGCGAAGGAGATGAGCGATAGCGGAATGGTCACTGCCACCGTTGCGGTCAGCAGCTGCGGCAGCGATTCTGCCCAGAGGTTGAGGTAGCGTTCCATGCGCGGAACTCAGCTCCTTATGAGAGTGTTAGTTCTTCGGGGAGAGGTCTTCGCCCACGTACTTTTCGTAGATGGCCTTGATATCGCCGTTCTCCAGGTGCTTCTTCAGCGACTCGTCGATGGCGTTGCGCAGGGCGTCCTGGCCCTTAGCCATCAGGATGGAGGAGTTGCTGCCGGTGCCCAGGTCGCCGGAGAGCAGGCGCAGGTTAGCGTCCGGGTGCTCCTTGAAGTACTCAGCGAAGGACACGGAGTCGTTCGCGGTCATCTCGGCGCGCCCCGACAGGACCTGCTCGATGGCCTCATCGAAACCGGAAACAACCACGATCGAGGCGCCCTTAGCCTCCACCATCTTGCGGAAGTTCGAAGTCTCAGACTGCGCCGAGGAGTGGCCGGAAATCTCGCTCACGTTCTGCAGGGAAGAATCCTTCTTCACGGCGACCTTCGGCTCGGAGTACAGGTAAGGTACGGAGAAGTCGTACTTCTGCTTACGCTCGTCGGTTGCGGAGACGTTGTTGATGACGATGTCGTAGCGGTCAGCGTCCACACCTGCAATCAGCGAATCCCAGGGGGTTTCGATGAACTCGGCGGTCACGCCCAGGTCCTTGGCGATCAGGTCGACGATTTCCTTCTCGAAACCGACCAGGGTGCCGTTCGAGTCGTGGAAGGAGAAGGGGCGGTAGGTGCCTTCCAGGCCCACACGAATCTTGCCGGCAGACTTAATAGCCTCCAGCTTGTTGGTGCTGGATGCGGTGCTGCCGCCGTTGGAGCCGCAGGCGGCGAGCAGGGCTGCCAGGCCGGTGAAGGCGGTGCCTGTGAGGACGGTGCGGCGGTTAATCATTGCGGACATGGTTCTTCCTTTGCGTCGTAGTTGATGCTCTTGTAGTTGCGGGCTGTCACCCTGTGATTACTCGGGGCATCATGCGGGGTGCCCCTTCTTAGCGGGTGCAACGCTGGCTATCCTACAGCTATTCCCAACCCGAGAGAATTCAACGTAATATTCCGTCATATTCTCTCATCAATACGGGAAAAGCGGCTGAGACATCAACCACGACGCGGTGTCGGAAGTCCTGGAAGGCTGGGTTTTTCGAGCTTCTGAGAAGGCTGTTCCAAGAAGCCTAGGCGGCCTCACCTTCCAGCAGACGCAGGTTGGCGTCCGGGTGCTCCTTGAAGTATTCGGCGAAGGAGACGGAGTTGTTGGCGGTCAGCTCGGCGCGGCCGGTGAGCACCTGCTCGATGGCCTCGTCAAAGCCGGTGACCTCGATGACGGTGGCACCGCGTTCCCCCACGAGCCTGCAGGTTATCGCGGGTGGGGTTCGCGCCGCGCTGGTTCTGCTGGCTCATGGTGGTTCTCTTCCGTTCGGGCTACCCCGAACGCGGGTGTAGCTGGTATTCGTCGTGTATCCGGAATTTACCCTACCCGCATTTTTTATGCCGTTCTAGCCCCGAGTCACGGGGGTTAATATGTTCACGCAACGTCATATAAAAATGCGTTGAGGGCGCACAAAATACCCGCATTAAAACATTCTTTTACGGTGAAAGAAATATATTAATCCGGGTATTTTGAGTGATATTACGACGTATATTCGGGGCGCCTAGAATCACGCCATAGGGTCGCGCGGTATCTGATACTCAGGAACTACGCCTAATGAGCCAGGGCCGCGGTCAGGCCGCGCTCCAAATCCTCGATGATGTCCTCAATCTCCTCAATACCGATGGCCAGGCGGATGAGGTTGTCGCTCACGCCGTACTCGTCGCGGTGCGCCTGCGTGTAGGCGGCCTGCACCATGAGCGCGGGACGAACCACCAGCGACTCGATACCGCCCAGGCTCACCGCGTGGCTGAAAATCTTCAGGGCTTCGAGGAAGGCGGGCAGGTCTGCGCCGTCCACCAGCTCCATGGAGATGAGCGCGCCCAGGCCGTTCGCCTGGCGGGCGTGCACCTGCGCCTCGTACTCGCTGTGCGAACCCGCGTAAAGCACGCGCTTCACGGCGGGGTGCGCCTCCAGGTAGTTGATGACCTCGATGGTGTTCTTCTGCTGCTGGGTCAGGCGCAGCTTGAGGGTCTTAACCTCCTGCAGCAGACGGTAGGAGTCGGTGGGCGAAAGCATTGCGCCGGTAATCATCTGCAGGTGCCAGAGGCGCTCGGCGAGCGCGTCGTCGTTGGTTGCGGCGACGCCTCCGAGCAGGTCGGCATGGCCGCCCAGGTACTTGGTGGCGGACTGCACGCTGATGTCCGCGCCCAGGTCGAGGGGCTTCTGCAGCAGCGGGGTCATGAAGGTGTTGTCGACGACCACGATTGCGCCGTTGCGGTGGGCAATTTCGGCGATGGCGGCGATGTCACTCACGCGCAGCAGCGGGTTGGAGGGGCTCTCCAGGAACACCATGGTCACGTTGTCGGCGAAGTCCTCGTCGGTGAGGGTAGTGAAATCGCCGATGAAGCGGGTCTTGACGCCGCGGGCGGGCAGTTCGATGGTCGCGAAGCGGTAGGTGCCGCCGTAGGAGGGCATGCCCAGCAGCAGGGTTTCGCCTTCCTTGAGGATGCCGAGGGCGGCAGCGGTGGCGCCCATTCCGGAGGGGTAGGCGAAGGCGTGCTTGGCGCCTTCGAGGGTTGCGAGCGTGGTTTCGAGGGCCGCGCGGGTGGGGTTGCCGCCGCGCTGGTAATCGTAGGGGCCTTCGGTGCCGTCACAGGGCTGGGCGTAGGTGGTGGTCGTGTAGATCGGAGGCAGGATGGAGCCGTACGGGTTGTCGCGGTCCGTGGTGTGAATTGCCTTCGTGGTGAATCCGGTCATGCTGTCCTCGGCTAAGGTTGGGCATAAAATGCGGGGATAAATACACTGTCAGCTTATGGCTCTTTTGGGGCGCTGACTAGTTTTTTCTTTTCTATGACCGGGTGAATTTTTATGACCGAAAAACGGCGTTATATTTCGACATTTTAGACATATATTTCGTCATATTTCGCGCGTGAAAAGACCCGGCGGTCGGTACACGTGTGTGCTGAGTACCGGCCGCCGGGCTTCCATCTAGGATACCGGCTCACGGCGAGAAAGCGTAAGGGTAGGTTTACCTTAAAGCTGAACAGCCTCCCACAAGGGGCGATGCAGCTCATCAAAAGGGGCGCGCCCGGGAATCACCCGGGTACGCCCCTCCTTTTATGAGCACATCAACCTCATGATGCTAGGCCAGTTGCAGGAATGGTCATCACGTTAAAAAATCTTCCGTGATCCCACCCCGATACTGGTGCTCTCCTTACTTCGGTTCGCCGTAGAACCGAACATAAAAAGGACCCCCTCGAGATGCGCTTAGGTAAACCCAGAGGCGGAGGGGGGACTGTTACTAGCAGAGTAACACCGGCGAGACACGACCTCAAGGGAAATCAGAGACACCGGCAGAAATACGGAAGGGGCGCACCCGGGAATCACCCCGGGTACGCCCCTTCCGTTCAAACGCTTGCAAGCGCGTAATTTTTGTAATTACAAGCCACAGCCGCGGCTTACACAGCGCAGGCTACTTCGACAGCACCTGACGCTTCGCAGAAATCACGCCAGTATTGAAACCGGCCAGGTGCAGGCCACCGTGGAAACGCGCGTGCTCAATCTTCACGCACTTATCCATCACCACGTTCAGGCCGGCAGCCTCACCGATTGCGGCGGCCTCCTCACTCCAGGAGCCCAGCTGCATCCAGACGGTCTTCGCGCCCAGGTCCACGGCCTCCTGAACCACGCCCGGCAGGTCCTCATTACGGCGGAAAATCTCCACCAGATCCGGAACCTCCGGCAGGTCCTGCAGCGACGGATACACCGGCTGGCCCAGCACGAGCTTGCCCTTCGCCGCCAGAATCGGGTTCACGAAGTACAGCTTGTACGGCGACGCCGACTGCAGGTACGTCGCCACGAAGTAGGAGGCGCGCGAAATCTTATCGCTCATGCCCACAATCGCGATGGTACGGGTATTGCGCAGAATGTTCAGACGCTCGGGGGCGGAAGGACCCACCCAGGTACGCTTCTCGGTCATTACTTCTCCTCCTGAGCGGTAGCGGCGGGCAGGGAGCAGGATGCGCCAGCAACAGCTTTAGCGGCGGCAGCGTCCTCGGCGGCCTTGGCGGCGGCAACCGCCTCCTCGGCCTCCACAATCTTGTCTGCGCTGGACTCGCCCACACGCTCACCGGCGTGGTTCAGGCCGGTCGCGTAGGTCAGCGCCTGGTCCAGGTCCCAGATGATGTCTTCCACGTCTTCCAGACCCACCGAAATGCGGATCAGGTCCTCGCCCACGCCGGCGGCCTCAAGCTGCTCGCTGGAGAGCTGCTGGTGCGTGGTCGAACCCGGGTGCAGCACCAGGGTGCGGGAGTCACCGATGTTCGCCAGGTGGCTTGCCAGCTGCAGCGCACCAATGAACTCGCCACCGACCAGGCGGCCCGAAGCCTTCTCAGTGCCCTTCACACCGAAGGAGAACACGGAACCAACACCCAGCGGCAGCAGCTTCTTTGCGCGCTCGTGGTGCGGGTGGTCTTCCAGGCCAGCGTAGTTCACGTAGGCGATGCGGGCATCCTCAGCCAGCCAGTTGACGACCTGCTTAGCGTTCGCCAGGTGCGCGTCCATGCGCTGCGGCAGGGTCTCGACGCCCTGCAGCAGGTAGAACGCGGCCTGCGGGCTCAGCGACGGGCCGAAGTCGCGCAGCTGCTCGGAACGCAGCTTGGTGAGGAAGCCGTACTCGCCGAAGTTACCCCACCAGGACACGCCGTTGTAGGAGGGCACGGGCTCGGTCATGGACGGGAAGTTGCCGTTGCCCCAGTTGAAGCGGCCGGACTCGACGACGACACCGCCGAGGGTGGTGCCGTGGCCGCCCAGGAACTTGGTAACCGAGTGGATAACGATGTCCGCGCCGTGCTCGAGGGGGCGAATCAGGTAGGGGGTGGAGATGGTGGCGTCCACGACCAGCGGGATGCCGGCCTCGTGGGCGACCTCTGCCAGGCCCTCCAGGTCGGCGACCTCGCCGGAGGGGTTCGCCACGATCTCGGTGTAGATTGCCTTGGTGTTCTCGGTCAGTGCCGCCTTGTAGTCGGCGGGGTCGGTGCCGGGCACGAAGGTGGTCTCAATGCCGAAGCGGCGCAGGGACACGTCCAGCTGGGTGACGGTGCCGCCGTACAGCTGCGAGGAGGCGACGATGTGGTCGCCCTGCTGGCAGAGCGCCGCGAAGGTGATGAACTCGGCGGCCATGCCGGAGGCGGTGGCCACCGCGCCGATACCGCCTTCGAGGGAGGCGATGCGCTCCTCCAGTGCGGCGACGGTGGGGTTGGACAGGCGCGAGTAGATGTTGCCGTACTTCTGCAGGGAGAAGAGGTTCGCCGCGTCGTCAGCGTCTTTGAAGACGAAGGAGGTGGTCTGGTAGATGGGGACCGCGCGGGATCCGTGCTCGGCGTCGGGGGTACCGCCCGCGTGCAGTGCGCGGGTTCGGAAGCCGAAAGTGTGTTCAGCCATGGGTTTGCTCCTGGTGTATCTGCCCGCCGGGGATGGGCGGGGAGTCGATAGTGGCTCGACTTTATACTGTGCCACCGGCGCCGGGGCGTACCAAGTGCGGGTACCTATGTGTCGTTTGTTGCGGATTATGACGGGCTGGATTTTGGCGGGGGCTACCGTGCCGTTCTATGACGAAACCATGAAAGGGGAGGAAAATAGAGCGGTTATTCTCTATTCCCCTCCCCTGCGGCTACTCGGCCAAGGCCTTCTTAGCCGCAGGCCCACTCAAAGACGACCTGCGAGAAGTCGCGGGCGGCAAGCGCCTCCGGAGTAATCAGCCAGTTCGCCGCACCGGCGTCACCCCACATCACATACACGCCCTCCTCGGCGTCCTCGCCCCACTCTGATTCGATGGTCAGCAGGTTCACAGTATGGCCGCGTAGCTCCTCGAACTCGTCACGCGGGTCCTCCTGCACGAACGAGGGGTAGCCGCCGATATGCGAGTAATCCCTCTCCTCCGATTCGAAGGGCTCCAGCAGGTTGTAGGAGGCGTCACCGCGTGCGTTCGGTTCCTCGGGCAGCTTCTGGTCCGGGTACATCTCGTCCCAGATATCAGCGAACTGGTCGTAGATTTCGAAGCCGCCATCCAGGAAGCCCTGCTCCCAGGGTTCGAAGGCAAGTGCGTACTCGGTGGTTGCCTCAGAAACATCCATGCCCTCAGGTCCCAGAGGCCAGCCGTAATCACCCCAGTCGATGGTCGGGAAGGGAACCGGGAACTGCACATCCGGGTTCGGCTCACCCAACGTCTCGTAGTAGACGACGCGGTGATTCTTCTGCGAAAGAGGGTTCTCGTAGTCAAAGCCCCACAAGCACTCTTCGTCGTTCGGGTTAATCCAGAACTGCAACATACCGGTTGCCGGATAGATGTCGTTTTCGGGCAGCTCAGCGCAGTTAATCTGCGCAATCATGCCCAGCGGCTCACCCTTCTCATTGGTCGGCGCAGACTCCCCGGCGGGCAGGTACGGGCGGCCACCAAACTTGGATGCGGTCTGCGGCAGCGGGGCGTCGGGGAGGCTCACCTTCAGGCGGATTGCCTGCTTGCGGGCGCCACGTTCGTTGAGTGCGTCGATGACGCGGCGTGCCTGCGCCAGGGTCTCTTCGGAGGGCTTGTTCTTCGGCATTGCGTGCTCGTTTCGTCGGTGAATTAATCGGTGTAGAAGATTCGGTGTGTCAGGCGCGGGGCAACGGTACCGCTGCGCCTTCTACCCCCATTAGACCCTATTTCGGGCGGGCGCGCACCAATTCTGGTCACGAGTGCATCCGGCAGGCAAAAAGCAGGTGCCAAGCGTGCAGAAAGCCCCGCCTCCTCACCCTCATGCGCGGGCATGAGAGGTAAGAATGCGGGGCTTCTCAGCGAATCTCTACGAATCTCTACGAGAGGCTAGAACCTTTAGAGAGCCTTCTCGATGGTCTCCAGAACGCCAAGCGCGGCAGCCGGGCCAGCGTTCAGGAAGAACATGTCAGAATCCACGCTGTGCGCGTGCTTCTCGGTAACAGCCTTGAGGGTGCTCCACAGCGCCTCACTGGTCAGCTTGGACTCGTCGCCGCCCTGCACACCGTAGAACAGGTAGTCGCCGTCAGCCTGGTCAAGCTGCTCGGAGCTCAGGTCGATGGAGGTCTTCTCAACCTGCGCAGCTGCGGGACGTGCCAGGGACGCATCCGCGCAGATGGAGCCCACGAACGAGGACTTCGCGAAGATGCGGGTGCGGTCAGCGGAAGCGTACAGGAAGGAGAAGGTCTTCTCGCTGCCAGCCTTCTGACCGACCGACTTCGCCTTAGTGTTGTACTCCTCCATGAGCTTCTCAGCCTTCTCGGTGGTGCCCAGCGCGGCGGCGATCAGAAGGAAGTCCTGCTTCCAGTTAATGCCGGTACCCTCGGTGACCACGGTCGGCGCGATCTTGGCGAGGGACTCGTACAGCTCGTCCTTCTTGTTGGTGTTGTTGATGAGGATCAGGTCGGGCTTGAGGTTTGCGATGGCCTCAACGTCCGGGTCGGTGCGCTTGCCGACCTTGGCGATCTTGTCGAGCTCTGCTGACTTATCGGAGAACTTGGTCTTCAGGTAGGTGGGGACCAGGTCGGCGTCACCGGCGGTTGCCGCACCGACGGGCACGACGCCCAGGGAGAGCACGCCGTCGAGCTGACCGGTGGAGAGAATCACGACCTTGGAGGGTGCGGATTTGATGGTGGTTTCACCGCGGAAGTGCTTGACGGTGCGGGGGAATTCGCCGTCAACGGTGGTGGTGCCCATGCCGGAGGGCAGGGCGGAGGGTGCCACCTTCTTACCGGTCGCAGCAGCAGACGCGGAGGAAGAGCCAGAAGTGTTGGAGGAGCCGCATGCCGCCAGGGCGAGGGCGCCGAAGGAACCGAGTGCGAGTGCGCCGAAGGAGCGGCGGGTGATCTTGTTCGTCATATTTGCCATGCATATTAGGATAGCCTCATCTAAACCTGTAGGATACTAAAGGGCTCAGATTTTATTGCATATCTCACGTTTAGGACTGCCTGAACATCGCAATAATTCACCCTCACTTCCTGTACGGTAACCGCACGACAACCCACAAGCAGCCACGATGACACCACAGAACACCGCAGCCACCCCGGCAAGCGCCCCCGCGCGCACCACGGCCTACCGCGCCGCCCCCAGCAAGGAATCCATCGCGGCGGTTCGGGCGCTCTCCGGCTCCTCCGACCAGCTCGGCGGCAAGAACGGTAAGGGGCCGTCTATCTCGCGCGTCACCATCGCGCTCATCCTCGGATGCCTGCTGCTCGTGTTCCTCTGCGCTCTCTCCTTCGCGGTGGGTTCGCGCATGTTCGCCCTGGATAGGTCCGTCGATGGCTTCCTGAACCCGGACGCGAACACCATCGAGTCCAAGCTCATCTGGGCCAAACGCGCACCGCGCACCGCCGCGGCGCTGCTGGTGGGCGCGGCCCTGGCGGTATCGGGCGTGCTCATGCAGGCGCTGAGCCGCAACCCGCTGGCCGAGCCGGGCCTGCTGGGCGTGAACTCGGGTGCGGCCGCCTCCGTGGTCGTGGGCGTGGGTGTCTTCGGGGTGTCCTCCCCATTCGTGCAGCTGTGGCTGGCCTTGCTGGGTTCCGGCGTAGCCGCAACCCTCGTCTTCATGATGGGCCTGGTCGACTCCAAACCCAACCTGGACTCGACGGCCCGCCTCGTGCTGACCGGCGTGGCGGTCAACGCCTGCCTGGGAACCATTACCGGCGTCATCACGATGTTTAACTCCAAGGCCTTCGACTCGCACCGCTTCTGGGTGGTCGGCTCCCTGGAGAACCGCACCTTCGAGCAGGTGCTCTCGGCCCTGCCGTTCGTGGCGGTGGGCCTGGTGCTTTCCTTCATGCTGATCGGCCCGCTGCGCGCGCTGGCACTCGGCGAGGATGCGGCCGCCGGCCTGGGCGTGCCCGTCACCTTGGTGCGCGCCGCGACCATCATGGCCATCATGGCGCTCTGCGGCGCCTCGACCGCAATCGCCGGCCCCATCGGCTTCGTGGGTCTGGTTGTGCCCCACGTCATTCGCCTGCTGGCCGGCGCCGATATCGGGCGGGTGCTGCCGCTCTCGCTCGTGTACGGCCCGGCGCTCGTGCTCGCCGCCGATATTCTGGGCCGCGTGCTGGTTGTGCCCAGCGAGCTTGAGGTGGGCATCGTGACCGCGTTCATCGGCGCACCCGTGCTCATGCTCCTGGTGATGCATCTGAGCACCGGTCCGAGGGGCGCGAAGAAGAGCCGCATGGGCGCGAAGGCGCAGGCCCACGACGAGGCGGGCCCCGCCCACTCCCCCGAGCACGGCCACAGCCCCGTATTCTAGACTCCCGTTCGGCGCAACGATTTAGCGTGGTGAAAGACGTATGAGCACTGTTTCAATGTCCTCCCGCACTGCGGGCGGGCGCATCCGCATCCCGGGACGCTACCGCACCCCGATTCCCCGCACCCTGCTGGTGGTGGCACTCATTCTGGTGGTGGCCGCCGCATCCCTGATCTATGGGAGCTACGAGATGACCCCCGAGCAGGTCTTCCGCCTGATATTCCAGGGCGAGGGAACCGAGATTGAACGTCAGCTGGTGCTCAATCAGCGACTGCCCCGCATGCTCGCGGCCCTTGTCGTGGGTGCGGCCCTGGGCCTGTCGGGCGCGATTTTCCAGTCGGTGTCGCGCAATGCTCTGGGTTCGCCGGATATTATCGGCTTCACGGTGGGCTCCGCGACCGGCGCCCTGTCGGTGGTGCTCATCGGCCCGTTGGCCGCAACCGGCGTGGGCATGGGCATGGGCGCCATCCTGGGTGGTTTCGTGACGGCGGCCGTGGTGATGCTATTGGCCGGCCTGGGCGGCGGCGCCACGATGGGTCAGAAGATGGTGCTCATCGGTATCGCGGTGAGCGCGATGCTCAGCTCCGTGAACGACTACCTGATTACGCGCGGCGACCTGGAGAAGGCCGAAGCCGCGAAGACCTGGCAGCACGGTTCGCTCAATGCCATCTCGTGGGGGCAGATGGAGGTGCAGTCCATCATCCTGGTGATTGCGATTCCCCTGATTTTGATGCTGACGCGCCGCCTGCGCACCCTGGAGCTCGGCGACGACCTGGCGGCGGGTCTGGGCCTGCCGGTCAAGAGGAGCGTGAACCTGCTGGTGGCCGCCGCCGTGTTGCTGGTGGCTATTGCGATTTCCGTCGCGGGCCCGATTGGCTTCCTGGCGCTGATTGCCCCGCAGCTGGCGCGCCGCTTCTGGCACACGCCGGGCACGGCCATGTGGCATTCTGCCCTGATGGGTGCGGCAATCCTGGTGCTGGCCGATTTTGTGGCGGCCCGCGCGCTGGCGCCCTTCCAGATTCCAGTGGGCCTGGTGACGGGTGCAATTGGTGGCCTGTATATGCTGTGGTTGCTGAACCGTCAGCGCCACTAGCCTTCGCCGCAAACCACGAACCTGTAACGCGCCGCCGGGTGCCTCTCAGCGAGGTGCCCGGCGGCGCGTTAAATATTTTCTAGATTTACCCGGGGGTAAAACAAAGAACGCTTATCGTGTCAGGGGTCGCCCATAGAGTGTAGGTGTTGGAAGGGACGGTCCTTCCGACCGGGCACGCCGCCTCCCGCGGTGTTGCTAACGGGCCAATTCAGCATCTACGGAAGGAACGGTCATGGAAAACACCACTCGCGAGGGCCAGTACGTACAGGCGCAGATTTCTTGCACTGCCGATGAGCAGCTTCGCTGTGATGAGGAGTTCAACTGGCTGATGCAGTGCGGCACCGTGGTGCGTATGGAACGCTTCGACGTGGAGGAGTTCCGCACCGTTCTGGAGCAGCTGGTTGCCGAAGGCTCATGCTTCCGTACCGCGCCGGTATCCTCGACTATGGGCCGCGTGATGCGTCACCTGACTCAGGGTGCTTCCGGTTACGAGGAGAACCTGCGCGAGCTACGAGCTGCGGCCCAGAACGCTCTGCTGTTCGTGTTCCCCCTGGAGAAGGACCTGGAGATGTGCCTGCGTTTTGAGCGCGTGCAGGGTACCGGGCTGGCACTGACCCGCCTGGGCGTGAGCCCGGTCAATGGTGACCTGTGGGTCAAGCACTGGGCCATGCGTTCTCTGGAGTGCACCGATGCGGTATTCGCGGTGGAATCCGCTCCGGGTGCCTGCAATTTTGAGCTGCGCCGCAAGACGTTCTACGCGATGCTTTCGATGGTTGAGCTGTCGACCTTGGGTCTGGCGGCTGAGCCGAAGGACTTCTCCATGTTCGACGACCCGAAGGCTGTGTGCACGAAGTTCAAGCGTGAGCGCCGCGATTGCCGCCGCGCGATGCGCGCCCAGTACGACCGCGCCGCGTAAGGCATGTGTGTATGCCCTACTCGGCATACGCGTTCAAAGGCCTAGCCAGTGCCGTTTTGTGGACTGTTAGAGCCACTTATTCTTCTTGAAGAACCAGTAGAGGAGCAGACAGGAGACCAGCATCAGCAGCAGGGCTGCGGGGTAGCCGAACTCCCACTTGAGCTCGGGCATAACCTCAAAGTTCATACCGTACACCGAGCCAACGATAGTGGGCACCATGAGGAGTGCCGCGTAGGCGGAGATTCGTTTGGTGTCGTCGTTCTGTTGCTGGCCGAGCAGGGTGTCGTGCACGCGCAGGGCGTTTTCGAGGGAGCTGCGAAGGTCTTCGAGGCGTTCTTTTGTTTGGGTTACGTGGTCGAGCACGTTGCGGAACTGGCGGGCCAGCTCCACGGCCTCGTCTTCAACCTCGCCCTGGCTCGCGCCCGGGTAGGGGGACGGGTCGAGCGCGCCGGTGCGTAGGCCTTCAATGATGCGACCCATCATCGGTTCGAGGGGTCGGCAGGCTCGCTGAAAGTCGATGACCTGGTTGAGCAGCTCGTAGATGCGCTGGGCGAGGGAGTTGGCGTCTCGCCGCTCGTTGGTGGAGAAGAGGATGTCTTCAATCTCGTCGTTGTCGTTCTCGAGTCCCTCGAGCACGGGGGCGTACCTGTCGACAGTGCTGTCGAGGATGCGGTGCAGCAGTCGGGCGGGGGATGCATCGGGGGTGGCGTAGAGCAGGTTGAACTTGTCGTTGATGCGCTGTTCGTCGCGAACGAGTGCGAGGGTGTAGCGGGGGCCAGTGAAGAGGTGCAGTTCGCTAAGACGCACTTCTTCTTCTTTGTCGAGGTAGATGGCGGGGCGGATGACCGCGAAGAGGGAGTCTCCGTAGCGTTCGAGCTTGGCGCGCTGGTGGCCGCGGGTGGCGTCTTCCACGGCGAGCTCGTGCAGGTTGAAGGTTTTTTGCAGGGCGTGTAGTTCGTGGATGTCGGGGTTGGCGTATCCGAGGGCTACGGCGGTGTTCTTGTCCGCGTAGGCGCGGAGGGTTTCTTCCTCGGTGGCACCCAGCTGAGGGCGGTCCGAGCTCGGGTAGATAGCTCCGGTGATATAGGACATCGCTTTTCTCCTCTGAACGCACTAGCACCACTTTTGTGGCCCTTACCCAGCATACGGGATGCACCTCTCCGCAGTCACCCGCAGGCGCCTCCCACCCGCCATGTGATAAGTCTCCGATCACGCTCCTGTCGATAGTATGGGAAAGCCCCCGGAAGACACCTGTAAGGCACCTTCCGGGGGCTTTCGCGTATTGAGCTATTGCGCTTAGTCTTCGTTGATGAGGTCGCGAACCACAATGGTCTGGTCGCGGTCGGGGCCCACACCAATCGCGGAAATACGGCAGCCAGAGAGCTCCTCCAGCTTCAGCACGTACTTGCGGGCGTTCTCGGGCAGCTCATCCAGGCTCTTCGCATCCGAAATGTTTTCGGTCCAGCCGTCGTAGTACTCGTAAATCGGCTTAGCGTGGTGGAAATCGGTCTGGGTCATCGGCATCTCGTCGTGACGCACGCCGTCCACATCGTAGGCCACGCAGACCGGAATCTTCTCCAGGCCGGTCAGCACGTCCAGCTTGGTGATGAACAGGTCGGTGAAACCGTTGATGCGCACGGCCTGGCGTGCCAGCACGGAATCGTACCAGCCGCAGCGGCGGGGGCGGCCGGTGTTCACACCGAACTCGCCGCCGGTGGTGCGCAGGTAGTCGCCCATCTCATCGAACAGCTCGGTCGGGAAGGGGCCGGCACCCACACGGGTGGTGTACGCCTTCTGAATACCGATTACGCGGGTGATGCGGGTCGGGCCCACACCCGAACCCACGCAGGCGCCGCCGGCGGTCGGGTTCGAGGAGGTCACGAACGGGTAGGTGCCGTGGTCCACGTCCAGGAAGGTGGCCTGGCCGCCCTCCATCAGCAGGGTCTTACCCTCGTCCAGTGCCTTGTTCAGCAGCTGGGTGGTGTCCACGATCATGGGCTTCAGACGCTCGGCGTAGGACATGAAGTACTCGACGATTTCCTCAACCTCAACGTGGCGGCGGTTGTAGACCTTCACCAGCAGCTGGTTCTTCTGGCGCAGCGCGCCCTCAACCTTCTGGCGCAGGATGGATTCGTCGAGGATGTCCTGCACGCGCACGCCGAGGCGGCCAACCTTGTCCATGTAGGCGGGGCCGATACCGCGGCCGGTGGTGCCGATGGCGCGCTTGCCGAGGAAGCGCTCGGTCACCTTATCCATGGTCTGGTGGTAGGGTGCCACCAGGTGCGCGTTAGCGGAAATCTTCAGGCGGGAGGTGTCAGCGCCGCGGGCCTCGAGGCCTTCAATCTCTGCGAAGAGAGCCTCGGGGTTCACGACCACGCCGTTACCAATCACGGGGACGGCGTTGTCGCTCAGAATACCGGCGGGCAGCAGCTTCAGCTCAAACTTCTGGCCGTTCACCACCACGGTGTGACCGGCGTTGTTACCGCCGTTGGGCTTGACCACGTAGTCTACGCGGGGGCCGAGCAGGTCGGTTGCCTTACCCTTACCCTCATCGCCCCACTGGGCGCCCACAATCACGACAGCTGACATTTTTGTGCTCCTTGAAAGCCTTGAAGATACGCACCGGATTTCACGGCGCGGCGGCGACCTACCGCCTCATGATCCGGGTAGGCATACCTCTTCTAATGATACCGTGCCCGCCCCTTTAAGTCCCGTGTGACGGGGCGGTAGGCGTGCCGGATACGGTGCCGGTGAGCCTCACCGGGCACGGCAACGCCCCCATCCGATATTTGGACGGGGGCGCTACCGGTATGAGCTTATGAAGACTACTTGATGATCTCGATGAAGGTCATCGGGTAGGTGTACTGCTCACCGCGGTTTGCGGCCAGAGCAGCCAGGCTGTGGAAGATAACCATCAGGATAGCCACAACCATCGGGACGACCCACAGGATGATGCCCAGGATGCCGAAGGTCAGAATAATCAGCAGCCAGGAAGCCATGCTGATGACCCACAGGGAGAAGTTGAAGTTGAACGCGCGGCGGGATGCTTCCTTAGTGAAGGAGTAACCGGGCTTGTCCTTGTAGATGAACCACATGACCAGCGGCGCGAGAATACTTGCGGATGCGAAGGACAGCAGAGACAGAATTGCAGAAGCCAGGTGCGCGAGCATCGCCATGTTCTGGTCGTCCTTGGAGGAGACTACGTAACCGTTGGGCTGCTGACCCGGCGCCTGCGAGTAGGAGGGTGCCTGCTGGGAGTACTGGTTGTACTGTTCAGGGTTCGGGTTCTGGGACATCGTTCTTTTCCTAATCTATCGATGAGTGGATACAGCTAATCGTTGAGGTGCGGCGGCAGGCTAACTCGCCGTTCTCGGAGGGTGCCCGCCTCGCTCTACTTGGTCGCAACGCTCGTGATGGTTTCACCCTATCAAGGCAAAGTAAATGGAATATTAACCCTCGCCGGACAACAGACGAAGAAACCCGAATATGACACAAAAAGACGCCCCTGCCCCTCCACGCGGTGTTACGTACGTGGAGGGGCAGGTCGTTATACGGTGTGGGCTGACCGAGGTTAGTCCTGTTTCTCTTCATCAGCGAGCGCAGGATGCGCGGCGGGCTTCTGTAGTGCGGCAGCCTCGCGCTGTGCGGCGGCCTCGTGTAGCTTTGCGTGTTCTTGCTTTTTCAGAAACTCGTACACCGAGAAAGAATCCTCTTCTTCCTTCGTGAAGCCATTGACGCCCGTGTAGCCGTCCGGCAGGCGGTTGTACACGAGGTAGTACCAGAACTCGGTGGGCGGGGCCTGCCCCTCCTCGATGAGGTCATTTATCTGATTCCGGCGTTTGAAGGTGCGAACTATGCCCATGATCCACAGAATTGGCACCACAAATGCTGACCCCACGCCGATCACTACGAAAATGAACGCGACCATAAACCCGTATTCGGGGTCTACGATGCTGGCAAGAGGCGCCAACACGAAGGGGTTCAGTATCAGCAGGGCAGCAAGCCAAATGTTCGTGAGGGTGAGCTCCTTCTTCAAATCTTCAACGCTGTACCTTGTCGGCGGCCTATTCACTGGAACGTAGCCCACCGGTTGCAGCATTGCCGCCCGCGATATGGGGTTCTCCTCAACCTTGACCGGGTTCAGGTGGGCGGCGCACGCCTGCATGGGTGCGGACTCGTCGTGGGAGCGGTCGAGCAGGCGCATTTCGATGAGTTTTGAGTCGGGGGTGCCGAAGAGCGGGTCGGGGATGACCGGCAGGATAGCGCCCGGGCTCAAACCGAGGGATTCCAACTGAACGTACTCGCCGTAGGCGTGCATCGTTTGAGTCTGCATTGCCTGGGCCCGCTCACGGGCAGAGAGTACAGGCTGGGCGGGCCCAGTGGACTGGGTGGGCGCAGTGGAGTTGAGCGCAGAGGAGGCGAGCGCTACCGGGTGGTTCGCCTCGTCGTCCTTACGAGATTCGTGAGTATCTTCCGGGGTATCTTCTGATGCCTCTTCCGGCTCTTCGATGTCGTCGGTGTCGTTGTCATGAGAGTCTTCCCGCGCGGAGTCGTAGCGCTTGGGGGCACCCGGGTAAACGTATTCATAATCGGGATCGGGGTGCTCTAGCTCTTCGTCTTCGATGTCGTCGGAGTTTTCGTGCGGCTCAGCGTCTTCATTTTTCTGCGTCTGCTCGCCCATGAGTAGCGTCATGTATTCCGGGATAGACTGGTCGGTGTCCCAGAGGGGCTGGTACGCCTCGTCCTTCTTTGCAATTTCCTTCTTTTCAGTGGGGCGGTCTGCCATGGTTGTCTCCTTCGCTCACCAGACATACTCCTAGTGGCACCACCGTACCAGCGTGCGCTGGGCAGTCCCTTGAAACCTGCCTGATAAAAGCTGAGAAAAAGCCCCCGACAAGCGCCAACACGCACGTGCTAACACTGCCGGGGGTTCAGCACCACTGGAGCCCAGGGACCCACGGGAAGTCGACTACGATGCATCCGCTGAGTTTGGAACAGGGCTTGAGGTAGGGCTCGGGGCACTCAGCGGCTGAGGGGCTGACGCCACGGAAGACATCGAAGACGCTGCACCCAGGATTCCCTGCATTTCCTCGGAGTCCCTAGGCAGGCGGTCATACACCAGGTAGAACCAGAACGACCCGAGTGGCATGGCCTTCCACTTCAGCGCCCGATACTTTCGGCTCACTCGGAGTAGCACAAAAATCAGCGCACCAGCCCACAAGAACAGGGGAAGACCAAATGTCGCCAGAGAAAGCATCAGAAAGAGATAGAAAATAAACCCACCGAAGCTAGGATCCTCTGTAACAGTAGCCAACAGAAGATAAGTCAGGGGATTAAACACCACACCCACGAAGAAGAGCACTATGAACTCAGGCCACGCCTTCCACCACAGGTCTGATACACGCACCTTACCCGCAAGTGGGGTCGCTGAGATGTACCCAATAGGTCGTGGTGTACCCACTACTTTCCCCTCCTGCCAGGTGGGAAACACACTTGGCACCTGCTGGTATACAGATGCACCAGTATCCGTGCCCATCGGGGACATTCGGCGCATCGTGGGGCCCGGGCGGCCATACAGCGGCCGGTTCAGCACCGGGTGACCCGTCGCCGAAGGGAAAAAGTACGCAGCCTGCACAGACGGCGCAGGAGCAGAAACCGCCAGAGCGGACGCCGCAGAATTGGGCGCTGAAGAATCGAGCGTAGCAGGAACCACGGGGTCAGCAGGCGCGGATGCAGAATGAGCCTTCTGTATTTCCAGGACCTCCTTCACCGGCTCGGGGATCTCCCCGGTCGGCGCGGGAGCCGGCGTTCCGTGAAGAAGCAAAGCCGAGTAATCGGGGGCGGGCTGCTCCATATCCCACAGTGGCTGATACGCGTGGCTGCTCTTCTCGGTTGGGTTCTGAGGGTTTTTCGGTGCTTCGCTATGCTCCGCCACGGTAACCTCCTCCAATGCTTGTCTGCTTGTTAGTGTCTGTGTGTTGTCTACACTGTGTGTTCGATGCGCGGGGGCTTAATCCCGCCGCTGTTCTTTGAGCCAGTGGCTAGCCTGCTTAAGCCTCGGCCGCTTCGTTAAGCCGCACAAGGCTCAGAATCCACGCCATACACCAGATGATGCCGGGAATCCCCATGAGTCCTGCGCTCACCTGATTCACCGCAGTAAAGAGAGCTGCGACGAGTTCTCCCCGCCCGAACAGAGCGGTGACGGAGAGAATCGCCGCCGCAATATAGGGGTTCAGTATAGAAACTCCCAAGAACAGAAACCATCCTCCCGGCTTCTGGAACGAAGTGGGCAGGGGGCCAGAGTCCATCACCGGTTGGTCGATAACATCTTGCTGAGGCGAAGCGTCGCCCTCCTGGTTTGCTTCAGAAGGCGGAGTGCACTCGTACACCAACCGGAACTTGAATCTCTCCTCGGTCTCACGCTTCCCGGTAGATTTCGCCATCACAGCAAAGAAGTTGATAACAGCCCACGAGGAGAAGACGAGCAGCACCAGAGGAAGAATACCGAAGCTCAGCATCAAAAATCCTAGGGATGCACCAAAAAGAGACACCAAGGTTTCTTCGCCCAGAATAGGACCTGCCAGTATATAGACGAATGGATTTGCCACGATAGCCAACGCCAGGCATACCACCGCCTCCACTCCATCTTTCCCTGAACTCGACTTACGGGAAGGAACCGACAGGGGGCTGTACCCGACCAGCTCGCCGCCGTGTTCCTCCGGCAATTCTCCCTGGGGGAGAGTTCCCTGAACATCATCGGCGTGGATGCGCATCAGCTGCGGGTTGGGGCGACCGTAATGCACCTGCGGCGCCACCTTCAAAACACGCTGATGAGGGGAAACGGGTTGGTCGTCGATGGGCTGGTTGTTATCGTCGGTCATGATTCCTCCTCCTGGTGCGATTCAAGGATGCGGTGCAGCAATGCCTCAGCTGAACCACCGTCAAGCGGGGTGCACTCGTACACCAGCCGGAATTGAAAATCCTGCTGAATCTTGTGCTGCCTAACGAGCAGGCGCGTCGATTCGACAGCATCCCCAACAGCATTCAGAAACTTTCCTACGCAGAGGAACAGCCACCAGAGTCCTGCGAGGATGCCGACGAAACCCACAATGAGTAGTAGCGGGGGGATAAAGATGACCATCAAGATCACCGTCCCTATTTCCTCACTTATTCCCCAAGGACCTTGGGAGAGGAACATTGGGCTCACCGGCGCGATCAAGAGAGCTACCCAGAACACCATCCGCAGCAGCGGCCCCAGGACATACCAGGTGAAGCCGCTCCAATCGGTGAAGAAGCCCTTCGTATTGAAGGTTTCGCGGGGCTTTTCCATGGGGGCGTAGCCTACCACATCGCCAATCTGCCAGGCGGATGAGCTGCGCTCAGTGAGGATGCCCTGCACCTCTCCCCTATGGATGCGTTCTATCCGTGGGCCGGGGCGGCCGTGCATAACCTGGGGTGACATCAGCAGAACAGAATCCTCAGTGGAAACACGTCGCTTGACCATGGTTCGGCCCTCCCTATCCCAGCATTTTTGATAGATGTTCAATAGATGGTTTTACAGTAACAACCGAACCTGAAAAGAACCTGAACCCGAATGCAAATGAAAAACATGCAAAAGAAAAGAGTCGAACATGTCCACATTTTGATGCATTTAGGAGTAATAAACGCTTCACAAGCCATTTTGGGGTGTATTCTAGTTCACATCTAGTGTGTTCAAGTTCAGCTGGAACCCACCAGAACAACACCACAAGCCTCCCAGAAACACCCCGGGAGCCAAGCAAAGGAGCACCGTGACACACACCGCCTCCCCAAACCCCCGCGGCCGGTCGCATCGACGCCGAATCGGCAGCGGGCTACTCACCCTCAGCATGGCACTGAGCCCCCTCGCAGCCCTGGGCGCCACCGCCCACGCCGCGGAAGACCCCGACGCCGTCAAGCAGGTACTCAGCGAAAGCATGAAGAACGCCAGCGGCACCGTCACCGCCTTCGTCCGCTTCAAGGGTAAGGGCGCCTTTGAACAGACCCAGCCCGCAGGCGTACGCGCCGGCGTGCAGGCACCCGTCAACACCAGCTCACAGGTGCAGGCAATCGCCTCCCAGGTGCAGAGCCAGGCACAGCAGGTCAGCAGCCAGTCCGGCGCACAGGTCCTCTACACCACCCACAACGCGGTACGCGGCGTGGCAGTGCGCGGTGACGCAGAGTCCATCAAGGCACTCGCCAACCGCTCCGACGTAGAGAAGATCTCGCCCATCCTACCCAAGTACCGCCAGAACGCGGGCGCCGCTATTGACGCAGGCTCCCTCGCCACCTGGACCGGCACCACCAACCCCGCCGGCGCGGGCGGATACACCGGCAAGGGCGTGAAGATCGCCGTCATCGACTCCGGCATCGACTACACCCACACCGACTTCGGCGGTAGCGGCAAGCTCGAAGACTACGAGAAGGCATCCAAGCTCACCGAGCTGCCCTCCGCAGACTCCGGGCTCATCAACCGCACCAAGGTTGCTGGCGGCTACGACCTCGTTGGTGACGCCTACGACGGCACCAACACCGCAACCCCCGACGGCAACCCGCTCGACTGCACCACCGGCGGCCACGGCACCCACGTGGCGGGCACCGCGGCAGGCTACGGCGTGAACTCCGACGGCACCACCTTCACCGGCGACTACAGCAAGCTCACCGCAGAGCAGCTCAAGACCATGAAGATCGGCCCCGGCGTCGCCCCCGACGCTGAAATCTACGCCTTCCGCGTCTTCGGTTGCAGCGGCAGCACCAACGTCGTTATCGAGGCACTCGACCGTGCCCTCGACCCCAACGGTGACGGCGACTTCTCCGACCGCGTGAACGTGGTCAACATGTCCCTCGGTGGCGAATTCTCCCCGCAGGACGACCCCGAAGCCTACGCCGTTGACGCGCTCACCCGCGCCGGCGTGCTCTCCGTAATCTCCGCGGGTAACGCCAACGACTACAGCCTGCGCGGTGACACCTACTCCAACTCCGGTCACCCCGCCACCGCCTCCAGCGCAATCACCGTAGCTAACGCCTACGGTTCCACCCGCGCCGTCGATGCGGCAGAGCTGACCGACCCCGCCGCCGGCACCACCCGCAAGGTACGCGGCGACTACAGCGTCTCCTACCCCTGGGCACAGGCGGGCACCAAGGAATTCACCGGTGAACTCACCGCAATCTCCGAGAACAACCGCTACGCCTGCAACGCCCTCAGCGCCGACGAAGCGGCAGCTGTAAAGGGCAAGTGGGTGCTCATCGACTGGGCTAAAGATGACGGTGAACTCGCCTGCGGATCCAAGGTGCGCTTCGACAACCTGGAGGCGGCAGGCGCCAAGGGCGTACTGCTTGCAGGCAATGACGAAGAACCCGGCCTGGGTATTGCCGGTAACGATACCCTGCCCGGTTTCCGCCTGGCAGCATCCGCCGCTAAGGACCTGCGTGCACAGATCACCGCGGCAGAAGCCGCCGGCAAGCCCCTGACCGTGCGCCTCGGCAACGATCTGAAGGCTTCCCTGCGCGTGGACACCGGCAAGCTGGATCAGCTGAACCCCATGAGCGCCCGCGGTTTCCACGGCAGCTATGGCTACACCAAGCCCGATATTGCGGCGCCCGGTTCGTACATCACCTCCGCGGCGGTGGCGACCGGTAACGGCTCCGTGACCTTCAGCGGCACCTCCATGGCCGCCCCCTACGTGACCGGTTCCGCGGCCCTGGTCATTCAGAGCCACCCGAGCTACACCCCCGCACAGGTCAAGTCGGCCCTCGTCAACACCGCAACCCACGATGTGCGCACCGAATCCGGTGACGTCTACGCGGTGGACCGCGTGGGTGCCGGACGCGTGGACACCCTTGCGGCCGTGCAGTCGAAGTCCCTGGCCTACAACGCCCAGAGCCCGAACACGACCTCGGTGAGCTTCGGCGTGCTCGAGTACGCCCCGGATGCCGGCGTTCAGACCCTCACCCGCGAGGTGACGGTGGAGAACACCGATTCCGCCGCGCACACCTACGCGCTGTCCTACGCCCCCAGCACCAATATTCCCGGAGTGGAATACTCGTTCCCCGAGTCCGTGACGCTGGCACCCGGTGAAACCAAGAACTTCACCCTGAGCGTGCGCATCGACCCGTCCAAGCTGGAAAAGACCCGCGACCCCGCGGCAGACGTCACCCAGAACGCGACCGACTACTACACCGGCGTTGAAACCGTTCCGGCGCAGTACCGCCAGTACATCGCCAGCGCCTCCGGCCGACTCGTTCTCGCCGAGGACAACGGCCAGAACCTGCGCGTGCCCATCCATGTGGCACCCAAACCCGTCAGCACCATGCACGCCGCCGACCGCGCCCTGACCTTCTCCCAGAAGCCCTCTAGCGAAGAGGCTCAGAAGGCAGACACCGGCTGGCAGAAGACCCCCGTCACCCTCAAGGGCACCGAGGTCAACCAGGGCGGCTACCGCTCCCTGCTCGGCGCCTTCGAGTACGGTGCGAGCGTGGACCGCGTGGCCCCCACCTCCCTGTCGCTGAACAGCAACGTCAAGGCGAACCTGCAGTACGTGGGTGCCTCCTCGGACGCTCCCGCGCTGAAGGCCGCCGGCGGTAACGCCGACGACGGTACCCTGCGCTTCGGCATCTCCACCTGGGCCAACTGGGATGTTGTCTCCTACGAGAACACCTTCACCGTGGAGATTGATACCGACGGCAACAACCGCGCCGACTACAAGCTGGTCACCGACCGCGCCAAGGGCCTGGACTTCCCGCTGGTTCGCCTCTACGGCTACAAGAACGGTAGCCTCGTCGAGCTCGCCTACTACCCGCTCAACGGCGCCTGGGGCGATACCGACACCAACATGATGGACACCAACACCCTCGTGATGGGTGCACCCCTCAAGGACCTGGGCCTGACCAGCGCCAACAACCCGGATATCCAGTACCGCGTCAGCGCCACCACCCAGTACGAGTGGGGCAACGTCAGCGAAACCGGCTGGATCAAGTACCGCCCCTTCAGCCCCAAGCTGTGGTTCAGCGGCGACTCCTCCTCCGTGGCCGGTCTCTTCCCGGACGCCCCCGGTAGCTCCCTCGAGGCACACCGCTCCGCCGACGCCCTCCCCGCGCTCGGTGAGTCCGGCACCCCCGCGAAGGCACTGCTGCTGCACCTGCACAACGGCACCGGCGACCTCTCGGGCGTGAACGGCGCAACCGGCGACCGCGCCGAGGTGCTGAACGTCAAGGAGCAGCAGAACGAGTACATCACCCCGTCCCGCTTCACCGACGTGAAGTCCGGTGACCAGTTCTACACCGAAATCTCGTGGCTGGCTCAGCGTCGCATCACCACCGGCTACCCGGACGGCACCTACCGCCCGCTGGAGTCCGTTGAGCGCGGCGCAATGGCGGCGTTCTTCTACCGCATGGCAGGCTCGCCGCAGTTCACCGCCCCGAGCACG
>NZ_KV810409.1:155546-166134 GCF_001812775.1 Rothia sp. HMSC068F09
CAGTTCACCGCCCCGAGCACGCCCAGCTTCTCGGATGTGCCGACCACCCACCCCTTCTACAAGGAGATTGAGTGGATGAAGGCCCAGGGCATCACGACCGGCTGGTCGGACGGCACGTTCCGCCCGAACGCACCGGTCAACCGCGATGCGATGGCGGCGTTCTTCTACCGCTACGCCGGCTCGCCGCACGTTGATCTGCCCGTGACCAGCCCGTTCAAGGATGTGCCCGCCGATAGCCAGTTCTATCGCGAAATCACCTGGCTGGCCTCGACCGGCATCAGCACCGGCTGGCCCGACGGCACCTACCGCCCGGTGACCCCCATCGCCCGCGATGCGATGGCGGCGTTCATCTACCGCTACAGCGAGAAGGTGGCGAACCTCGCCGGACGCTAGTCCCCCACTCGTGACGGCCCCGCTGAATATGCCGCACCAGGCATATTGAGCGGGGCCGACGCTCACCGATACGCACAACCACACACGCAACGGCGCGCTTCCGGGCGCCCGCGCAAACACACAGCAGTATCGATATCGAGTCATCCCAAGGAGGATTCATGACATCCCCCCGTCCACGCCGCAGAATGACCTGTGGCCTCAAGGCACTCAGCGCCACAGGCCTGAGTGCGGCCCTCGCCCTCACCCTGGGCGTGCCCGCGAGCTTCTCCGCCGCGAACGCCCAGACCTCCCCGCAGGTCGAGGGTGCTAACCCCGCCGGCGCATCCAACCCGGCCTCGCGCCTGAGCCCGGGCCTGCAGAAGGCCGAGGGAACCATTGCCGTCTACGTGCAGTTCAAGGGCAAGGGCGCCTTCGAGCAGACCCAGTCCGCCGCCGTCCTGGCCCGTCAGGAGGCGCCCGTCAACCGTCAGGCGCAGGTGCAAGCCATCGCCTCCCAGGTGCAGTCGCAGGCTCAGTCTGTAGCGGCGGCTTCGGGATCGAAGCTCATGTACACCACCCACAACGCCATGCGCGGCGCGGCCATCATGGGTGATGCGGCCCAGATTCGTGCCCTCGCAAACCGCCCCGACGTGGAGCGCATCTCGCCGATTATCGCGAAGGAGCGCATGAACTCCGGCAGCGAGATCGACACGAAGACCCTCGCCACCTGGACCCGCGATCACACGGGGTACACGGGTAAGGGCGTGAAGATTGCGATCGTTGACTCGGGTGTGGACTACACTCACGCCGACTTTGGCGGCCCCGGAACCGTGGACGCCTATCTGAAGGCCAAGGCCATGACGGAGCTGCCCACCGCCGATTCGGGTCTGATTGACCGCACCAAGTTCATCGGCGGCGTGGACCTCGTGGGTGACGACTACAACGCCTCCGACCCGGCCAAGTCCACCCCGCAGCCGGACAACAACCCGCTGGACTGCCGCCCGGACGGCTTCGGTTCCGGCGGTCACGGCACCCACGTTGCCGGCACCGCGGCCGGATACGGTGTCACCGAGAGCGGCACGACCTTCCGCGGCGACTACACGAAGCTGACCGAGGACCAGCTCAAGGGCCTGTCGATTGGCCCCGGCACCGCCCCGGAGGCGCAGCTTCTGGCCGTGCGTGTGTTCGGCTGCTACGGCAACTCCCAGATGGTCATGAAGGCCCTGGACACCGTGATGGACCCCAACGGTGACGGCGACTTCTCCGACCGCGCCGACATTGTGAACCTCTCGCTGGGCGGCGAGTTCGCCCCCGCCGACGACCCCGAGTCGTACATGATTGACACGATGGCCCGCCAGGGTGTGTTCACCGTGGCGGCGGCGGGTAACGCCAACAATTACAACGGCGTGGGCGACACCTACTCCGACTCCGGTAGCCCCGCGAACGCCGCATCGGCGCTGTCGGTGGCTAACGCCTACGGCTCCACCCAGCCCGTGGATCGCGCCCGCATCACGACGGGCGGCGGCACCTCGTGGCTGCAGGGTGACTACTCGGTGAACTTCAACTACTCGACGGCAACCGCCGAGCAGCTGCGCGGCGAGGTTGTGGCCGCCCCCGAGCGCAACCGCTACGCCTGCGAGGCCTTCACCGCTGATGAGGCGAAGGCCCTGAAGGGTAAGTGGGTGTACATCGACTGGGATAAGGACGACTTGTCGTTCCCGTGCGGTTCGAAGACCCGCTTCGATTACGTGCAGGCCGCCGGTGGCCTGGGCGTGGTCATGGCCGGCCACGATGAGCGCTACACCATCGGCATTGGCGGTAACACGACCATCCCCGGTATTCGCCTCTCGGCCTCCTCGAGTAAGGACCTGGAGAAGGCTCTGGCCGCCGGCTCGGTGACCGTGGAGCTGAGCCCCGACTTCAAGGCTTCGGGCCGTTCCGGTCACTCCCGCGCGTTCGATTTGAACCCCTCGAGCGCCCGCGGCCAGCACGGCTCCGACGGCTTCATTAAGCCCGACCTGGCGGCCCCCGGCACCGAGATCGTATCTGCCGCGGTAGGTACGGGTAGCAAGGGTGTTTCCTTCACCGGTACCTCCATGGCTACCCCGCACGTGACCGGTATCGCCGCCCTCGTGATGCAGGCGCACCAGGACTACAACCCGCAGATGCTGAAGGCAGCCCTGATGAACGGCGCATCCACCTCGATTAAGAACGAGAAGGGCACGGCCTACGCGGTGGATCGCGTGGGTACGGGCATGGTGAATGCTCGCGCCGCCGTGGACGCCAAGGTTCTGGCCTACGACGCAAAGAACCCGGAGCGCGTGTCGACCGCGTTCGGTGTGCTGGAGTACACCCCCACCTCGGGTATTCAGACGGTTCAGCGCGATATCGTGCTGGACAACACCGACTCGCAGGCTCACACCTACACCCTGAGCTACCAGGCAAGCACGAATATTCCCGGTGTGGAATACTCCTTCCCCGAGCAGGTCAGCGTCGCTGCTGGCGAGCGTAAGAACGTGACCGTGACCGTGCGCATCGACCCCTCCAAGCTTGAGAAGACCATGGACCCGGCGATGGGCGCCGACCAGGTTGCCCAGGATTGGACGAACGGCCAGACTCTGATTGCCGGCAAGCGCCAGTACATTGCGAGCGCTTCGGGTCGCCTGATTTTCTCGGAGAACGGCCGAGAGGCCATCCGCCAGTCCCTGCACGTGGCCCCCAAGCCCGTCTCCGCCATGAGCGTTGACGCCTCCCGCATCGAGTTCAACGGCGTGGCCGACAAGGAATCCACCGTGACCCTGCGCGGTACGACCCTGAACCAGGGCGGCTACCGTTCGCTGCTGGGCGCGTTCGAGCTGGGTGCGGTCAGCGGCCGTATTCCGACCGGCCAGCTGAAGCTGCCCTCGAACCAGGTGGTTGACCTGCAGTACGTGGGTGCGGCATCGGATGCGCCCGCGCTGAAGGCCGCCGGCAAGAACCCGAACGACGGCTCCCTGTACTTCGGTATATCGACCTGGGGTACCTGGGACAGCATGCACTGGGGCCGTCAGGTGCAGGTGCAGATTGACACCACCGGCGATTCGAAGGCCGACTACGCGCTCGAGGTGACCCGAGAGAAGGGTCTGGACTACCCGCTGGTGAAGGTCTGGAAGCTGACCGGCAAGAGCTCCACCGTGGTGGCCCGCTACCCGCTGAACAACGCCTGGGGTGACACGGACACCAACATCATGGACACGAACACCATGGTCCTGGCCGTGCCGCTCAAGGACCTGGGCCTGACCGCCGAGGCTAAGCCCAGCATCAGCTACTCGGTGCAGACCGACACCTGGCAGAACGAGGGCAATGCCTACGTCGATGCGACGGATGCGATTGCCTTTTCCCCGTTCAACCCCGGCCTGTGGTTCACGGGTGAGGAATCCGGCGTGGGTGGGCTCTTCGTGGACCGTGACGGCGGCCAGCTGACGGTGCATCGCAAGAACAACACCGTGGCCCGACGCGCGCTCTTCCTGCACCTGCACAACGGCACCGGCGACCTGAGCGGCCGCACGACCCAGCAGGGTATCGCCGACGGTGACCGCGCGCAGGTTGTGGACGTTCCGCGCACCATCCACGAGGCACGCTTCAGGGATGTTCCGCCGGAGAACCAGTTCTACCGCGAAATCACTTGGATTGCCTCGCATCAGATTGACCGCGGCTACCCGGACGGCACGTTCCGTCCCCTGCAGAACATGGACCGCGCCACCATGGCCGCGTACTTCTACCGCATGAGCGGCTCGCCGCAGTTCACCGCCCCGAGCACGCCCAGCTTCAAGGACGTTCCGCTCAACCACCCCTACTACAAGGAGATTGAGTGGATGAAGGCCCAGGGCATCACGACCGGCTGGTCGGACGGCACGTTCCGCCCCGATTCCTCGGTGAACCGTGACTCGATGGCCGCGTTCTTCTACCGCTACGCCGGCTCACCCGCGTACGAGGCTCCCGCCCAGCCCCGTTTCACGGATGTTTCGACGGATAACCTGTTCTACCGCGAGATCAGCTGGCTGGCCTCGCAGGGCGTGACCACCGGCTGGCCCGATGGTTCGTTCCGCCCGGTGGAGCCGGTGCACCGCGACGCGATGGCGGCGTTCGTGTTCCGTTACAGCACGAGTGTGCTGGGGTACAGCGCCGACCAGTAGTGAGGCCCGGCAACCGGCTCACCGCGTAGGCAGGGGTGCCGCCCCGGCTGAGGTGCCGGTGAGTCACGGCTGGTTCCGGTCAGCGGCTAATTCTGGTCACGGCTGATTCTGGTCAACGGCGAGGGGGTCGTACCGCGCGCAGCAATGCTGCCCGGTACGGCCCCCTCGCCGTTGTTACGTTCCGCACCACGGTGTTTCACGAGTCTGACTAGGTTAAACACCCCTCTCCTTGAGACAATGGTGAGGGTTCTTTCAGCGCCCGCTTGAACCCCGTCGTTGAAGCACGGGCCGAAGACCCCTAGAAACACACCATTACAAGAGAATCAAGGAGCATTCAGTGGCTATTCTCCCTGAAGCTACCCCCGCCCCGAAGGGTTCGCGGCCACCGCGAGGACTTCGGCGCGTAGCCCGCGGCTGCGGCGCCCTAGTGCTGGGCCTGACCCTCGGGCTGACTTCCCTACCCTTCGGAACCCAGGCGTACGCCGCACCCGGCGTGGTGCGCGGCGACGTGGATGCGCCGCGTAGTGCATCCGCCGAGACGCCGAACCCTACCGAGGTGCTCTCCCCCAGCCTGGACGGCGCAACCGGCGAGCGCGCCGTGTTCGTGCGCTTCAAGGGTCAGGGCGCGTACGCGCAGACCCAGCCGGATGCGGTCCGCTCCCGCGCACAGGCACCCGTCAACGCGCAAGCACAGGTGCAGGCAATCCGCGCCAGCGTGCAGCAGCAGGGCGCCTCCGCGGCGAAGGAATCCGGCGCGCAGGTCCTATACACCACCCACAACACGATGCGCGGCGTGGCGCTCTACGGTAACGTCGAGCAGATTCGTGCGCTCGCGAACCGTGACGATGTGGAACGCATCAGCATCATTGAGGACATGGCACCGCAGAACAGCGGCACCCTCATTGATACGGACACGCTCTCCGTGTGGGCGAAGAGCCCGGCGAACCCCGCCTCCACCGGCTACACCGGCAAGGGCGTGAAGATTGTCGTGCTCGATACCGGTATCGACTACACGCACGCCGATTTGGGCGGCCCCGGCACCAAGGAGGCCTACGAGAAGGCGAAGGCCTCCGACACGATTCCCGAGGGCACCTACGACCCGAAGAAGTTCCTGGGCGGCTACGACCTGGTCGGTGACGACTACAACTCCGCCAAGAAGGAAACCTCCACTCCCCACCCGGACGCTAACCCGCTCGACTGCGGCGGCCACGGTAGTCACGTGGCGGGCACCGCGGCAGGTTACGGCGTGAACGCGGACGGCTCGACCTTCCGCGGCGACTACTCTAAGCTCACCGAGGAGCAGCTCAAGGACATGAAGATTGGCCCGGGCTCCGCACCGGAGGCCCAACTGATTGGCCTGCGCATCTTCGGTTGTAAGGGCACCACCGCGTTCGTTCCCCTCGGTCTGGACCGCGTGCTCGATCCCAACGACGACGGCGACTTCTCTGACCGCGCCGACATCGCGAACCTGTCGCTGGGCAATGAGTTCGGCGTGTTCGACGAGACCGTGAACTACGCGGTCGGTTCCCTCTACCGCGAGGGCATCCTCTCCGTGGTTGCGGCGGGTAACGCCAACAACTACAACGCCGTGGGTGACACCTACTCCAACTCGGGCGGCCCCGGCACCAGCGCCTACAGCCTGACCGTGGCGAACTCGATTGGTTCGACCCAGATGGCTGACCGCGTGAAGATCCTCTCCCCCGCGAACGAGGCGGATACCTACGGCGACTACTCGGTGAGCTTCGACTACTCGAAGGCGACCGAGGAGCAGCTGCGCGGCACCGTGGTGCGTGCCGCGTCCCGCAACCGTTACGCGTGCGAGGCCTTCACCGAGGAGGAGGCCGCGGCGCTGAAGGGCAAGTGGGCCCTCATCGACTGGGCTGAGGCCGACGGCACCGCCCCCTGCGGTTCGCGCGTGCGCTTCGATAACCTGCAGGCTGCCGGCGCGACCGGCGTGGTCATCGCCTCCGACACGGAGGTGGGCGACACCGCCATCGGCGGCAACTCCGCTATTCCGGGCGTGCGTCTGGCCAAGAGCCAGGTGGAGCGCCTCTCCTCCCAGATTGATTCGGGCAACCTGACCCTGCAGCTCGGCGAGAACCTGCGCGAGTCGATTCGCGTGCAGAACGGCAAGCTGGATCAGGCGAACACCTCGACCGCGCGCGGTATGCACGGTTCGCACGGCATCACGAAGCCGGACGTTGCGGCACCGGGCACGAACATTTCCTCGATCCTGGTTGGCGGCGGTACCGAGGCGACCGTGAAGACCGGTACGTCCATGTCCACGCCGTTTGTGGCGGGTGTTGCGGCGCTGATTATGCAGGCGCACCCGGAGTACGGCCCGCGCATGATTAAGACCGCCATCATGAACACCGCCGACCACCGGATGCAGGACGCCTGGGGCAACCCCTACGCGGTGGACCGCGTGGGTACCGGCCGCATCAACACGCGTGCGGCGGTGGCCGACCGCGTCATGCTGTTCAACGCCGCCCGCCCCGAGCAGGTTTCGGATACCTTCGGCGTGGTTGAGTACACCCCGAACGCCGGCGTGCAGACCCTGCAGCATCGCGTGAGCGTTGAGAACACCGATTCGGTGGCGCACACCTACGCCGTATCTTACGACGGCAGCACGAGCATCCCGGGTGTGGAGTTCTCCTACCCGCAGTCGGTATCTGTGGGTGCCGGCCAGACCGCCACGTTCACCGTGACGGTGCGCATCGACCCGTCGAAGCTTGAGAAGACCATCGACCCCTCGATGTACCCGACCCAGGATTCGCTGAACTACTCGACCGGCATGGTGACCATTTCGGGTGCCCGCCAGTACATTGCGAGCGCCTCGGGCCGCCTGATCCTGACCGATGCTGATTCCTCGGCCGCGGTGAAGACCCTGCGTATGCCCCTGCACGTGGCCCCGAAGCCGGTGAGTGCGCTGCGCGTGGCCGGTGCGGATATCCACTTCGATTCGAACGGCGCCGGTGCGCTGGAGCAGCGCCTGTCCGTTGAGGGCACCGCCGTGAACCAGGGCGGTTACCGCTCCCTGCTGGGTGCCTTCGAGCTGGGTGCTTCGAGCCCGCGCATCCCGACCGCGAAGCTGGGTGTGGGTTCGGATTCCCGCATGGACCTGCAGTACGTGGGCGCCACCTCGAACGTGGCGGCGCTGAAGGCTGCCGGTCAGGACACCTCGCAGGCGCAGCTGTCCTTCGGTATTTCGACCTGGGGCAACTGGTCGGAGGTGACCCCGCGCGGCACCTACTACGTCTTCATCGACACCGATAAGGATGGCACGACCGATTACCGCCTGCAGACGGTGCGCGAGAAGGGCCTGGACTACCCGCTCGTGAAGGTTTCGCAGCGCGGCCTGGACGGTAAGTGGCATGCAATCGCCAACGCCCTGTACCCGCTGAACGGCGCCTGGGGCGATACCGATACGAACATCATGGATTCGAACACCCTGGTGATGAGTGTTCCGCTGAGCGTTCTGGGCCTGGACCCCGAGGCTGAGTCGACCGAGATTTCGTACTCGGTGACCACCGCGAGCGCGTTCTCCGCCACGACCGTGGTGGATACGACCGAGTCAGTGTCGTTCAACTACGCCACCCCGGCGCTGTGGTTCAGCGGAGATTCGGCGGGCGTTCCGAACCTGTTCGTGGATGCGCCGGGCACGAACCTGGTGGCACACCGCAGCGGTGAGGCAAAGGGCTCTGCCCTGTTCCTGCACATGCACAACGCGACCGGCGACCTGTCGGGCGTGAACGGTGCGGCCGGTGAGCGTGCGCAGGTTCTGCGCGTGTCGTCGTCCTCCGAGGCTCCCGCCGAGAGTGCGCATTTCAAGGATGTTCCGGCGGATTACCCGTTCGTGAACGACATTAACTGGCTGGCTCAGCGTCGTATTACGACCGGCTACCCGGATGGCACGTTCCGCCCGAACGGTTCGGTGGAGCGCGGCGCGATGGCGGCGTTCTTCTACCGCATGGCGGGTTCGCCGCAGTTCACCGCGCCGAGCACCCCGAGCTTCAAGGATGTGCCGCGCGACCACCCGTTCTACAAGGAGATTGAGTGGATGCGCGCCCGCGGCATTACGACCGGCTGGTCTGACGGTACGTTCCGCCCGAATGATGCGGTGAACCGTGACGCGATGGCGGCGTTCTTCTACCGTTACGCGGGTTCGCCGGCTTATTCGGCTCCGTCGGTGTCGCCGTTTAGCGACGTGTCGACCGGTAGCCAGTTCTACCGCGAGATTGCGTGGTTGGCCGATCAGCGGATTACGACGGGTTGGCCGGATGGTTCGTTCCGCCCGGTTCAGCCGATTGAGCGTGGCGCGATGGCGGCGTTCCTACACCGCTACAACGTGCGCGTGCTGAATAACCGCTAGTCGAAGCGTTATAGAAGCGTTATATTTGAACGCTAAATACCCCCGGTGGATGCCGTACGCATCTGCCGGGGGTATTTGCTTGCCTCACCCTGCCCGAGGCAGGCTAGTTAGCGCTGGCGGGCTTCTTTACGGTTGAGCTTCTCAATGGCGGCTTCCACCTTATCACCGCCGAACGCAAGGGTATCAACATGCAGTGAACGCACCGTAGGCTTCTTCGTTACTTCCTGTAAGTCGTCTTTGCCCCAGAGGCATCCGTA
This sequence comes from Rothia sp. HMSC068F09, assembly GCF_001812775.1. NCBI lineage: Bacteria > Bacillati > Actinomycetota > Actinomycetes > Micrococcales > Micrococcaceae > Rothia > Rothia sp. HMSC068F09. Next base: position 164,723 of record NZ_KV810409.1, read on the forward strand.
GACGTCAGCACCAATGGCTTCTGCCCGTATCTAACATGCATGCACCAGCTACTACTCACCGCGTCCAGGACATTCAAACACCCTAAAACGAGTTTCAACATACCTACCCCCAATGTGAGAATAATCACATTTTGAGGCAAATCAATCACGCCCACCAAAACACTCAAAACCCGCGTAGAGCCCACCTGTACGCGCTCTAAACACCCCTCAAGCCAAACCTGCATCACCCTAAGACTACACAAAATGTCTAATTACCAGGTGGTAATCGTAATTTGCCATCACGTATACTAGAGTGTATGGCCACAGGCCAAAAAGGAAAAAGGCCAGGACTCCACCACGATCCATAAAATCACAGCAGAGCCCTATGCCTTACAACATAAAATAAAACTCGTAGCCCTGAAATCTGAGAACACGCATTCAAACAGATGTTCCAGGCAATGGACTACCCAAGCGAAAGGAGGGCTAAACATGCCCCCCGAAATCGAAAAACTTTTCGAATTAATAAAACATACCGCAGACGCAGCCAGCGACACTCATGAGCTCTTCGAGATTGCTAAGTGGATTCTGCTCATATTCCTACCGTTTCTGAATCGACTTTGGAAGGCACTCCTGTCGCTTCTGAATCGGCTCTGGGGTACTTTCTACATCCGGTGGGTTATCCTACCCGAACTCGCTCCACGGTCTTTTCCTAAGACCATATTCGCGTACCGGCTCATGTACCGAGCTACCACTTGGCTCTCTATAAGCTACACAGTATATAGCCTTGTCTCTACGATTAGTCTCCTTGTTAGCTTGCTTTTTTAGGCGGCCTACCACCTACACCATATAGGTTATATATCTGTTATAACACAACCTATGGATTCAATACTCCCATAGATTGACCTGCGGTGCAAGCCTTACCTGTGTGCGGTTAACCGCACACAGGTCTTCTATAAGAGTGTCCGCCCCTTCGGATGCAATTGCTGGGCATCCAGCTATCAAACTGTGCACCCAGCAATTGCGCCCTCGTACGCGAAAGCCTCGACTTCAAGCGCTACTAGCCACTAATCCAGGCCCCCTTCAGGAGGGAATTCTGGGCGCGATGGCGGCGTTCTTGCACCGCTATAACGTGCGTGTGCTGAATAACCGCTAGTCGAATGCGGATGTGAGGGCCGTGTCGGGGTGGATTTTTCTGTCCCGGCACGGCCTTTTCTGTGGGCTGTTATGTCTGCGGCGTAGACTTAACTTATGCGTGAGTTACAGGTTCAGAACGGCGAGGATGAGACGCTGTCAGCTACCCAGGATACCCTCGACCAGGAGGAGCTTCTGAACGCGGCGGCGGACTTCATTGACCGCTATGAGAGCGTCTTTGAAAATCTAAGCCACTGATATTCCTTCGAAAGAAATACCCCCGGTGGATGCCGTACGCATCT
>NZ_KV810409.1:166234-225731 GCF_001812775.1 Rothia sp. HMSC068F09
GATGCCGTACGCATCTGCCGGGGGTATTTGTTTGCCTCACGCTGCCCGAGGCGGGCTAGTTAGTGGTGCCGGGCTTCTTTACGGTTGAGCTTCTCAATGGCGGCTTCCACCTTGGACTTGCGGTGATTGAGCTTCCAGAGGCTGAAAGATTGCGTCAAGGTACTCTTGCCTATCTCCACGAGGGAAGGCAGCCCCTGCCGGATGAGCGCCTCATTGATTTCTTCCTGGGTAACGCCCTGTTCCTTCATCTGCTCGATGATGATGCCCGCCTCCGCTATTTTCCCGGAGGTGAGCGGGTGGTTTTCGAGGCTGGTTTCGATGTCTACGAGCTCGTCGTAGAGTTCAGTTTTTGTTTTTGCCATGGTGCTGCCGTCCTTGGTTGACGTGTTCTGTGGCGTAGCGGGTGTGGGGGCGTTTTCCCTCATCACCGGCTGTTTTGAACGGTATTTGAACCGTATGTTCATGCTAACAGCCGCACGGGTTGCCGCACAGGGTTTTTACCGGTGAGTATGCTGTGTATTTGCGGGCCTGGCGGGAGGCTGGGGCACCACTGAACCCGCCGCGTGCGCCGCGCTGAACGCACCGTGTGGAACACTACCTCGCCTCCCTCGGCGGTTCACCGCGCGGGCTATAAGGTGGAGCGTACACTTAAGTCATGCGTGAATTACAGGCACAGATCATCCGTGAAATGGGCGTCAAGCCCAACATGACCGAAGAGCAGGCACGCGAAGAAGTGGAGCGCCGCATCCAGTTCATCTGCGACTACCTGGAAGCCACCGGAAGCCGCGGCCTGGTACTGGGCATCAGCGGCGGTATCGACTCCACTCTGGCGGGTCGTCTCTGCCAGCTGGCGGTCGACCGCCTCAACGAGCGTGGCCGCACCACCGAGTTCGTGGCGGTGCGCCTGCCCTACCGTGTGCAGCACGACGAAGAGGACGCGCAGGAGGCGCTGCGTTTCATCCAGCCCACCCGCTCCCTGACCTTCAACATTGCGGAGGCTGTCGACGGTTTCGACAGCGCCTACGTTGCCGCGACCGGCGAGCAGATGAGCGACTTCAACAAGGGTAATGTGAAGGCGCGCGCCCGCATGATTGCCCAGTACGCGGTCGCTGGCGGTCCCGGCTACCTGGTGGTTGGTACCGACCATGCGGCGGAGTCCATTACGGGTTTCTTCACGAAGTTCGGTGACGGCGGCGCGGACCTGCTGCCGCTGTACGGCCTGAATAAGCGCCAGAACCAGCTGCTGCTGCGTGTTTTGGGTGCGTCTGAGCGTCTGTGGGCTAAGCCGCCGACGGCTGACCTGCTGGATGGCGTGCCCGGCCGTACCGATGAGGATGAGCTGGGTCTGACGTACCCGCAGATTGATGACTACCTGGAGGGTAAGGAAATCGACGAGGCGGCCGCTGCGAAGCTGGAGCAGATTTACCTGCGTAGCCGCCATAAGCGCACCACTCCGGTGACGATTTTTGATTCCTGGTGGAAGAACTAGCGCTTTACCGCCGTAAAACTAACGTAAAAGCTCCGGGCTCCTATGCGGGAGTCCGGAGCTTTCGTGTAAACGCTGACTGCGTAGGTGCTCGCCGCGTAGGTGCTGGCGAGCGCTCGCGTTCAGAGGCGTTTATGCCTTCGATGCGGCGGCAGCCTGAACGTCCGAGTCCTCAGAACCTTCAGTCTCAACCTCAGCTTCAGCGGACGGTACCTTCGCGCCACCCGTGGCGAGGAACAGCACCAGACCCAGCGCGCAGGCGAGCACCTGGGTGAAGGGGAACGCCCAGGTCAGGCCCTTAAATCCGAACCACATGTTGCCGAAGTACACGGCGGGGAAGAACAGCAACGCAATGCCGAGGGTCATCAGCATTGCCGGGCCGCCCTTACCGGCCGCCTGGAACCAAGACACAAACACGATACTGACCGCGTTGAACACGGCGGCGAGCATCAGCGCAACCATAATCTCCTCGCCGGTGTCGATGAGGCTTGCATCGCCAACCACGGCGAGCAGTTCACGGCGGAAAATCAGCACCGGAATGGTGATGATCGCGGAGGTCGCCACGGACAGGATCGTTGCGGTGCGCAACGCCTCCTTCACGCGAGCGCCGTTGCGGGCACCGTACGCGTAGGCGTACAGCGGGATACCGCCCATGCACAGGCCCATGCACAGCATTTCGGGCACCATGTTCAGGCGCATTGCCAGGCCGAACGCCGCGACGGTGTCGTCACCGTAGGAGGCGGCGAGGTTGTTCAGCAGCAGGGCGGCGAAGATCAGGTTGAGGCTCTGAATGAGCTCAGCAGCACCGACCGCAACCACGGGCTTGATGATGGCGGGGTCGAGGGAGAAGTCGCGGATGTTCGCGGAGAAGTTCTCGCTCTTGCGCATCAGGAACAGCAGGTAGTACAGCATGGATGCGCCGTTCGCCAGCAGCATCGCCCAACCGGCACCGGCGACGCCCATGCCCATGATGGCGATGAACAGCACGTCGAAGATGCAGGTGACGACGGTGCCGACGATGATGCCGTACATGGACTGCTTGGCGTAGCCTTCGGATCGGACGAGCTGTTCGAGGGTGAACATGCCGATAGCGAGGGGCGCGCCGAGGAACATGAGGTGCACGTAGATGCGGGTCGGTTCGTAGGAGCCGCCGGATGCACCCATGATGCCGGTGATCGGGTCGGCGAGGATGAAGCCGATAGCCGCCGCGACGATACCGGCACCGAGCGCCGAGTAGAGGGCGAAGGAGGTGACGCGGTGAATTTCGTGGGCGGGCTGGCCTTCACCGAGCTTGCGGGAGGCGAGGGTTGAGGAGCCCAGGCCGAACAGGCCTGCGATTGCCATGATGACGCCGAAGACGGGCACGCCGTAGCTGGTGGCGGCGAGGTCTTCGGTGCCGCCGTAGTGGCCGACGAAGTAGGAGTTCACCACGTTGTAGATGCTGGTGATGGCGAGGCCGAGTGCCATGGGCACGCCGAGGGAGAGGAGCGCTTTGAGGATGGGGGCGTCTTTGAGCAGGTAGATGTTCTGCGGATCTTCGCTTGCGCCGTGGGGACCGTGCGGGCCGTGTCCTGCGGGTGCGCCGTTTTTGGGCGCGTTGTTTTCAGTCTGGTGGGACGTCATAGGTTCCTGTGGTTCTAGTCTGTGTTGTGTCCGGTGCGCGGTAAGAAGCGTGGTCCGCACAAAAAACGGGCTAGTGTATTGTACCGTTTCCACGTAGTGGTTGGGCTAGGGGTTTAGACAAAAAAGTAACGAGGCGCCCCTCCCCGTTTAGGGGTGGGGCGCCTCGCCTCATACGTATCGCATGTAGGAGTGTGAGCTATTCGAGTTCAACCGGACCAAGCACGCGAACCTCCTCAATATCCAGGATTTCCTGAATCGCGTGGAGCACATTCGTGTCGATTATGCGCTCATTACGCAGGCGCTTGAGCACGCTGCGTTGCTTCTCCAAATGCCGCAGGCGCAGCTCTTTCTCAAGGTCGCCCGCTTCAATAATGCGGCGGGCTTCTTCCGGCGCATTCGCACCGTCTTTACGAACGGCGTGCAGGTTGCGGTGTATACTCGCGTTGTACATCTGTTCGTCGGCAATGCGGTCGATAATCCACTGTGGTGCACCAATTTCCTGGCCGATCTCAGCCACAGAGTCGAAGGACTCGGCAATGATCGTGCGGATTGCTTCATTAATCTCATCTTCTTCGGTGGTATCAACCGGAATTTTCGCCCACCTAATAACGAGCGGCAGGAGCATCCCCTGAACCACCATCGACAGCAGAACCACGCCCGCAACAACAAAGATAATAAAGTCACGCGCGGGAACATCAGTCGGCACGGAGAGAGCCACCGCGAGGGAAACACCGCCGCGCAGTCCCGCAAAGGTACTCACTACACGGCCACGGAAAGTTGTGCGCAGCTGCTTCTGCTTTTCTGAACGGTCAAGGGCACGAATAATACCGATCGAGACGTGCAGGAAAATAAAACGCGCCGCAATGGAAACAAGCCATGCCACCACAATCACGGCGAACGTCAAAGCCCACGCATAGTTGTATTCACGAAGAACATCATCCACAGGCGCTGTGGCGCTGGGCAGCTGAACACCCACGAGCACGAAGAGCGCACCGTTCATGACATAGGAGACAAACGACCAGATGGGCAGACCGTAGAAACGGTTTTGGGGTTTGATGGTATCCGGTCCGCGATAGGTCAGGTAGAAAGCGGCGACCACCACAGCCACCACTCCGGAACCTTTCATGCCCTCAAAAGGCTCGATCTCTTCAGCCAGGAAGAAAGCAATAAACGGCACGGTAAACATGAACACGCTGAAGTTCATGGGGTTGCCGATGTGCGCACGCAGCTTATCTACACCCCATCCGACGGCCAGGCCAACGAGAGTTCCAATCAGGAACGAGAAGAAGAACATTCCGGATGCAGTCCCCAGGGTAAGTTCATGACCACCCGCAAGCTGCAGGGCGAGTGCGAAAAGAACTAGGGTGGTGCCGTCGTTAATGAGTGCTTCCGCTTTAAGGGTGGTGATGGAAGATTTGGGGAGTTTGCCGTTGAGCGTTGCCACGGCCACAGCATCGGTGGGGGCGAGCGCCACACCGATAATCAGCGCCACAGGCCACAGGTAGACGCCCATAAATGTGTGAAGCACCCAGGCGATAACGAACGCCGTGAAAATTACGAGCACCGTGCCCGAGAGCAGAATGCCGCGCAGACGAGCGCGCGCCTCACGCCAGGAGGTGTTTCGGGTCTCCCAGAACAGCATCACGGGCAGGAAGATTTCGAGAATCACGTGCGGTGGCAGCCCGACCTCGCGCACCTCGTGCATGGCGTGAATGGGGATGAGCGCCAGCACAAGCCCCAGGAAAATGAGCAGAATGGCGGGGGTTATCCGTATTTTATGGGCGAGGATATTACCCAGAAGAATTGCCAGCGATAGGGCAATGATGACTTCAAGCAATTTGGTGTGTTCCTTTTGGATGTGGCGGCTGGTTCATGGTGTGCGTCTGATAGACGGCTGATGTCCGCGAGTGTGCGGGTGCCAGGGTGCCCAAAATGTTTTGCTCGTTCCCTGGGCCGTGAGGCTTCCGCATGAGGACGAGTGCGGGCGTAGCTTCTGTATTTTACCGATGTTCTGTGCGGGTGAGTAGATGCTCACCGTGAGCAAAATCTTGCCTTATGGCCGCTCGGGGTGTGAGTTTATGGGAGGCGACCTGCGTGCATCCGGCGGGTCTGCTCAGCCGGGCCTGCTCAGCCCATGAACCGCCCTACCCTGACCGCTTTTCATGACGTTTTGTGTCATTCTGACGTGAACTTGGGGTCGTACTGTGTCAGAGAACAGAAAATCCGACCCCGTGAGTGCGCGCGAACACTCAGAACGTGAGAAGATAAGGTCATGACTGATAACAACACCGTAACCGGCAGCCCGCTTGTTAAGCGCGGCCTGGCCGACATGCTCAAGGGCGGCGTCATCATGGACGTCGTCACCCCCGAACAGGCTAAGATCGCTGAAGATGCTGGCGCTGTTGCCGTCATGGCTCTCGAGCGCGTTCCCGCGGATATTCGTGCGCAGGGCGGCGTGGCTCGTATGTCTGACCCGGACATGATTGAGGGCATCATTGATGCTGTTTCGATCCCGGTCATGGCGAAGGCACGCATCGGCCACTTCGTTGAGGCTCAGATCCTGGAGACCCTGAAGGTCGACTACATTGACGAGTCTGAGGTTCTTTCCCCCGCTGACTACGTGAACCACATTGATAAGCACCAGTTCAAGGTTCCTTTCGTGTGTGGTGCTACCAACCTGGGTGAGGCTCTGCGCCGCATCACCGAGGGTGCCGCTATGATCCGTTCTAAGGGCGAGGCTGGCACCGGTGACGTCTCTGAGGCGACCAAGCACATCCGCACCATTAAGCGTCAGATTGCTGAGCTGCAGGGCCTGTACAACACCATGCCCGACGAGCTGTACGTGAAGGCTAAGGAACTGGCTGCACCGTACGAGCTGGTTCTTGAGGTTGCTCAGACCGGCAAGCTGCCCGTCGTGATGTTCACTGCTGGTGGCGTGGCTACCCCCGCTGACGCCGCGATGATGATGCAGCTGGGCGCTGACGGCGTGTTCGTTGGTTCCGGTATCTTCAAGTCGGGCGACCCGGTTGCTCGTGCGAAGGCTATTGTGAAGGCTACTGCTTTCTACAATGACCCGGAGAAGGTTGCTGAGGCTTCTCGCGGCCTGGGTGAGGCTATGGTCGGCATTAACGTTGCTGACATTCCGGCACCGCACCGCCTGGCGGAGCGCGGCTGGTAATTCGTGCGCGCACCCCGTATTCGGGGTGAGTGTTTGATGAGGGGGTGGGGTTCGCTGAGGCGGGTCCCACCCTCCTTGCGTTTGTTGTGTTTGTTGTTTTGTGAAGGGAGCGGTGATGGTTGAGAAGGTTCAGCCTACCGGTGTTTTGCCGGGTGAGGGTTTGACGGTTGGTGTTTTGGCGTTGCAGGGCGGCGTGAGTGAGCATGCGCTGATGCTGGAGTCCCTGGGTGCGCAGGTGCGCTGGGTGCGTACCGGTGAGCAGCTTGAGGGTCTGGATGCGCTGGTTCTGCCGGGTGGTGAGTCGTCAACGATTGACCGTCTGACCCGTATTTTTGGTGTGCGTGAACCGCTGATTGAGGCGATTTCTTCGGGCATGCCGACCCTGGGCACGTGCGCTGGCCTGATTATGTTGTCGGAGCGTATTGATGATCCGGCACCGGGTCAGCAGTCGCTGGGTGTTTTGGATGTTTCGGTGGGTCGTAACGCTTTTGGTTCGCAGGTTGATTCTGCGGAGGTGCGCCTGCCGTGGCTGACCCCTGCCGGTGATGAGGTGGTTATTGATACGGCGTTTATTCGTGCGCCGATTGTGACCGGCACTGGTGAGGGTGTGCAGGTGACAGCTCGTCATGAGGGGAAGATTGTGGGTGTGCGTTCGGGCAACCTGATCGGTATTTCTTTCCACCCGGAGGTTACGGGCGATACGACCGTGCATGAGGAGCTGCTGGCTCTGGCACGCGAGGTGAAGGGCAAGTAGCCCCTCCCTGGAGAATCATTTAAAGAGTTGTGGCGGTGACCGTTATTCGGTCACCGCCACAACTGTTTTTGAGTGGGCTTATGCGTGAGTGGGTTTATGCGCGGGAGCTGCTGGGGGTTTGGGGCTGGGCCTTCCACTGCTGGTAGGCGCTCGTGGCGAGGAATCGTGCACGGTTCGCGTCGCTGAGCGTCTTGATGTCTGCGGGGGCTGCCTCGTACCACTTTTCGTAGAGACGGATAATCGTCTCGGGGTAGGCAGCTTCTTCCAGGTCTGCGCGGTGGGGGATGAATTCGTTGCGGTTCTTGATGTCTCGGTACTCGCTACCGGCGAAGGGGTCGGTGACTCCGACGCTGGGCTGAGCGTTGTAGGTATCGATGTTTTGAACGTATTCGGGGAGGGTGCTCCGCCCTGCTTTGAGTGCGGCGTGGCACTTGCTGTCGATTTCGCTGGGCTCAATGATGTGGGCGCCATCTGCGAGGATGTGCCGGTACTGGATGTACGCGGGGTATTGTTCATCGGTGCGCGGGACGGGCTTGGCGGCTTCTGCTGATGCGAGATCTTCGGCAGAGTATGAGGAGCAACTGATGGGCGGCGTGGTGCTTGCCGTTGCTGAGGCGCTCGCCGTGGAGGGTGAGGAGGTGCTGCTTGCCGCGGTGTTCGCGCTACCGCAGGCGGCAAGAAACAGGGGCAGGACAACCGCAACGGTACCGCATCGTACAATGCTGCTGCGGTCGGAGAAGGTCTTCGGGGTTAGAGCCATGGGGCCACCTCATAACGTGGGTGTAGTAAGGTATTGTGCCCCACTATACCTACAAATTTGATATATGGTCAATGAAAATATGTGTCTTTTTCAGTAAAACCAATATTGCCTTTTCCTCCCCCTTTAAATACTTCTGACAAGCCGTAATCTACTAACAGTGATTAAATACTCCAGATAATTCACTGAAATTTTTGCCATTCCGTGTGGGTATTTGCAAAACACCCCACACGCTACACCGTCCAACATATACTGAGGCGCAATATATCGTTCCATCCCTCTTGTGAGGTGGTCTCATGACCCACACCCCTGTTCTTCTTTCGTTCCGTTCCAGCGGTCTACGACGCGGTGCCGCGCTGGCGATTCTTCCCCTGCTTCTTGCCTCCTGCGGTAGCTCCACCAACACGGCATCCAGCACTCCCGTACCCTCGAACACGACCGTGACTTCCTCCCCGTCAGCTTCAAGCGCCACCGGGTCCGCTTCCTCTTCCGCGGCGAAGAAGAGCTCCACCCCCTGCCTTGAACCTGACGAAGCCGCGAAAGCTCAAACCCTCAAGCAGCAGGAAGCCATCAGCGCCGACCGCGGTACGGCACTGCCCTCCTACGTCTCCGCGCGGCATGTTGTGCGCAACCAGGCGAACTTCCCCACTCGCGCCGAAGCTGAATCAGCAGGATCCAAGTGCCTGGCACTGTACGAGAAGAACAAGGCCGATCACACCTACGCTGCGGCATGGGTTCGCGCTATCGATGACAATAACGTGGCAAGCGGAAAGGTAGCCTCCGGCCCGCGCGCTGACATCCAGAGCGCAGACCCCTACAAGGCAAGCAACTACGTCGATATTCGAGAGGGTAAGGAGTACTTCCCGACCCGCCAGGAGCTGCTCGCGGCAAACTACCCCGAGAACTACATTGTTGCTTTTGAGGCGTGGGCGCGGCAGGCGCCAGCCGATGTGAAGCAGAAGAGCGACGCGAACCGTACGGCCGCTAAAGATACTCGCTGGTCTGAGGTGGTAACCCTGCCCAGCCCCGACAACCCTGTCTAATCGAACCCCGTCTAATCTGAGTCTGTCTCATCTTAAAAATAGTTGTGGCGGTGACCGTTTCATTCGGTCACCGCCACAACTGTTATAGGGTGCAAGTTAGGGCAGGAACACCAACCCAAACTCAATAACGATCAGGGCTACAGCACACGCGAAGAGCATCCCACGCGACACGTTGAACTTCTGCCAGAGCTCGTACAACTGCCGGGGAACCACCCAAATAACGAACGCCTGAAAGGCAAGCGATAACGCGGGGTTACCCCACTGAATAATCATCAGGGCAAGAGCAAAACCCACGCCGAGCACATCCAGGATGCGCAGGTGCTTTCGCACCTGCTCCCTCTCCTTCTGATAGCTGGGGTTGTTTAGCAACCTTGGTGGTGCTTTTTTCAGCTGACCCACAATAATCAAAACCGCCAGCGGGATCAGAGAAATATCGAAGAACATGGGAACCGCCTTTCATGGTGGGGTTCGCTCGCTACGCCGGTGACGAGCTGATGGTGCACCATCATTGGTGAAAACTTCTCAAAAACAAGTAGTGTGCAACACGTGTATAACGTATTGTGGGTTACTTTACAGCACAACTAGACCCTATTCAAGGGGTAGATACCCCGAAAAAATCCTTAAAAAATAAGGGCGCCGGGAACCATACGTTCCCGGCGCCCGCACCCCAGCTGTTCATACCTCAGCAGGGTTGAATTTAGAGGCGGAAGAAGCCTTCCACCGCGCGCGTCATGTACGCCATGTCGTCCACATGGCACATCTCGCGCATCGAATGCATCGACAGCAGGCCAATACCCACATCCACGGTGCGCATGCCCAGGCGAGTCGCCGTAATCGGGCCAATCGTCGAGCCGCACGGCATATTGTTATTCGACACGAACTCCTGATACGGCACACCGGCCTTCGCACACGCCGCAGCGAATACGCCGGCACCCACCGAATCCGTCGCATAACGCTGGTTTGCGTTAATCTTCAGCAGCGGACCACCACCGGGCAGCGGCTGAACGGTCGGGTCGTGGTGACCCTGATAGTTCGGGTGCACCAGGTGACCGGCATCAGCCGACAGGCAGAACGACGCCGCCACCGAACGGCGGTACTCCTCCGTGCTCTCACCGCGCGCGGCGGACAGGCGCACCAAAATATCCTCCAGGAACGGGCCAGCCGCACCACTACGCGACTCCGAGCCGAGCTCCTCGTGGTCGAACGCCGCAAGCATCACGGTCTCGGTGGCGTGCTCATCCGCGTTATCGGCAACGTAACGCTCCAGGGCGGTCAAACCCGCGTGCACCGAAGACAGGTTATCCAGGCGACCGGAAGCAAACAGCTCCTGATCCGCACCGAAGCGGCGCGGTGGCTGCGAGTCAGCGAACAACAGGTCGTAACCCACGATGTTCTGCGGGTCGACCGGCTCGCCGTCAATCACGTGCTTCGCCATGTAGCCGAGCACGTCGTTCTCCGCGGGGTCCACACCCCACACGGGGTACATGTTGAACTGCTTGTCCAGCACCAGTTCGTTGCGCTTGTGGTCCAGGTGCGGCGCCAGCTGCGGGATGCGCGCAATCGGACCGGTACGCACCAGGCGGTCCTTCAGCTTGCCGTCCTCCATGACGGTGATGCGACCCGCCACGCACAGCTCGCGGTCCAGGAAGGAGTTCAGCAGGGCGCCGCCGTAGTTCTCCACGGCGATCTGGTGCCAGCCCTTCGTGGTGATGGAGGAGGAGGGCTTAATCTTCAGGGAGGGCGAGTCGGTGTGCGCGCCCAGCACGCGGTAGCCGCTTGCCTTCTGCGCCTTCGCGCCACCGGCCCAGGCGATAATCGCACCGTCGCGGACGACAAAGTGGCGGCCGGTTGCGACCTGCGGCTCCCAGGCCTCGGTTTCGACCAGTTCGGTGAACCCGGCGGCCTGCAGGCGACGCGCCACCGTGCGCGCGGCGAGGTAGGAGACCGGCGACTCCGCCACGAATGCGGCGAGGTCTTCAATATTTTTTACAGCATCAACAGTCATGGTTTAACCCTACCTTTTCTTGGGTGTTGACGGGGTGAGTCGGGGTGAAAGTCCAGATGGGGCCCGGATGGGGCGGCGGCGGGCAGATAGTCGGGCGAGGGCTACCCGCCGCATGCGCTAGGTATCGCGGGCCCCGGCCCTCGCAGACCCTAGTTATCAACCTTGAGCGGTTGCGTTTCACGTGAAACCTCGCCGCGGCGAGCGCGTGCGTTGAAGATCAGGCAGGCGAGCACCACGTACAGGCCCTCCAGCGCGATGCCCTGCAACGCATCCATGGGGGCCACCCCCTCGGAGGCGAAGGGGTCCAGACCCGCCACAAGAGAGAGCAGCAGCAGGGTCACGTTATTGGCCACGTGCAGGCTGACGGAGGCCTCCAAGCCGCCGGTGTACCAGCATAGGAACCCGGCGTACACGCCCATCGCAAACACGAAGCCCAGGCCCCAAGCATCGTAAGTGTGGGAGAACATGAAGAGCGCCGCCGGCAGCACAATCGGCAGCCAGGGAGTGCGAATCCAGCGGCCCAGCGTCTGCATCATGAACCCGCGGTAGGCGAGCTCCTCCGCGTAGCACTGCACGGGCACCAGAAGCAGGATCAGCACCACAATAACCCAAAATTCAACCTGTGAAGGTTGCGAATAACGATAATCGGGCAGGGACGCACCGCTCACCGCCACCATCACTGCGTAGTAGATACCGTAGATCACGAAGCCCAGGCCCAGGTACGGCAACAGGAGCGAGCGGCGCAGGCGGCCCGCCACAGAGTGAATCAGGCCCCAGGGCTTCGGGCCCACCACCAGGCGCGCCAGAAAGAGCGAAGGCACGATGGCGATGAGCGAGAGGAAGGTCAGGGCGAACAGCGCCGGGTGCTCCATAACGAGGGAGCGGTTCTCGGTAATCTCGCGCAGGGAAAGACCCGAACCCATAGCAGCCGCGGCCATGAGGAGCGACAGCATGAGGGACAGGCCAATGAAGACGACGACGCCGAGCAGGCCCTCCAGCAGGGGCGAGTACCAGCGGGTCTCCGGGTCGGCGTGCGAAAGACGATGGTAGGCCAGGCCGTCGGTACGGGAGGAGCGGCCCGATGCGGCGGGGCCGAACGGTGCTTGCGGGGATGCGGGGGGCGGCGTTGTGTTCATACCTTAATCCTAGCCGGGCAGCTCGGGCGAATACCGGCACGAGGTGTCACGGGAGCGGGGACTCCTGCCGCCCCGGTTGCATCGCGCACCACACGCAAAACCCTCAACCTAAGCTCAAACCCCAATCTTGAACCGCGGATTAACGCAGAATGTTACGAAAGTGAAGAGTCTGCCGTGAATCCTCTCAAAAACGACCAGGCAAGGCTTTTGACCCATAAAGCTGTGCCATAATTTGAAGCGATAATACACGTCATATACATAGTCGCTGATGACCGCTCTTCCGGGGTGTTTTCAGCACCAGAAAGGCTGCTTTCTTATGGCACTCGTCTTCAACCCGCCGCCCAATTGGCCCGCCCCGCCCGCAGGCTGGACCCCTACCCCCACCTGGCGCCCCGACCCGGCCTGGGGTCCCGTTCCCGATGGCTGGCAGCTGTGGGTCGAAGAGCCCGACCCCGAGCCCATCGATGTCGATGACGCTCCCCTGGAGCCGCTCATTTCGGAAGAGTCCGCCGAGGCGCTGGGCGCCTCCGAGCCCGCCGCCGAGGCACCCGCAGAACCCGTTGCGGAGCCTGCTGTTGAGACGACCGAGATTTCCGCAGAGGTTCCGGTCGGAGAGGCTCCCGCGGAGCCCGTCGCGGCCGAGCCCATCGCGACCGAGCAGTCCGGCGCAGAGTCGGCTGAAGCCGAGCAGACCGAGGCAGAGCGGACCGAGGCAGAGCCGAAGCCCATGCGCTACCTGACCCCGGTGCCGATTCAGGAGACCGCTCTACCCCGAGAGGTGCTGAACCCCGCCGGCGAAGCCCCCGCCGCAGAGGCTCCCGCGGAGCCCGTTCAGGAGGCCCCCGCTGAGCCTATTTCCGAGGCAGCGGCACCGGTCGAAGAGGCCCCCGCAGAACCCGTCGTATCCGAGCAGATTGTGGTCGAGCAGGTTGTTGCCGAGGTGGCCCCCGCCGCCCCGACGATTCCCGTGGCCCCCGTCTCCGCAGACGTTCCCGCGGAGCCCGTTGCCGAGGCAGTAGCACCCGCCGAGCCGGTTGAGGAGCCCGCCCCCTCCGAGGCTTCCCAGCCCCGCTCCGTCGAGAACTCCCCGCTGATTGAGTTCCACTCCTCGCCCGAGCAGCCCGCGCAGGCCCCCGAGGCAAGCGCCCCGGCCCCCGCCGACGTCGCGGCTCCCCAGGCCTTCGCCGCCCAGGAGTTTGCTCCGCAGGCTCCCGCGGGCCAGGAATTTACCGGTCAGGACTTCGCGGGTCAGGACTTCTCCAGCCAGCAGAACCCGCACCAGGGTGCCGCCGATTCCTTCGGCGGTCAGCCCGGCCAGTTCCAGGGTGAGCAGTTCGCCCCGCAGCACGGCGGCCAGCCCTACAACCCCTACCAGCCCGCCGGCCAGACCGGTCGGGCAGGTCAGGCAGACCAGTCCGACCAGGCAGGTCAGCAGGCAGGTCAGCAGGCTCAGCCCACCGCAGCGTTCAACCCCTACGTCACCCAGGCTGATTCCGCGTCTCAGCACGAGCCGCAGAACTCCCAGCCCTCCGAGACCGAGACCAAGAAGAAGGGCCCATTCGGCGGCAAGCTTCTGGGCATCATCGGCGCCGCACTGGCCCTGCTGATCGTCCTTATCCTGGTCATCGTGATGCTCCTGCCGCGCGGCGGCTCGGGCTCCTCCGACCGCTCGAACCAGGCGGACGGCACCTCCACCTCGGCGAGCGCCCAGTCTTCGGATGGCTCGTCCTCGACCACCGCGTCCGAGGCGAAGCTACCCGAGGGCGAGTACAAGGAGTACAAGGAGACCGTCACCGAGGATAAGAAGAACATCGACATCGAAAAGGTGAAGGGCGACGCCTCCAAGGGCATCGTCTACTACGAGTTCAAGCCCTCGGACGACCTGAGCAGCCGCGCCTACATCACCAGCCTCACCGAGAAGGGTGAGATTTCCACCGGCCTGAGCGTCATCGATATGACCGTCGACCGCACCCCCATCCGCGGCACCGCGTGGCTGGATACCACCAACCCCTCCAGCCCCACCCGCAAGCTGGAGCTCAACGGTAAGGGCGAGTGGCTGATTCGCGTGTACGACGAATCCTCCGCACCGAACTACGCCAAGGGCGAGAAGTTCCACACGAACATGAACTACTACGCCTTCACCTACGACGGTGGCGAGTCCACCATGGAGTTCGAGGCGAAGGGCCTGGACAGCAAGCGCGGCTTCGCGCTGCTGAGCGCCAGCCGTAGCGACGTTATGTTCGGCACCAGCGTGGCGAACATGAAGAGCAGCATGGAGTGGAAGAGCACCGGCAAGAACCTCCTGCAGGTGCGTAGCACCTCCTCGGCTGACTGGAGCATCGGCACCCACTAGCCGCCCGTAGCCCGTGGCGGCACACCGGAAGAGCCCCCGCATCCCTATCGGATGCGGGGGCTCTTCTGCGTCTGCGGTCTTCCGCGGCCGCGGGTCGTGCGGCGGTTTCTAGTATGCGGCGCCCAGGGCGGTCACGCGTTCCCCCTCGCGGGCTGCGGCGCGATTAATCTGCTGGCGGTGCACCAGGTACACGAAGAAGGTCACCACCGTGAACACGTACATGAACTGGTACGGGGACGTGCCCGCCATGAGGCCCAGCGAACCCTCGGGCACCATGAGGATGTTGTCCGAGCTGAAGTGCGGGGCGAAGGCCAGCACGATCCAGTACGGAGAAATGTACATGCCCACCAGCGCCACGCTCGCCGTGATAGCGCCGAGGGTCGCAATGAACGAGCTTGCCCACCGGTAAAACAGCGGGAAGATTTCCACGACGACGGCGGCCAGCATCAGCGGGTACCAGGTGTTGTGATGCGACCAGCTAATCGGCGAGATTTGCAGCATCATGAAGGCCGTCAGCGCCAGCTGCGACACGACCGCGCGGGCGCGAATCAGCGGGATGAGCAGAACGGCCGTCACCAGAACGATGAGCAGGGTCAGGGCCACCTGCACGGTCGACAGGGCGGTTGCGGTCAGCTGATGCTGCAGGCCCGCGTGGGTGAGGGTGCCCATAATAGACACGTTATCGAAGTAGCTGAACCAACCCACGCGGGAGGTGTCGCGCAGCGCCTGGAACCAGTAAATCATCGATTCTTGGGGCACGACGAGGTACGCGATACCCACGGTTGCCGCGAAGCTCAGGGCCGTGGTGATAAGCCCCTTCCAGTCTTTACGCATGAGCAGCAGCAGGCCGAAGGCGAGCGGAGTGAGCTTAATGCCGGCGGCAATGCCCAGCAACACGCCGCGTGGCACGCGGGTGGCCGGGCGCATGAAGTCGGCCAAGATTAGGGCGAGGATAATCGCGTTAATCTGCCCGAAGTGCGTGGTGAGGCGCCACGGGCCGCAGGCCCAAATGAGGGCCGCCATGAGCGAGACCATGCCCCAGGAGCTTAGGTACTTCTGCAGGGGCAGACGCCAGGCGCGGCTACGCGCGTAGGAGTACAGGGCATAGGCGCACACGTAGCTGAGCACGCCGATGATGACGGTAATCAGCATCATGCTCTGCGGTTCGGTGAGGAACGCGAGCGGGTAGAAGAGCAGGGCCGCAAACGGCGGGTAGGTGAAGGGCAGGCCGCGCGTGCGGAAGCTATAGAGCTGTAGCCCGTCGGGGCCGTCGGCCAGGGAGACCGCGCCCAGGCGGTAGACGTAGATGTCGTCGGCCGCGGCGTGCGTGACGTAGTTGAGGGCGTAGGCGGCCACCAGGATGAACACCAGGTGCGCCCAGATATCGCCGCCGCGGAAGAAGCGTTCGCGCAGGCTGAGAACGCGTTCGGGTGCCTCGGAGCGACCGGGTGCCTCGGGGCGGTCCTTCGGCTTCGCGGCCGGGGTGGAGGCAGCGGGCTCGGACCCGGTAGCCGCGGTAGCCTCGGCGGAAGGTGCGGAGGCCGAGGCCCACGGGATGGCGGGCGCTACCGCCCCGGTATTCTTCTCTATGCTCTTTTCAGTACTCTTCACGGGAGTCTTTTCTAGTTCCTTCTCACGGCTCACGCGGTTGCTTCCCGAGAAGCATCGGTACATACAGATTCGGTGCGCCCGGTGACCAGGGCGCGGGCACCCCACCAGCCCAGCGGCGCATCGCCACGTACGGAGCCGTACCTCACGGGCTCAACCTGCGCGCCGCGCACCGGGGCGGTCAGCGCGGCAACCGACCAGAGCATAACCGTAGCCCACAGGGCGAAGGAGGGAAAACCACCAATAGCCACGCCGGGTGCCCACAGGAACTCCAGACCGTTCATGTCCAGCTGGGTGATGCCGCCAATAATACGAGGCGAAATGTACAAGCCCACGCCGGCCACCCACGCCAGCACGCACGCAACCTTTCGCGCCGCGGAAGGCAAGTGCACCATAAAGGTGGGGAATGCATCCAGGAGGAGAGCTGCCAGCAACAGCGGCAAGAGGACGTTGTGGTGCGACCAGCTAATCGGCGACAGCGCCACCATGAGAGTGCCAGTCACAGCCACCTGTGCGAGGGTCTTACCGCGGCGTTCCAGCTGGTACAGCAGGCCGGCGGTGAGCACGATGCTCACGAGCGCCAGAGCATAGTAGACGGGCTTCGCGGCACCCTCGGACAGGCCGAAGTGCAGCAGCCAACCCTGAATGGAAATATTATCCACAAAGTTAATATCGCCCACGCGGGAGGGATCGGAAATGGCGGAGAACCAGAACTGGGGTGCTTCATTCGGCAAAAGAATAAAGCCAACCGCAATCGTGGCGAGGAAAGTAACACCCAGGGTTGCGATACCCTTCCAATCGCGGCGCACCAGCAGAATCAGGCCGAAGACCAGCGGAGTAAGCTTCAAGCCACCCGCAATGCCGATCAGCACACCGCGCGGCACGCGGGTCGCCGGACGCACAAAATCCGCCAGCACGAGCGCCATAATAAGCGGGTTAATCTGCATGAGGTCAAAAGTACGTCGCCACGGGCCGCACAGCATCACCAGGATGGTCAAAGCAGCGATAGTTCCGGTGCGGCCAAGGCGATTCTGCAGGGGCAACGCACGACCGGAAGCCTGGGTGTAGTTGTAGATAATCGTCGAAAGCCACCACGCGGCAGCGGCAGTTCCCAGCACCATAATGGCTTTGCCCACCTCAAGCGGCAGGAACGCAAAGGGCAGGAAGACGAGAGCCGCAAACGGCGGATAGGTGAAGGGGAGCTTCAACACACCAATTTCAACAAATGCTGGCGCGTATAGGTCCTTGGTAAACCCTTCATTGTCGAAGATGGTCATGGCACCCATGCGGTAGATGGAAAAGTCCAAACCGCCGAAGGGGTTAATAAGGATTTCAAAGAGGTAACCGCACACCACCATGAGGATGAGTGCCGCAATGGCGAGCTTTCCCAGGGTGGGTGTGGATGGTTTAGTCCTGGCCACGAGATGTCCTTACTGTGGGGTTGGCTGCGGATCCCGGCGCGGGGTGTCTCGGATGCCCCGTGAGAGTGCGGGGCATCGGTGTTTTCAAGCCATAACAGTGTATCGCGAAGCGGGTGTATCCGATGCATCAGGGCGCATATTCACAGGCTTCAGGAAGCGGGCCGCAGAGCGTATTTATACGCACGTACTGTCTTCAAAATTGGTACAAATGGGGCAATATAATGGATTTATATGGCACTCGACGCGCCCTTCGCGGAGTCTAGCGGATGCGGAGCGCCCCCGAACACACCGACGTCAACACACCGACGTACCGACGTGAACAACCAGCAGTGAAAGCAGTGATTGCGTGAGCGAACATCTCGGCACCCCATCTGACGGCGAGAAGCCCAACGGCGGCGAGCGCCCCGGCGCAACCGGCGGCGGCAAGCCCGACGGCCAGCGTCCCCGAAGCCTCGGCGGCCTGAGCATCGGCGCGCCCGGCAGTTCAGCAAGCGGTGCGGCAGACGGTGCGGCCGTCTCCGGAGGCGGCTCCTCCGGACTGAGCATCGGCATGCGCTCGGCCGGCGTCCCCGGCGCTTCCCTCACCACCGAAGAGATTGCGCGCCGCGCATCCGGCCGCGGCACGTGGCATCGTCGCGCTTCCAAGCCTGTCTCCTACTGGATGTTTGCCCTCATCGCCGCGCTTCTGCTGCATCGCGTCATCCCCAATAGCGGCTGGCTGATGGTGCACATGGTGACCCTCGGCCTGATTACGAACTCGATTCTGATTTGGTCGCAGCACTTCACCGAAGCGCTCATGAAGATCAAGATCCCCGACGAGCAGCGCAAGGTCCAGGTGGGCCGCATCTTCACCCTGAACGCGGGCATCGTGCTTCTCATGGTAGGCATGGTTGGCCAGCTGAGCGTGCCGGGCCTGTACGCCTGCACGGTGATTGGTGCCCTCGTCATCGGTGCGATGGTGGCCTGGCACGGCATCTATCTGATGGGCCAGGTACGCCGCGCCCTGCCCTCCCGCTTTGGCGTGACGATTCGTTTCTACATCGTTGCGGCCCTGCTGCTGCCCCTGGGCGCCCTGCTCGGCGCGATGGTGGCCTACCCGAGCCTGAACGGCACCCTGCACTCGCAGTTTTTGCTCGCCCACGAGGCCGTGAACGTGCTCGGATTCGTTGGTATCACGGTGGTTGGCACGCTGGTAACCTTCTGGCCGACCATGCTGCGCACCAAGATGGTGGATAAGGCGCTTGCCCACAGCGTGCGCGCCCTGTACCTCATGTGCGGTGGCGTTGCGTTGACCCTGGTCGGTGCGCTCTTCGGGTTGCGCCCGGTGGCCGTGGCCGGCCTCGTGGTGTACCTGCTGGGCCTGCTGCTCGTGGCCGGGGTGATGGTTCGCACCCTGCGCACCAAGCGCCCGAACGAGTACCCGCCCATGAGCGTGGGTATGGGCTTCTGCTGGTTCCTGGTGGGCGTTGTGGCGACCATCGTCATGGTGGCGACCACCCCCTTCGCGCAGCTGGATATGCGCGCCGTGACCCCCATCTTCGTGGTTGGCTTCCTGCTTCAGGTGTTGCTCGGCGCAATGAGCTACCTGCTTCCGCAGCGCATGGGTGGCGGCCCGGCCGTGGTGCGCGCATCCAATAAAGAATTTAACCGTTTCGCGGCGGCCCGCGTGACCGCCGTGAACCTGGCTCTGCTCGTCTTCATGATGCCCGGCGCGGCGGTGGGCCAGTCTATTAAGATTGCCGTCGCCGTCGTGGGTGCCCTGGCCCTGGCCGCGTTCATTCCGCTCATGATTCGCGGTGTGAAGGCCTCGGTGAGCGCCCGCAAGGAGATGATGGCGGCCCGCGCCCGCGGTGAGAAGCCCGCCTTCAACCAGGAGGCGCTCACCCCCGAGCCCGTCCCGCACGCCAAGCAGAGCTTCCAGGCGGCCCTGGCCGTGGCCATGGCCTTCCTGCTGGGCTTCGCGGTGAACCCCTCCGCGCTGAACCTCTCGGCCCTGCCCACCCTGAACGCCGGCTCGCAGGCGGTCACGCCGACCGGACAGACCACCACCGTCAAGGTGAAGGCAACCAGCAACTACCGCTTCACCCCCGCCGAGGTGGAGGTGCCCGCCGGTAACCGCCTGGTCGTCGAGGTCACCAACGACGACCAGGGCATGGCCCACGACCTGACCTTCGACAACGGCGCAACCACCGGCAGCATCAACCCCGGCGAGACGAAGACCGTGGACGCCGGCGTCATGACCGCCGATACCGAGGCGTACTGCTCCGTGGCGGGCCACCGCTCCCTGGGCATGGTCCTCAAGGTGAAGGTGACCGGTGCTTCCTCGCAGCAGGTGGCTTCCGGCGACCACACCAACCACAACCACGCCGCGACGGGTAACGTCCCGACCCTCATGACGGTTGCGAACGGCAAGATTGACATGTCTGCGGCGCCCGGCAGCGGCTACCAGTACCGCGACCCGAACATCCCGGCACCGAACACCGCCACGCAGGTGAACGGCAAGACCGTCCGCAAGGTCACCCTGGAGGTGCAGGAGGTCGACCGCGAGGTAGCCCCCGGCGTAACCGTCCACATGTGGACCTTCAACGGGCAAAACATGGCCCCGGTTCTGCATGGCAAGGTCGGCGATATTTTTGAAATTACACTCGTCAATAACGGCACGATGGGCCACTCGCTGGACTTCCACGCGGGCATGGTTTCCCCCGATAACACGATGAAGACCATCGCCCCCGGTGAGCGTCTCGTCTACCGTTTCGAGGCGAAGGCCGCCGGTATCTGGCTGTACCACTGCGGTACCGCCCCGCTGAGCCTGCACATGACCCAGGGCATGTATGGCTCGGTCATCATTGACCCGGCTGACATGGATCAGGTGGATCACGAGTACGTGATGGTTCAGGGCGAGGCGTACCTGCACGACACCGGCAAGACCGCCTCCGACGGCAACAAGCTGGCGGAGAACTCTCCCGACCTGATTGCGGCGGGCACCCCCACGCTGACCATGTTCAACGGCCACGCAACCCAGTACAAGGCAAAGCCGCTGCAGGTGAAGAAGGGCGAGCGTATCCGTATTTGGGTGATGGCGGCGGGCCCGAACCACGGCACGAGTTTCCACGTGGTCGGTTCGCAGTTCGACACGGTCTATAAGGAGGGCGGCTACCTGTTGCGCCGCGGCGCGGATGCGTACGGCAGCCGTGACGGCCACAGTCAGGCCCTGGATCTGGCCCCCGCCCAGGGCGGCTTCGTGGAGATGCAGTTCCTGGAGTCCGGCACTTACACGTTCGTGAACCATTCCTTCGCGGAGATGGAGCGCGGCGCCGCCGGCAAGATTGTGGTGACCGACCGCTAGGCGACCCCGTGAGCCGAGCCCTCGCGGCAGCGGGATTTGTGAGGCCCCGTCGGGTGCATCCTCGGATGTGTGCGGCGGGGCCCTCCGCTACCCGGGGGCCTTTCCGGGCGGGCTCTTCCTTTCTCGCAGGCGGGCGGCAGGGCGGTTTGCCCGGATTGGGGCGGGGTGCGCATCCCGCGCTGACTATGCTTTTAGCCTCATCCGTGGGCATTTTGTCGGCATCCGCGGCTCGGGTGCGCTAGTCTGGATGGATGGCACATAGCACTTCGGGCGCCCCTTCCGAGCGTAACGCTACGAGCGCCTCCAACCACACTTCCGCCTCGGCGGACGCACAGACTTCCCCTCGGCCGCGTAAAGCTTTCCCGCTGCGCTTTATCGCCGGGGTGCTTGCGCACTGGCAGATTATCGCCTCTGCGGTCCTGCTGGGTGGCGGCGTCGCCGGTTTGGCGGCCACCTACGATGATTATTGCGGCATGACCGAGCTTTCGTATGCTCCGGCGGCCCTCCGATCCGATTTTGAGGAGGGCTCTAAGGTGTCGGGTTTCCGCCCCGGCGTGATGGCCGCGCAGATTGAGACCGAGAGCCACTGGCGCGTGGGCGTTGAGTCCCATCAGGGCGCTAAGGGTATCGCGCAGTTTACCGATGAGGCGTGGAACGCCGAGCATTACAGCTTCGGCAACGGCGGCAACGTGCTGAACCCGCACGATGCGATTGCGGCGCAGGCCCGCTACCTGTCCGAGCTTCGCACCCGTTTGGCGAAGTACGCTTCTAATGAGGATGAGCTGCAGGATGTGGTGCTCGCCGGCTATAACGCGGGCCCCGGTCCCGTGGAGAAGTACGGCGGCGTTCCGCCCTTCCCCGAGACTCAGAATTATGTGAAGACGATTCGCGAGCTGGCGGATACCAAGTACAAGCTGACCTGCTCCCCGGATTATCACTTCAAGCAGGCGAAGCTGAGCTTCGTGAATGGCGTGACCCCGGCAATGGCTGGTGTGCATGCAGACGGTACGCCGCTATCGGCTGAGGAGTCGGCGAGCGCGGCGGCGGAGGTTTCCGCCTCGGCTTCTGCGAGTGCTTCGGCTCGTCCGTCTGCGAGCGCCTCGTCTCGTTCTTCCGCGAAGCCCTCGGCTACCGGCCGCTAAACTCAGCTCACTGAGATAACCGACCAGTGTATATAGCCATTAAAGAATATTCTGCTCCGTCTATAGCGGGCGGTGTATTCTAGCCCCTATTCACTCTTAACAGCGCGAGGCGCCGAACCCCTATCAAAGGGGTTCGGCGCCTCTCGCGTTATGCTACGGCATCCGGTTCATTCCGCTCGGGCGGCACCGCCGATGCCGATAACTCCTTAGTTGAAGATGGCGCGCACGACCGAGTAGCCGGAGACCGGGTACACGGCGTTCACGGTTGCGGGCTTCTCGCTCTCGTCTGCAATCTCAATCGACTTGGTGCCGCGCAGCAGCTCCTCGAGCAGGATGCGCAGCTCCAGGCGTGCCAGGGGCGCACCGGGGCAAACGTGGATGCCGTCGCCGTACACGAGGTTGCGGGACTGATCGCGGTGCGGGTTGTAGGTGAGGGCGTCCTCGAAGGCGTCCTCGTCGCGGTTTGCGCTGGCCCAGTTGATGGTCACGCGGGAGCCGGCGGGCAGGGTGCGGCCGCCAAGTTCGGTGTCCCGAGTGGTGATGCGGCGGTTGGTGACGAGGGTGTCCTCGAGTCGCATGATTTCCTCGACGGCGAGGGCGATTTCGCTGGAGTCTTCCAGGGCGTTGCCGTCGGCGAGGGATGCGCGCAGGCGGTCCTGCTCGGCGCGGTTGCGTGCCAGGAAGTTCACGAACACACCCACGGTTGCGGAGACGGTGGACAGCTCGCCCACGGTCCAGTTGCGGATGAGGCTGACGATCTCTTCGTCGGTCATGGTGCGGGGCTCTTCGCCGGGCAGGTCCACGATGTCGGTGAGCAGTTCGGCGGTGACGTCCTTGGGCTTGCCGGCTGCGGCATCCTCGCGGCGCTCGTCGAGCAGCTGGCGGATGTAGCCGTCGAATTCGAGGGCGACCTTGGCGATTTCTGCGCGGTCACGGCGCAGGGTGGCCACACGGTTCTTCTCGATCCACTCGGTGAGGGGCTGCTCGAGGCATGCGGGCCAGCCCATGAAGGCGTTCTGCACACGCATTGCGTATGCCTGACCGAAGCCCTGCATGACGTCTACCTCTTCGCCGCGAGGAAGGTCAGCGATGAGGCCCTGCACGGCTTCGCGGATGACGGGTGCGAACTTTTCGAGGCGCTCGGGGGTGAAGTACTTGTCGTTGATTGCGCGGAACGCGGTGTGTTCGGGGGCGTCCATGCCGTTGGGGACGGCGATGTGGCGGTTGGAGACCACGTTGGAGTAGATTTCGGGGTGGTCGAGAACGTGCTGCACGTCGGCGTTCTTGAAGACGGAGTAGCCCATGAATTCGTCGTGGGCGACGGGGCAGCGGCGGCGCATCGCGTCGTATGCTGCTACCTGATCCTTCTGGACCTCTTCGCTACGCAGATCCCAATCGTTGTGTACGTTCTCAGTCATGGTTCACCTATATTTCGTTAGAGTCATGTGTATTGCACCGGGTGACGAATCGTTCCGGTGGCTGCGCGGTGTGTGCTCGCACAGGTCAAGCATATATTTCGGCACTTTGAAGTCAATAGTACCCTCTTGACGGTAGCACCTTACGGGCGGGGTTTCAGGGTAGGGGCTCCTTGCTTTTCGCTCAACGAACAGCCCCTTCACTTGTGTAGCGTGGTTTCTGTGGATTAAGTCTCTTGTTTTGGGTTTACACAACGACATCTACGGTGCGTTGAGCCGAGTATTATCGGCAGGTCCCCTTGTGGGGCGCGTTGATGGATTATCCGCTAAAAATATAAAAATTTTTTGTGACGCGTCCGAGGGATGAGCCTCCCCGGGTCGCCTCGGATAGCCGCCACGGCCAGGTGCCGAGGGTAGCCCCAGAACCTTATACCCTACAGCCCGCGGTAAACCTCTCGCCGATGCCCGACTCGGAAAACCTCAACAACAACCGCACCGTTATCAACGGTGTACAGGATGCGGTAATTTCCTACTCGCGCCCTGTACCCTTCTTCACCCTGTAGCTTCTTGACTCCCGCCATATATGGGTCGTCACCAAGGGCTTGGAGGCAGACGATAATTTTCTCGAAGACTGCCCGGTCTTCTCGTTGGATTTTTTTCAGTTCTTTCGCTGCTTTACGCGTCAATTCAACCCGGTACACGGGGTTTGAGACATGGTTTGCAGTCATCTGCACCCTTCAGGCAGAGCTTTAAATCTTACCCTCAACCTTAGCAGAAAAAGTGTACACTTTTTACACACTTTACATTGTTGTACCATGTAAGTAACTCCCCTGGATGGAACCTACGCAGGAACTATCCTCGGAGCCGCCACAGAAACCCCAGAAAGGAACCGGTCATGACTGTCACCACTCACCGGACTCGTTCCAATGTCACGACTCTTAAAGAACTCCGCGACAACCTCGGAACCAAAGTCAACGAAGCCGTGTTCTCCGGCGAACGTCCGCTCATCAGCCGCAACGGAAAGACCGTTGCCGCGCTCATCTCCTACGAAGATTTGAAGCTACTTGAAGAGTACGAAGAGCTCCTCGACATTGAGGCTCTTCGTAAGGCACGCGCCGAAGATGACGGCTACCGCATCGGCCTCGACGAGTTCCTCAAAGAGAACCCCGCAGACTAATCTCCTAACGCATATTGCGAGGCGGGCGGCACCTCCACCGGGGAGGGGCCGCCCGCCTCGTTCGTGCCTAAAACCGCAGGGTTTAGCGCCCGCGCGCGAAGGGGTAGGCGCTGCCGTCCATCACGCCGCGCTCCACCTGCTCCAGACTCACGCCGCGGGTTTCCGGCAGGTTGCGGAACATCAGCAGCGCAATAATCACGTTCACCACGGCAAAGCCGATGAACGAGCCGGTCAGACCGACCGCACCCAGAATCACGGGGAACACGAGCGACAGGGTGCCGTTCATCATCCAGCCGCTAAACGCCGAAATACCCATGCCCGCCGCACGCACGCGCAGCGGGAACAGCTCGCTCATAATCACCCAGGTGGACACGTTCAGGCAGGTCTGCATCGCACCCACAAAGCAGACGATGAGCACCAGCAGAATCCAGGGGCGTGCCGGGTTATCGGCGGGCAGCAGCAGGGATGCACCCGCAATGAGTACGTGGAAAAACGCGGTCGACGCGTAACCGGTAATCGCCATGACGCGGCGCGGTACACGCTCCATCAGGCGCAGCGACAGGATCGAGCCGAGCACCGCAATCGTACCCGGCGCAATATTCGCAATGAGCGCCGCAGACTCGCTGAAACCGGCTTCCTTGAGCACCTTAATGCCGTAGTACATGATCGAGTTGATGCCGGTCAGCTGCTGGCCCGCGCCGACCAGAATACCGACGAGCAGGATGCGCACGAACCAGCCGCGCACGCCCACGCTTTCCTTACCTGCCGCGTCGTTCTGGGTTGCCGCCTCCGCCTGCAGGGTGCGTTCAATGTCGGCGATCTCAGCCTCGGCACGCTCGGCGGAGCGGATGCGCTTCATCACCTCAAGCGCCTGCTCACGCCTACCGGCGCGCAGCAGCCAGCGCGGCGACTCGGGTACACGCAGCATTCCGACGAACAGGCCGATGGCGGGTAGGGTGCAGATGGCGAACATCCAGCGCCACACGCCGTCGTGCTCGCCCCATACGTTGCCGATGAGGGCGTTCACGATGAACGCGGCAAGCTGACCGCCCACGACCATGAGCTCATTGCGGCCGGAGAGGGAGCCTCGAATTTCGTAGGGTGCGAGCTCTGCGAGGAACACGGGCACCACGGCGGAGGCGCCGCCGACCGCCAGGCCGAGCAGGGTGCGTCCGGTGATGAGTACGGCGACGTTGGGTGCAAACACGCAGGTCAGGGCACCAATGAAGAAGATGGTAGAGAGCCCAATGATGGTGGTTCGGCGGCCGAACCGGTCAGAGATGCGGCCGCATCCGAGTGCGCCGATAGCGGCGGCGAAGGCGAGCGATCCGGTGACCCAGCCTTGGGCGGTGGAGTCCATGCCGAGTTCGCGGCTCATGGGTTCGAGCGCGCCGTTGATCACTCCGGTGTCGTAGCCGAAGAGCAGACCGCCGAAGGTGGCGATGAGTGCAATGATGCCGAGGTATCGACTGTGCTTCCCGGTGCCCAGAGGGGGCAGGGTGGAGGCGGTGCTCTGTGCGCTCATGGTGTCCTTTGATGTGCCGGTGGCGGGTGGTCCTGCCGGGGCTGCTTCCAGGCGGCAGGGGTGGGTACATAGGTTAGGTGAGGTGCATCAGGTTAGACACACCTCACCTAATCCTAGCGAAAACGTTCGGCGGGTGATATTTATTTCTCACCACGGACATTTTTCAGCGTATATTACGGCCGACTCGTGCATCTGCCTGAGTGCCCCTTTGAGAGGGAGCCGGAGTTTAGAACAGCGCGATCTTCTCGGGTGCCGGGAAGATGGCGTCCAGGGCGGCGAGATCCTCAGCGTCGAAGCGCAGGCATGCCGCCTGTGCGTTGGCGCGCACCTGCTCGGCGCTGGTCGCACCGGCAATGACGGAGGTGACCGGCGACTGCTGTGCGAGCCAGGAGAACGCCGCCTGCACCTCGGTAATGCCGCGTTCGGTGCAGAAGCTGTGGAAAGCTTCGAGCTGGTCCCAGTTGGCGGCGTCGAGCACGTTCTTCTTGGAGTGGGACAGGCGCGAACCGGCGGGAATGTTGTCGCGGCGGTACTTGCCGGTCAGCAGGCCGTTAGCGAGCGGGAAGTACGGCAGCACACCCATGCCGAAGTGCCGTGCGGCGGGCAGGATTTCGAGTTCTGCGCGGCGGTCGAGCAGGTTGTAGTGGTTTTCAGCGACGATGAACCGTTCGGTGCCGAGTTCACGGGCGCAGTGTTCGGCGTGGGCGAGCTGCCAGCCGGAGAAGTTGGAGTGGCCCAGGTAGCGGACCTTACCGTCGCGTACGAGCTGGTCGAGGACGCTGAGGGTTTCTTCGATGGGGGTGTTGGGGTCGGGGCTGTGGTAGAAGTACAGATCGATGTAGTCGGTGCCGAGGCGGCGGAGGGAACCTTCGACGGCGCGCATGATGTAGCGGCGGGATCCGCGAGCGTTGCGGTCGTTGCCATTGAGGTCGCCGACGGGCAGACCGAATTTGGTGACGATGGTCAGTTCGTCGCGGTCGAGGCCGAGCTGGGTGAGGGCGGTTCCGAACATGGTTTCTGAGAGGCCGGGTTCGGCGCCGTAGAGGTCGGCGATGTCGAAGAAGCTGATGCCGGCGTCGACTGCGGCGGCGATGACTTCGTTGGTGCCTTCTTGGGTGCGGGTGGGGGTGCCGGGGCGGCCGAGGTTGTTGCAGCCGATGCCGACGCTGGGTACGACGAGACCGGAGTTGCCGAGCCTGCGGTAGACGGGAGATTCAATACGTTCCATGCTTTTAACTCTACGTTGTGCGGGTATGTTGCGTGGTTATTTCCCCTCCAGTTGGGAGGCGAAGAGCTTCCTGAAGCGTGATGTGGGGTCGGTCGTTAGGTCCCGGTAGGTTCCTTGCTCCACCACACACCCACCATCCAACACCACCACAGAATCAACACCACGCAACGTCCACGCACGATGAGACACCAACACCACCAAACGCCCAACAGCAGCCACCTTCAACCGAGCAAAAATCTCCTCCTCAGTCTCAGCATCCACAGCACTGGTCGGCTCATCCAACACCCACACCGGCGCATCCCGAAGAACCACACGCGCCAACGCCAAACGCTGCCACTGACCACCCGAAAGACCAACACCACCAAACGACTCACCCAACTGAGCGTCCAAACCACCCTCAAGACCACGCACAAAATCATCAGCACAAGCCACCGACAAAGCCGACCACAAATCAGCATCACCAAGACGCTCAACAGCCTCCTGCGGCAAACCCAGCAGGAGGTTTTCACGCACAGTCAGTTCATAACGGCCGTAGTCTTGACTCACCAAACCCACATTTGCCAACATGTTGTATTTACTCTCAGAAGAAGCACCCTTATACGTTATGCTCCCCTGGGCAATTGGTGTAATTCCAAGAATTGCATTTATTAGCGTTGTTTTTCCCGCGCCCGAGGCACCAACTACTGCAATCATTTGATTATTCATCAGCTCAAGATTAATATCTTTAAGCGCAAAAGACGACGCGCCCTCATACTGAACGGATACATCTTTGCATATAATTTTTGAAATATTTTCACGGTTAGGGTTAGAAGTTTTTATCTCAGAAGCATGGTCGTAAGTATCAGAGTCGCATACCCTTCGGAATTGCTGAACAGATAATGCTCCATTAATAATCTGGCCGAATGAATATCCCACCTCTTGGGTCGCGTCAACACAGGCAATGATTCCAATCAGCGATCCGGCCACATACGATATATTGGCGCCTGAATCCACAAGGAAGTACAGGGACGCAAAAAGTAAGACAGAGCAGAGTAGCCCTGCAACTACGGAGATGATTCCTCTAACACTTTCAAGGCTCAATTCCCTACCGGTTGCCCGGCGTCGCCAGGACGCTACGCGTTGCGAGAAAAATCGGGAGGCTCTCATGAGGTGAAGTTCTTGGGCTCGACTCTGAGCCATCAGATTGTCTAGATAGTAGTTCTCTGCCCGATAGTCCTCGTACATTAGGGTGTAGATAGCGTAATCACGTTTAGCGAGAATCACCATTGCAATAGATAGGGGTAGTGAACACAGTGCCGCAAAAATTGCTGCCACAATGCTGACGTTCGCGATATTAAGACAGAGAAGTAACACCATTGCGAAGGCACTCACCAGTGTCATAACTGACATGGTGTGAACCTGCAATTCCTGTTTCGATATTGCCTCTCTAGCAGCACGTATATCTTCCTGTGATTTTGTGCTACCTATATCAGATAACGGAAATGTAGATAACCTGTTATTTAACATGCAGTGAACCCGATAGTTCACCTTTGATTTGAGGATGAGCATGTTACTTATGACCCAGCGTTTAGCAATGATATTAATTCCGACAACAAGGGCAAGAGCAACGATATAAATCCAGGCCGCGCCACCATTTGAACCGCTCAAGGCTGATACTGTATTACCAATCAGCAGGGACTG
This sequence comes from Rothia sp. HMSC068F09, assembly GCF_001812775.1. Taxonomy (NCBI): domain Bacteria; kingdom Bacillati; phylum Actinomycetota; class Actinomycetes; order Micrococcales; family Micrococcaceae; genus Rothia; species Rothia sp. HMSC068F09. The sequence continues at coordinate 195,112 of NZ_KV810409.1, forward strand.
ACTCAAGGGAATGCAGGCAATGACGGCTAGCGATAGGGCGACGCTCACCAGGGTTGTGGGACAGGTTTTCCATGCTAGGCGGAAGGACCAGAGTATAGAAGAAAATAGCTTTTTCATTCTCACCACGCTCATAAAGTCATATTGAACTCATCTTTGAGCCCTGAAACTCCTCGATGAGCGGACATTGAAACACTACCCGTGCCTCACTAACTAACTCTACTCTTCAATGAAATATAAAACACACATATTCGTGCGTGTCCAAGAATATTAAGCAGATATATCTGTGATATTTTCGGGCATTCAGGGGTCAGCCGACAGCCCTACCCGCAACACCCCCAGCCACCCTTCGTCATAGTCGGTCATATTAAGTTCATATTTCGGTGACTCGTCATCTCTCGACATATTGGGTCATCATCCCCCGAAGTTCTTGCGCACCCTCCAAAACGCCCGGTACAGTGAAGGCGTTATCTATCAAGAGCGACCGAGAGATCTGGCTCGTCGACGTCGCAGCAACCTCGCCAGTATCCCCCACCGTCACGGTGCAGGGTGCGGACAAGGTGCTCCCGCCAGAACCGATAGAGAAGAATACCCTTCGGCACCCCTTGATGATGTGCACCCGCAAACCGGTGGCGCGCATCCTGCAGAAGAATTCGCGCACCCTTACGGTGCGTATCTATCGGGTGAACACGAAGGATGGTTATGACGACAGTTCACCCGGCTCTTTCTTTTGAGCTGTTCCCTCCGCGCTCACACGCAAGCTGTGAGTCGCTGATTCGCACCATTGCGGAGCTTGAGGGTACCAACCCCGACTACGTTTCGGTCACCTACTCCGGTGACGCGAAGCGCCGTCAGAAGACGCTGGCGCTGCTCGATTATCTGGTGCACGAAACCTCCCTCACCCCCCTGGCACACCTGATTTGTGCAGGCCACTCGGTGCACGAGCTGGAGCGTGCGGTCCGCCTGATTCTGGGTCTGGGCGTGCGCGGTTTCCTGGCGCTGCGCGGTGACGTGCAGGAAGGTCAGGTTTCGGAGCTTCCCTTCGCCCGCTACCTGGTCGAGCTGATTCGCCGCGTGGAACGTGAAGATTTCGCCCACCTGGCGGCGGGTAAGGTGTCCATCGGTGTGGCGGCGTACCCGCAGAAGCACCCCGAGTCCGCATCCCTGCTGCAGGATATTGAGATTCTGTTGTCGAAACAGCGTGCCGGCGCGGATTTCGCTATCACCCAGGTGTTCTTCGAGGATGAGCGTTACAGTGCCCTGGTCGATTCGGCTCGCCTGGCGGGTGTGGACATCCCGATTATTCCGGGCATCATGCCGGTGACCTCCCTGAAGCGCCTGCAGAACCTCTGCCAGATGGCGGGCATGTCGGTTCCGGCGGATCTTGCGTACGCCCTGGAGACGGCAACCAGCAGCGCAGAGCTGCACCGCATCGGCGTGGACTACGCACTGAACCAGTGCCGCGCCGTGATGGATGCGGGCGCACCGGGCCTGCACTTCTTCACCTTCAACGAGCATGCCGCGGTGCTGGACGTTCTGGATCAGCTGGACCTGCCCCGATACAGCAACCGTTTCTCCCAGCCCCTGAGCGAGCTGGAATTCGCCTAAACGCGACCCGCTCCACCCGGCGCGGATGCGCCACCCAAGTTTCCCCCAAAGTACCCCGGGAGCGTCCCGCGGATCTCGGCCCCATCGACGGGGCCGGCAGGGCCCGCTGATTCTCCCATTTCTATCCCCAGTAAAGGAATATGCACTATGTCTAACGTTGCTTTCCCCGCCGCAACTATTGTTGGTTACCCCCGCGTGGGCCGCTTCCGTGAGCTGAAGAAGGCTCAGGAGGCTTTCTGGAAGGGCAAGGTCACCCTGCAGGAGCTGCAGGATACCGCCGCTGACGTGCAGCGCACCTATTTTGAGCGCGTGACCGCCGCGGGCCTGAAGGCTGACGACTACTCGATTCCGGCGACCTTCTCCTACTACGACCAGGTGCTCGACGTTGTTCGCCTGTTCACCCTGGTTCCCGAGCGTCTGGCCGAGGCTAAGGATGCACGCGGCCTGCTGGATCTGCCCGGCTACTTCGCCCTGGCGCGTGGTACCGAGACCCTGCCTCCGCTGGAGATGACCAAGTGGTTCGACACCAACTACCACTACCTGGTGCCCGAGATTGGTGCCGGCACCGAGATTAAGCTGAACCTTGAGGCTATTGACGAGCAGCTCGAGGTCGCTAAGCAGGCTGGCGTGAAGGTTCGCCCGCAGATTGTTGGCCCGCTGACCCTGCTGCTGGGCGCTAAGGCTGAGCAGGGTTCCGCCGAGGACTTCGCACCCATCGACCGCTTGGACGAGTTCGTTGCCGCGTACGCTCAGGTGCTGGAGCAGCTGGCTGAGCGCGGTGTTGAGTGGGTTCAGTTGGACGAGCCGGGCCTGACCGTGGACCGTGCCGACAACGCGAAGGTTGCCGAGCTGGCCGAGCGCACCTACCGCGCCCTGGCCGCCGCCGAGAAGCGCCCGCAGATTCTGGTGACCAGCCCTTACGGTTCCCTGCGTGAGAACCTGCCGGCGCTGCTGGGTACCGGTGTTGAGGCTCTGCATCTTGACCTGGTGCACGGCGTGTACTCGAAGGCTGAGCTTGAGTCTGTTTCTGCCGCTGGCGTGCACCTGGTGGCAGGCATCGTGAACGGCCGTAACGTGTGGCGTGCTGATGTTCGCGCGGCTCTGAAGACTCTGGAGGCGCTGCCGGGCGCATCCGAGGGTGCCGTGTCTGTATCCTCCTCGACCTCCCTGCAGCACGTGCCGCACGACCTGGCTCTGGAAGACCCCGCCGAGGTTCCCGTGGACGGCCTGGCCTTCGCCGACCAGAAGGTCGCTGAGATTGCACTGCTGGCTCGTGGCCTGGCCGAGGGTGAGGCCGCTGTTGAGCCCGAGCTGAAGGCTGCTGATGAGGCGCTGGCTCGCTTCGCCGCCGACCCGCGCAAGCACAACGACGAGATTCGTGCCCGCGCCGCAGCTGTAACCGCCGAGGACTTCGACCGCCCGACCATTGACGTTCGCCATGCGGCTCAGGCCGACCTGAACCTGCCGAAGCTGCCGACCACCACCATCGGCTCCTTCCCGCAGACCGCTGAGATTCGCCGCCGCCGCGCGGAGGCTCGTGCGGGCAAGATTTCCGCTGAGGAGCTGAACGGCTTCCTGCGTGACGAGATCGCCTCGGTCATCAAGCTGCAGGAGGAGCTGGGCCTGGACGTGCTGGTTCACGGTGAGGCTGAGCGTAACGACATGGTTCAGTACTTCGCCGAGAACTTCGACGGCTTCGCAACCACCCGCCACGGCTGGGTTCAGTCCTACGGTTCGCGTTGCACCCGCCCCTCGATCCTGTTCGGTGACGTGAAGCGTCACGGCGAGGGCCTGCGCGGTGAGGCGTTCACCGTGCCGTGGAGCTCCCACGCACAGTCGCTGAGCGAGAAGCCCGTCAAGGGCATGCTCACCGGCCCCGTGACGATTCTGGCGTGGTCCTTCGTGCGTGACGACCAGCCGCGCCGCGAGACCGCTAACCAGGTGGCTCTGGCTCTTGCCGACGAGATTGCCGACCTGGAAGAGGCAGGCATCCGCATCATTCAGGTGGACGAGCCGGCTCTGCGTGAGCTGCTGCCCCTGCGCCGCGATGAGCAGCCGCAGTACCTGGATTGGTCGGTGAACTCCTTCCGCCTGGCAACCAGCGGCGTGAAGGACTCCACCCAGATTCACACCCACCTGTGCTACTCGGAGTTCAACGAGATTATCGACTCGATTAACGCTCTGAACGCCGACGTGACCAGCATCGAGGCCGCCCGCTCGCACATGGAGCTGCTGGCAGACATTCCGGAGACCTTCGTTTCCGGTCTGGGCCCGGGCGTGTGGGACATCCACTCCCCGCGTGTTCCTTCGCAGGAGGAGATTGAGTCCCTGCTGAAGGCTGCGATTGGCTACGGCACGATTGCCGACCTGTGGGTGAACCCCGACTGCGGTCTGAAGACTCGTGATTACGAGGAGACCAAGCAGTCTCTGCGTCACCTGGTGGACGCCACCAAGGCGATTCGCGCTTCTCTCTAGGTTTCCCACCCGGAGAGCTTTAGGTTCCGCTACCTGCTGCGGGTTGACCGGATGATGGTTTGCTCGCGGTGATTCGCGGTAGGTAGCGGCTGTTCGGCTTCCCGCCGGTATGCGTACCGACTGCACGCCGAACTTTTGGGGATAGATAACGGGCCCGCCCGCACGGCTTCTTCTGCACCGTGCGGGCGGACTTTTGCGTGCTCGGGGGTGCCCGTCGCGAATTCGTTCCGGATTTGTCCCGGGTTCGTTTCGCGGCGTCCACGTGGTTTTCCACGTGGTTTTCGAGGCGGATTTAGGGTATAAATTACCCTAAATTTATGTGTGGTCTGACCATAACATTCTCTTGCCGTTTATTGAAAGCATTTATATTCATCGCGCGCCACGTAGCCCCGTCCCCCGATAGATAGATGCGCATCACAGGTATTTTCAGATTCACCGAAATTTCAAGGGAGAAACGACTTTTAGAGAATTTACGTTCTGAATATCTGTTCACCATTGCAAGAATACTATGCACATATGCCCATCAAATTAGCATTTTTATAAGAATTCGTTTTTAGAATTCCAGCATGACTACTACCGCTTCATCAAAGAAGAAGAAGGGTTCTGTACCCCGCTGGCTCGCTATTCCGGCACCCAAGCCTCAACTGAGTGAGGCAGAAGTTAATGCAAAGTACCCGCGCATGCGTCTGCAGGTTTTCATGGGTATTTTCATCGGTTACGCGACCTTCTACCTGATTCGTAACAACGTCCCGCTGGTCACCCCGATTCTGACCAAGGAACTCGGCTTCAGCAATGCGGCCATCGGCGCACTGTCCACGGCACTGCTGCTCGCCTACGGCTTCAGCAAGTTCCTCACCGCGATGATTTCCGACCGCTCGAATGCGCGTCTGTTCCTGCCCATCGGTCTGGTGCTCTCGGGTGTTGCCAACATTCTGCTGGCGCTGACCGGCTACATGGGTGAAGGCGCGGGTGCGGCCGGCTACGGTGCCGCTATCGCCTCCATCATGGCGACCATCATGGTCTTCAACGGCATCTTCCAGGGCATGGGCTGGCCGCCCTCGGGCCGCGTGCTCGTGAACTGGTTCTCCACCAGCGAGCGCGGCGCGAAGGTTTCGTGGTGGAACACCGCCCACAACGTCGGTGGTGCGCTGTCCGGCCTGCTGGTGGCCTGGGGCTTCTCCCTGTTCGGTAAGACCTGGGAGGTTGCATTCTGGTTCCCGGCCGTCATCAGCTTCGTTCTGGCGTTCGTGGCGTGGCTGCTGATTCGTGACAACCCCGAGGCTGAGGGTCTGCCCACCGTTGACGTGTACCGCAACGACCCGCACAAGGTTGAGTCCACCGCTGAGGATCGTGCGGAGTCCACTTGGACCACCATCCGTAAGCACGTGCTGACCAACTCGACCATGGTGTACCTGGCTCTGGCAAACGTGTTCGTGTACACCCTGCGTTACGGCGTGCTGGTGTGGGCGCCGAAGTACCTGCACGATGTGCGCCACACCTCCCTTGAGGGCGGTATCGCGGGCTTCTCGATTCTGGAGCTTGCCGGCATTGGTGGCACCGTGCTGTGCGGTTACGTTTCTGACCGCATGTTCAAGGGTCGCCGCTCCCCCGCGGGTATCCTGTTCCTGCTTGCGACCGTTGGCGCGATTCTGCTGTACTGGCTGCCTTCTTCGGATGCGCCGCTGTGGATTGCGTACGTTGCGTTGGCTCTGATTGGTGGCCTGATTTACGGCCCGGTCATGCTGATTGGTCTGCAGGCTATTGACCTGTCCCCCTCGCACGTTGCGGGTACCGCTGCGGGCTTCACCGGCCTGTTCGGTTACGCGCTGGGTGCGACCCTGGCGTCTGCCGGTATCGGCATTATTGTTGACCACTGGGGTTGGAGCACCGCGTTCGTCTTCATGATTGTGTGCTCCGGTCTGGCGGTTTTGTTCCTCTGGCTGGTCAACGGTGCTGAGAAGCGCATGATGGCTGAGCGCGCGGAGAAGCTGGCGGCTCAGGCTTAAGCGAATAGTGCTTCTTCTTTCCTGAACTACTTAACAGTTCGGGGGTAGATGTTAACCCGCCTGTACGGTTGTGTGACCGTGCGGGCGGGTTTTCTGCATCCTGGGAGGGCTACCCCGCCCCTTTATGCCGCCTAAAACGCCTCTGAGAAGCACCTGTACCGGTGAGCCAGCATCTGGCGGCATGCCGGGCATCCTGTGGCTTGGGGGCGTAAGAACATAGAATGGAACCATGACTACTAACTCTGGAATCACTAAAGAATGGGTGGATGAAACCGTCAAGCCGGGCGACGATTTCTTCCGCCACGTCAACGGTAAGTGGCTGGCTACCCACGAAATCCCGGCGGATCGCCCCAAGGATGGCGGCCTGTACACCCTCCGCGATAACGCAGAGAAGCACGTGCGTGAGCTGGTGGAGAAGATTGCGAAGGAGCAGCCGGAGTCCCGTATTGGTGCGCTCTACAACTCCTTCATGGATGTTGAGAAGATTGAGGCGGACGGCCTGGAGCCGCTGCTGAAGGAAATCGCCCCGATTCTGAACTCGGCAACCCCTTCCCACCTGGCTGTGACCTTGGCGCTGCTGTCTCGTGCGGGTCTGCCGCAGCTGTTCGCCTGGTACACCAGCAACGACCCGAAGGACCCGAAGAATTACACGTTCTTCCTGTACCAGTCGGGTCTGGGTCTGCCGGATGAATCCTACTACCGTGAAGAGAAGCACGAGCAGGCGTGCGCGGCGTATGTTGAGCATATTGCCCGCATGTTCCAGCTGACCGGTCTGGCTGAGGGCTTCGGTCTGACTCCGGAGCAGGCGGCTCAGCTGGTGTTCACTCACGAGTCGGAGCTGGCTCGCCTGCACTGGAACGTCGTGGAGAACCGCGACGCTGAGGCGACCTACAACCCGTACCAGGCGACTGAGCTGGACGAGAAGTTCCCCGGCTTCCCGTTCTCGCAGTGGCTGCTGGCTCTGGGTGCCGACCCGGAGACCCTGGGTCAGGTTATTGTGGGTCAGCCGTCCTTCTTTGAGGGTGCGGCGAAGCTGTTCACCTCCATCCCGCTGATGAGCTGGAAGCTGTGGGCTGTGTGGACCGTTCTGCGTTCGCGTGCGCCGTTCATGTACGACGAGCTAGTTCAGGAAAGCTTCAACTTCTACGGCAAGACCCTTTCCGGTACTCAGCAGATTCGTGAGCGCTGGAAGCGCGGCGTGGGCGCTGTCGAGAAGGCTCTGGGTGAGGAAATTGGCCAGGAGTACGTGGCTGTGCACTTCCCGCCTTCGCACAAGGAGAAGATGCTGGTTCTGGTCGGCAACCTCCTGGAGGCGTACCGCGAGTCCATTGAGTCGCTGGACTGGATGACTGAGGCAACCCGTCAGAAGGCGCTGGAGAAGCTGTCGAAGTTCGTCACCAAGATCGGTTACCCCGATAAGTGGCGTGACTTCTCCGCCCTGGAGCTGGTGCCCGGTGACCTGTTTGAGAACCTGCGCCGTACCGGTGCGTTTGATGCTGACTGGCTGATTGCCCGTAAGGGTCAGCCGGTGGATAAGTCGGAGTGGCTGATGACTCCGCAGACCGTGAACGCGTACTACATGCCGCCGGCGAATGAGATTGTGTTCCCGGCAGCAATTCTGCAGCCCCCGTACTTCAACCCGGATGCTGACGATGCGGCGAACTACGGCAATATCGGCATGATTATTGGCCACGAGATTGGCCACGGCTTTGACGATCAGGGTTCCCGCTATGACGGTGACGGCAAGCTGGAGAGCTGGTGGACTGAGGAGGATTACGCGAAGTTCAAGGAGCGCACCTCCGCGCTGGTGGAGCAGTACAACGCGTATGTTCCGGTGGGTCTGGACCCGAAGTTCCACGTGAACGGTGAGCTGACTCTGGGCGAGAACATTGGCGACCTGGCTGGCATGTCGATTGCGTTGAAGGCGTACCGTCTGGCTTTGAAGAAGCAGGGCATTGAGTCGCTGGCTGACGCGCCGGTGATTGACGGCATGACCGGTATTCAGCGTTTCTTCTTCTCGAATGCTCGCGGCTGGTGCACGAAGTCCCGCCCGCAGCACGCCGAGGTGATGATTTCGGTGGATCCGCATTCGCCGGATGAGTTCCGTGTGAACGGTGTAATGCGCAATATTGATGAGTTCTATGAGGCGTTTGGTGTCTCTGAGGGCGATGCACTGTACCTGGCTCCGGAGGAGCGCGTGCGCATCTGGTAGCTTCCCGATAAGGGTATATGCTTTATTGCGTATATAGGTGAGGCGCCCGCCTCGTGGCTTGAAAACCACGAGGCGGGCGCCTTTCTATTTCAGAAACTATGCGTTTCTAGGCTCTTGAGTTTTAGGAGTCAGAAGCCGAAGCGGAAGCCGAGGGCGAAGAGGAAGAAGCACGCATACCGGTCAGCTTCCACGCACCGTTCTCGTACACACCGTGCAGGGTGCGCTCCACATCGTTCTTACGGTCCGAATCGGAGGAAGCGTCCTCCACACGGTCCTTGCTTGCGATGAACTCGCCGGTGTCCATGGTCAGGCGGATATCCCAGTCGTAGGCGTCGCCATCACGCTCGGGCTGTGCGGTAAGCATGGTGATGGTGGCGGACGGGTCCTGCATCCAAATCTTGCCCTGCTGCAGACCAGCACCCAGGGTGCCTTCTTCGGGTTCGAGCATGTTCTTCAGCTCGGAGTTGTCAACCGCACATTCACGCAGGGGCTCGGTCTTACCGGTACGCATGTAGTACTCAATGGCGGCACCGAAGAACGCGATGGACTGGTACAGACCTTCCACGCTGTTCTCGTTGGCAACGGCGGGCTTCACGGGCACGGGCGCGTTCTTAGAGGGCTCGGTGCGGGTTCCGGGCTGGTAGTCAGCAGGTTTGGAGGTGTAGCCGTCGAGGGTTGCAACGCCGGAGTAGTCGGTGCGTGCGGTCTTAGATGCCGACGCGGAAGCAGATGCGCTACCGGATGCAGACGCAGAGCCGCTGATTGCCTGGGGCTGAGCACCGCAGGCTGCGAGGAGGGTTGCGCCGCCGGTTGCTGCGAGCAGGCCGAGGGCGGATCGGCGGGTGAGGGGCTTGATCTTATTCATGGGTTCTCTCTATCCGTGGTGATGGGCGGACCGCGCGGCGGGTACGGCACGATACGCCGAAGGCGGCGCCACGAGTGTGTGGCACCGCCTCCTAGTATATGTTCCGAACGCGAGGATAACCCGGTCGGGTGTTTGGTTTAGTTACCGCCGTTATCAACAATGATGACGCGCTCGCGACGGCCGTAGCGGTTGTAACGGTAGGTGTAGCGGAAGGCCGGGCGGTAACGGACGGTGGGTCGGTTGTAGTAGGCCTGCGCGGGGGTGAGCAGCGCACCGAGGGCGGTTGCTGCGCCAGCACCGGCGGCGGCCAGGGCTGCGCGGCGGGTAAGCCGTGCGGACTTCTTGGAGGTCATGATTGTACCTTTCAAGGTTGGTGTTTCTGCAGAGTGAGCGGTGTTGGTACGGCGTGCGGCCGCGCCTTGAACCTTTTCTTATTCTAGAGGTTAAACGTTAAAGTTTTTGCGTACAGAGTGCACCTTCTAGTTGAGGCTTAGGGCATGTGGGCTAGTCCGCGTTTTTCCGGCGGGATTTTTGTTGAAATATTAGTTTGTAAACACGCCGCGTACGGCCCGGATTCTAGCGTTTTGCGGGGTGAATTCCGCGCACCGATGGGGGTCGGTTCGCCGCTGAGCCGGCCCTTCTGACGAATGGTCGCCCGGTCTTCACCCAGGCCTTGCACCGAGTTAACCCTTCGGTGGATAGGGTGCGATAGGCTAAGGATATACCCGCGCCTCACCCGGGCGCGATTCACCAACCACCACACAAGGACGTACACACTATGAGCGCTGTTGAAGACGGAGCCCTCGGAGGACTCATCGTCGCCCTAGTACCGGGTATCCGTATTAAGCTCGGCAAACCTACCCTGAATAAGAGGCAGAAGAGGCCCCTTTTTGGATTTCTCTTCTCTTGGAGCGCCACAATCCTTGGGTTCGTCATCTGGCCTATTATTTGGCTGAGCCTGGGATATCCGCATCCTTCCGGCAACCGAGAGATTGTTAATCAATGGGTTCTGCTGTTTATAGGTGCCTTTGGGCTTGGTCTGCTGGGTGCTATCCCGCTGAACCACTGCTACGCCTTCTACCTTGAGCTGCGCGAGGATTGCGTGCGGTGGCGTAATTGGCGGTGGAAAGAACGCACTTTCACCTACCCATCCATCACATTTGCCCACGTGGAGAACAACGGCAAGAACGGCTTCTTGCGCATTGGCAGTACTGAGATGGGTAAGCGTACTTGCAGCTTCGACCCGTATCAGTTTGATGCGACCATTCTGATGGTGCAGGTGCTTTACCGTGATGATCACGGGCGCTGGGCTGAGGAGGACGGCCTGGATGCGATGAGCGTGGTGGGGATGTATGGCTCTTCGCGCGATATTTATGCCCAGTTTTATGATTTGTGTGAGACGAAGTATGTGGTGGGTGTGACGAAGAGTGAGCGTCAGAAGCGCCGTCGTAGGGCTGCGCGTAATGAGGCGCGTAATGAGGCGCGCCGCAAAAACTCATGATTTGAAGAAGTCGAAGAACTCAGGCGAGAAGAGGCGAATAGCGATGAAAAATAATGGGGCCAATTTCAAAGAGTATTTTCGTAGAACAGCAGAAAATATATGGAATGACCGCGGCGTCATTATATTTTTCGTAGGATTTATTGCCGTATTGGGAGCTATATATTTCATGACCCATTCCAACCCGAATAACGACTCTGAAATATGCACTATCGAGTCGGTTGAAATCATTGAGCACGAGGACCCCTACGCAATCTCCGGTGCCTTCGAGACGAAAGAGTGCGGAACCATCACAATGTGGCACGCTCCCGATGGGGAACGTATCTACCCCTACCTCAACAGTATTGAGGCAGGTAAGAAATACAGGGCGTACAAGTCCTTCACTACCCGAAACGACAAAACAGGGTTCTCCGTCATCCGCTTTGAAGAAATCAAAGAATAAGCCGTAGATCAATAAAACAAAGACGACCACTTGTGAGTAAATATTGACCCTAATGCCCACGAGAGAAAGCAAGTAATAAATATGTTCCTGGCAGAATTTGCACAAGGTGTTCGTGAAGGCCTCAAAGAGACATTAGGCACCATGAATCGAAGCCGCATGATAATGCTGGCAATTATTGTAGCGATTGCTCTCTTCGTTATCGTGTATCTTCCCTACTCTTTGCGTGATGATAGCGATAACGTTACTGCTACCTGCACCGTCACTAAGGCTTACACGAAGGACCGAGGGGGATCAGATGTTAGCGGCATGACCAATATTGCCCCCGTGGGTATTTTTGAGACGAAGGAGTGCGGCACGCTCCGCCTGTCTGTGGCTCCATCCGGGTGGAAGGTTCCCGACTATGTTCAGACGGCTCAGGTTGGGAAGAAGTATCTGTTTCATGTAGCGAATGACTCTGTTCAAAAGGAACGGGATTTTGATACAACCCGCTTCGAAGAAATCAAAGAATGACAATTCTATAAACTAGAGCCCCGGGCAGTGCGAGTCTTCATCTCGTACCGTTCGGGCTTTCCAGGCAATACGCGCAACCTATTTCGCCTCAACCAGCACCACCAAGACACGAAAGGCGCGTCCCCTCCCCTATGAGCAGCCGAGAAAATCGGGTGAGCACAGGGCCTAATCCCATCCGCCGGTGAATGGTCGCCCAGTCTTCACCCGAGCCTTGCACCCAGTTAACTTTCTGGTCAGATACAGTGCGATAGGCTAAGGATGTGCCCGCCACCTCACCGTAGCGAGCACAATTCACCAACCACCACCACACAAGGACGTACATACCATGAGCACGACTGAAGTAAGCAGAAAAGCGTACTCCGCTACCATCGCCGACTCCAACTCGGCTGAAGGAGTGAATAGCTAAATGATGTCTCAAGAATTTGCTATTACCTTTTGGGGTGCGTGCTCCATCATCACGACTATTTTCACGCTTTTCACCCTGGCCACCTACATCATTAATCGGCGCCGTGACGAGAAGAAGAAGCGTGAAGGAATCTACATTAGTCGTACGCAAACGCTGCTGGCGTACATTATTGTCTTTTTCCCGGGTTTGCCGATTATCTGCTATTTTTTGTCGCTCAATGACCCCGGGACTAACTCATTTGTAGACATTGCATCCATACTCATGACTGCTTTCCTCTTGTTCTACCTGTGGAGCGTCAACGCTACGTACATGAAGATTTCTTCTGAAGGTATTGAGCAGCACACCCCCGTTCGCGGGTCGAGGATCTGCCCTATCGGCGCAATTGATAGCGTCGTGTATAGCGAGTCCAAGGATGAAGATACGGCAAGCCGCACCTGGTTCCTCACTAAGTCGCGTGCGCGCATTAACCCGTTGAACCCGAATTATGATGAGTACTACCTCTTGCTTATGACTCGATTTAGGGTTGAGTACGGGCGTTGGCCTTACCTGGATATTCCGGCTGACGTGGATAAGGTGAACCAGCTGGATAACCGTGCTGAAGTCATTCCGTACTTCAAGTTCCGTAAGAAAATCTCGGGTCTGGCTGAGATTGACATGTAGCCCGGCTTGCAAGGCTAAAGGCTCCCGGGGATGCGCGGACGGAGCGCGCTCTTCCTATTCACCAACCACACGAAACGAGAAACCACCGTGCGCATTTTCCTGATTATTATCTGGGGCATCCTGGCTTTCATCTCGGTAACCGGGACACTCTACATCATTACCAATTACGAGATTCAGCGGTGGAAAGATATAGCGCGCCGCCGCCAAGGCGCGTACATCCGACGAGTTAATCAGGCAGAGGCTCTTCTAACAATATTTACCCCTGGGTTCCCGTGCCTTTTTCTCTACCTTCATCTTGTTGACGAGGGTTCTGCGGGTATCTTCTATGAATCGATTGCATTACTTGGGTCAATTGGACTCATGATGTATGCCTGGTATGTGCATGTTGCCTACGTGAAGATTTCCCCTGAAGGTATTGAGCAACGCATGTGGTCGGCGCGCACGACCGTCTATCCCTTCAACGCTATTGACGGCATTGAATACTACGAGGCAACCTCTACAGACGACCAGGATCTTGTGTCTTTCTACAGTAAATCCGGAAAACTAATTGCCGCCTTCTGCCCGATTATTCATAAGAATTATCGTCTGATGGCGATTGTGCGGTTCAGGATTGATAATGACCGCTGGCCTGATATGAATAATCCGAGTGATATTGCTCGGGTGGATGCTCTAGATAGTGGCCCCGATACAGTCCCGTACTTCAGGGGAAAAGAGAAAGTCACCGGCCTCGCCGACGTCGATATGTAGCACCCCGCGACAACCGATACGATAGCCCCAAACACCGAACTCTATTCACCAACCACACGAAACGAGAACCCACCATGCGCACTTTCCTGATTATCTTCTGGGGTATCTTCGCTCTACTCACGACAGTGGCGACGATTTATGTCCTCATCAATTACGAGGTACAGCGTTGGAAAGATAAGCAACGGCAACGTGAGGGTATTTATATTCGACGAGTTACGCGGTTTGAAGCTCTCATTACGATATTGACCCCAGTTTTTCCAGGTCTTGCGTATGTAACCGAAATATATGACACCGGACCGGTAAATATATGGGTTGAAATAGCAGCCCTGTTGCTATCAGTGCTAATGGTCGGTTGTCTACGCTATGTACATGTTGCCTATGTGAAGACCTCCGCCGAGGGTATCGAGCAGCGCATCTGGTTCTCCAACCCGACCCGCTATCCCTTCACCGCGATCAACCGCGTCGTGTTCTACAAAGCAGCAAAATATGAAGACGAAGACATGGTAGGGTTCTACGCCAAGTCAGGCACCCAGATTGCCCTGTTTAGCCCGTTGCCTCATAAAAATTACCGACTTCTGGCGATTGTACGGTTCAGGATTGAGAACGAGCATTGGCCTGACATGGACAACCCGGATGACGTGGCTCAGGTAGACCGTTTGGATTGTGCCGGGAAGACGATGCGCTACTTTGAGAATTTGGGGAAGGTTACCGACCTTGCCGACGTCTACATGTAACCAACCACCACACTAGGACATTTCATGCTCAGAAAATTTCTTGCCGAAACCGTCACCAACGGCTCCATAGGACTCAACCGCCCCAAAGGCTATATTCCTCTGGGACAGCGACAGAAAAAGCCGCTTTTGGCTGTACTAGCTGCAGATTCCTTTGTATTGATAGTGTGCTTCTGGCTGCCATTAGAAATCTCACGTGATACGGAAGAACTGATTTCTATGTTTGTATTTTCAAATATTGTCGGTTTGTTCTTCTGGTTCTTGGCTATCCATTCGCATGCTTTCTATATCCAGCAGAATGCAACTTCCGTGAAATGGCGAAACTGGCGATTCAAGACCCGCGAGTTCGACTACAGCAGCATCACCAAAATACATATGCAGGTTAACAATAAAGGTGGCTACTTCGTCATTAGCAGTAGCCAGATGGGTAAGCGCCGTTTAGGTGTAAGCCCCGTCTTCTTTGACGCAACCTACATCTACCACATGATTCTCTTCCGCGAGCGCTACGGCGTTTGGCCGCCCAAGTATATCCCTGAGCTCTTCGTAGAGTTTGGTGACTATGAGGAGATGGATACCCTGATCAAAATCCTCTGCTATGCCCACAAGTATGAGATTGGTTCCCCCGAAGCCGGGGAGTACCGACAGATCCCGGAACACCTGCAGCGCATCCTCGACCGCGCTGCGGCAGAGTCCAAATAGTTGAAAGGGAAATAGCATGAACGCTATCTCTGAAACCTTTAGAATCCTATGGCTTATCTTCCTGTGGTTCTGCTTTAGCTTCATAGCTCTTGCATCTCTAGTGATGGCCGTTATTGGGGTATGGCCTTGGGGTGCGCTGTTCTTCGTTTTAAGCCCTCTGAATCTTGCTTACATAGATATGATTAACGCTGAAAATATTGGCTATAAAGCGACCGGAGGCCTCTTCCACCGCTTCTTTATTTTCGTTTACTCCATCAACGCGGTGGGCTTGATTGTACTGACGGTTCTGACGGCTTTCGGTGTACTCCAGGGGGACCCGGCTCCGTGGACCCCTGAGACGAACTTTGCTTCCTGGTACATGGTTAGCGGGCTAATCATCGTCGCCTTCCTCATCCAGCGCATCGAGCCTAATGATGAGATTCCTGACCTGCAGCGCATGGAGCAGATGAATAGGCGCTCAACCCGTGTGGGTGTTGTGTCGGCGGCTATTTTCACGGTTCTGTGCCTTGTGGTTCCTCTGACTAGTTTCATGACTGCAGGCTATGATCCGGTGGCTCTGGCGGTTGCGCTTTTCCTGACTCCTGGGTTCCTGCGTGTTGTGCGTGAGGGCCTCTTCTATCTGCAGGGCACCCGCTTTGAGGAGGGAACCGAGGGATACCGTACCCTGCGTGCCGTGTGTATTGGCGTGGCTGGCCTGGCGGCGTGTATTGCGCTCGGGTACCTGGGCTATTCGCTGGTTCGTCTGGAGTTGCTGCCTGCACTGTTCTTCGCGGCGTCGGTGGCGATGAATGGGTGGTCGGTGAAGAAGTACGTCACCGTGGGTATCACCATTCCCGAAGAGGAAGAAGCGGATTCCTCTTCTAATGCCGCTGTTCAGGAGGCGAAGTAACCATGCTAGATACCATCTTTAGTATCTTCTGGGGAATTATCTTAGCGCTGTCTATTCTCTCTATCCCCTACATTATTATTAGGCACGAGATTAATCGACGCCAAGATAAGAAAAAAGAAGCGCAGGGAATTTACATTAGGCGAGTAAATCGCTTTGAAGTATGGATTTGCATATTTAATCCGATGTTTCCTTTTTTGGGCTATATGGCTAATAGTCAGACTGGAAATACGGGCATTTGGCTAAACGTATTAGGTATTGTTCTTGTGCTTTTCTTCTACGCCTTCTCTCGATATACCCTCGTCGCTTATGTCAAAATCTCACCTGAAGGTATCGAGCAGCGCATTTGGTTCTCCAACCCGACCCGCTACCCCTTCAATGCAATCAACCGTATTGTGTATTACGAGGCATTGAATATTGAAGATCAGGATATGGTGGGGTTCTACGCCAAGTCAGGCACCCAGATTGCCCTGTTCTGCCCGACCATCCATAACAATTATCGTCTGATGGCGATTGTGCGGTTCAGGGTTGAGAACGAGCGCTGGCCTGACATGAATAATCCGGATGATGTGGCGAAGGTGAATGAGTTGGACGACAGGGGTATGACCATTCTTTATTTCAGGGGCCGTGAGAAGGTAACCGGCCTTGCCGACGTCGACATGTAGCCCGCTCGATAAGCGCCGACTACCCCCTACATCCAAAGAGCCACAACCGGCACGAACACCACCAACACCGTGCAAGAGGAGCACGCATCATGCACACCTTTTTCCTTCTGCTCTGGGGCACCTGCACCCTCGCATCAGTCATCGGCGCCATCACCATCATTGTTCTGCATGATAGGCACCTGCGCCAGGACAAGAAGCTCCGCGACGAAGGCATCTACATTACGCGCGTGCCCCGCCGTGAAGCACTCATAAGCCTTCTCACACCCATATTCCCGGCAGGTTTCTTCGCTCTCTACCTCTACACGCAGGTTGAGCTCGGTATCCTCTTCAACCTGCTGACATTCATCATGCTGCTCTTCTTCCCCTACCACTTTCTGCACGTTCACCTGGTGTACACGAAAATCACGCCCGACACGGTGGAGCAGAAGCTCTCACCGTTCGCCACCGTGACCTCCTACCCGATTAGGGCTATCGATCAGGTTTTCTACTTCCAGGGTGAGGCGGAGGAAGCATTGGAATGGACTGGGGTAGGGTCTGACAAGGCCACCTTCTACACCAAGAAAGGCAAGGAAATCGCCAAGCTTGACCCCGTTGGCAAGAACCACCGGCTGCTGGCCATCGTACGGTTTAGGCTCGAGTTCGACCACTGGCCCGATATGCGGGACCCGCAGGATCTGGCGTGGGTTGATACGTGGGATAACCTCGAGTGGACGCAGCCCCTGTTCAGGAAGCTGTACAGAAGGCGCAACAAAATCACCGGCCTGTCGGATATCAAGATGTAGTGCCGCACGGCAACAGCCCCATGCATAGAGAAAGTTCCTGGGTTGGGAAATAACCTCGGCCGCAGAGTATTTCTACGTCGAACAGCACTCGGCAAACACACGAGATTAAAACAAAATAAAAAATACTTTTGACTATCACCTCAAGGTTGAATGGAATCCCCTAACGAGGCGCCGACTAGGACGAAATATTATCCGCCCTCTCAGATTAGGCTGATAGAGTGGTACTGGGCCCGGCCCTCCGTCTACCTCTGCAGGCATCGTTTGGTTGCGTTTCAGGTGCGCCGCTATCGGTTGCTTGCATGGCACATAACTTAAACGAAAAGATCATCATGACCAACCACACCACCGCGCGTCAGCGCTTATTCCGCTTTCCTTTGATTTTGGGTGTCACTACGGCACTTATTTTCTCGTCTTGCTCCACGGGCACGAACAATAACAGCACCCCTTCCGATAAGGGTACTGTTACTTCTCAGAGCCCCCATCAGGTTGAGAACGCTACTAATGTTCTGCAGAACGTGAATGTTCAGATGGGCCGTGACGGTGAGGTCTCGTCGATTGAGTCGACCAACATTTACGTTAACGACAAGGACCGCACGAGCTCTACGAGCAATGTTCAGTTCAAACCCAAGGACGTCGTCAATGACCTTCCCGTGCGTGTGAGCCTGCAGTATTCTAGCGAGCGCGGTAGCGGCACTAACCTGAATGATTTGAACGGTTACAGTGGCGAAATCACCATTAAGGTTACGGTCGAAAACCTGACGGTGAAGACTGAGGACGTCACCTATGATGCATCCGGTACCAGCCGTACTAGCCCCGCACCGGTTGGTACTCCGTTCTCCATCGCTGCTTCTACTGTTCTTTCGGGTTCTCCTACCCAGGTTATTACGACCCCTGATGCCACTGATTCGTCGACGAATGGCGTGGTAAGCACCAATGATGAAGGTAAGGCTGTTGTTCAGTGGGGCGCTATTTCGGCGCCTCCGGTAACCGGCAGTTCCTCTTCTTTTGTGTTGAAGGTTAAGGCGAAGGATTTTAGCGCGCCCACCTTCAACATTTCGGTGCAGCCTGGTTTTGCGTCCGATTTGTCTGGCGCGGGAATCATTACTAACGGTTTCACCTCTCAGGATGCCTCTCAGGTGGCGCTTCTGCAGCGCACCATCGATACCGTCAACGAGGTTAATTCAACGTTGAATAGCGCCAGTTCACAGGTTGCTCAGGTGCGTCAGAGCCTGGATGATACGTCTGCAACTTTGGGTAAGGACGCTGCCGAGCACCTGAAGACTCAGAATGAATCATTGACGAAGACCATGCAGGGCCTGCAGGCGAATATTGAGAACCTGCAGAAGGACCTTTCTGAGGCTTCGCGTACCAATAATTCTCAGCTAATCTCCCAGCTGGAACGTACCGTCGCGGCTCTTCACACCATGCTGGGTGATACGACAGCACGTCCCAATGTGTCTGTTTCGCATAGTAATGGTCGTTGTGTTGTGCATCGTGAGGAGGACGCAAGTAGCCGTAGTGTATACGGTAACTTGGTCCAGCTCTCTGCGGTCCTGAACGCGTATGCGGAGGCAAGCTCAGACTGCCAGCAGGATCTTACGGCTTCGATTCGTGAGATTGTGGGCCCGGAGCACCCGACCGCTGAGACTTGCTCTTCTAACGGCTCGGTAACCTGTGCCCTATTTGGTGCGTCGGTGACGGTGCAGAGCTCTTTGATTGCGCTGGTTGCTACCGGCGAAAAGATTGTGGATCATCTGCAGCCGGAGTATTTGAAGGGTGCGAACACCAACTATTCGGCGTTGAAGCGTCAAATGGATGAGATTGTTCAGCAGATGGAGAAGGACCCGTCCTCTCTTGACGCTGATGCTGTGCGCGCTTTGCGAGAGAAGGTCAGCGCGGCTCGTCAGGGTGTGAACCAGTTGAAGGAAACGTCGAGTCGTCTGATTGAGAGCATCAAGAACGTTCATTCTCGTGCGGCTTCCGCTCGTGCAGATTTGGTGGAAGGTTCTGGTTCCATGAGCGCCCAGAACCAGGAACTGGCGGAGCAACTTTGCGCTCTGTCGACTGAGCGCGGCGGCTCTCTATCTGCTGAGCAGGTGGAGCATCTGCGTGGATACCTGACAGCTTCGTCTTGTAACGGTGAGGCTTCGCCGTCTGCGGCTCCTTCTTCTGAAGCACCTAGCCCCGCACCGTCTGAATCTGCTTCTGCGACCCCTTCCGCAGAGCCGTCGAAGAATGAGTCGCCTTCCACTGCCCCGTCCTCCGAGGCGCCTTCTGCCGAGCCTACCGCCACTGAAGGTAATACGCGTTCCATCACGGTGGAGAACGCGAACAGGCGTATCATCACCCCGAACCCCTCTGCTACACGTACTCCGATGGAGCAGCGTATCGCCAAGGCCGTAGCAGCATGGGATGAGGTCCTTGCCGCAACCTCTATGGATGACCCCAAGGAGGGCCTGGCTCGCGACGCCAAGAATCTTAACGATGCTGTGAACGCGGTAGATGGTGCTCTCGGTGAGGTTGAGAAGACCCTGGATGATGCCGTAAACGCACAGAACCAGGACGCCGAGAAGAAGGAACTGTCTGACGAAGCGAAGGTTTCGTTGCGTGACCGTATCCGTTCGGCTTCGGATACCGTCAATGCTCTGGGTAAAAACCTGGAAGATATGACGAACACGCAGGCAGATCTCTCCAGCGCTATTAAGGAAGCATTCAAGGATTCTGCCAGCGAAACTCGCGACACCCTAACGGGCATGATTAACGAAGAGATTCGTAAGGTTTCGAGTAACGGTTCGTCCGCCGCTTCGACTGCCCAGGAGGCATTCGCCGCATCGATTGCAGGTATTACTGATACCGCGAATACCGTGGTTCAGGTGGCTGGCGATTCTATCGAGGTTCAGCATAAGGATATGAATGAGCGTATTGAGGGTCTGCGTCAGTCCCTGGACTCGGTGACCGAGCGTTCTCTGGTTGCTCTGAGCACCCGCACTGAGAACGCTACCCGAGATTTGGCTGGTGCTTCTGCTCAGCTGAATAACGACCTGTCGAAGCTCATGCTTGATTTGGGCGATAGCAGCGCTGAGGGTGCTGGCCTCTTGGGCGCGCTCAAGAGCAATAGCGCGAAGGCGGGTGCCGCTGACTACCAGCTTGCTTTGGCGATGCAGAATGCTCAGGGTTACACGAACCTCCGCTCCGAGGATATCGCTGCTCTGCAGAAGCGTCAGGCGCAGTTCAAGGCCTCGCTGCAACGTCTGCGTTCTCTGCCTACCTTCCATCTGTCGAATGCCGGCAGTGCAGAGGTGAAGACGGTGTACACCTTCCAGATTGGTGATTAGCCGTGGGGTTTTCCCCTCATTTGGGTTCTGATTCAGGTCCTCACCGCCGCGAGGGCAGGCGGCTCACTCAGCGCACCGTGGTGTGGTGTGTCAGTCTGTGTGTGCTGTTTAGCCTTGTGGTGGTGGGGATCTGGTATGGCGTGCGCGCTGTGACTCCTCAGCCTTTGCCGCTCGGTACGGGCACGAACCCTGCGTCTGCGGTGACGGTTCAGCAGGCTATTTCTCTTCCGGCCTCTGGTCGTGAGCCGGTTATTGGTGTTGTCGCTACTTTCGGTGATGATGCTGAGGGGTCTGCATGGCGTCTGAACGCTCAGGGCGCTCGTGTTGCACAGTACCGCCTGGCTCTGGGTAATTCGTCTGTGAAGGTTCTTTATGCGAATGATAAGGGAACGGAGCAGGGTGCCCGTGAGGCGGTAGAGAAGCTCTCGTCTGAGGGCGCTTTGGGTATTGTGCTTGCTTCTCAAGGGGAACATCTTCGGGGTGCTACGGCTGCCGCCAAGGAACGCAATGTTGCGGTGATTGAAACGTATGACCGGGTAGATACTGGCGATGGGGTGTGGAGTTTTGCTCTGGACCCTGAGCAGGAGAAGCAGGCCTATACGGCTGCCATTCGTTCGCTTGCCGGTGTATCTAGCACGGGCTCTTCGCAGCAGCAGGATGGTGTGCACACCATCCTGCTGGATGCGGGTGAGGGTTCTGTGCCTGACCTTCCCTATACGAATCGCGTTCAGGTTTCTGCTGATGAAGACAGCATGAAGGACACTCTCAAGGAGCTGACGCGCCTTCTGGGTGATAAGTCTTCGGGCTCGTCTCCGATTCTTGTTTTAGCGGGCTCTGCCTCGACTCAGGCAAAGGTTCTTCGTTCTCTCCAGAGGGCGGGCATTACTTCTCCCGTGATTGCAGGTGAGGAAGCTTTGACGGAGCCTTTTACGCGGCTTCTTCTGGAGAACGGTGGTTCCCTGACCGACAATATTCGCGTTGTGGGGCGTATGCAGGCACGTGCTGCGGCGTTGAGTGCTGATGATGACGGTCGTGCTTCTTCGGCGTTTGTGTCGACGGTGGAACGGATGAAGAACGATTCTTCGCTCAAGGATTTGTCGGGCGAACAGGCGTTCTCGAACTCGGCAGCGTGGGCGGATGCTCCCTCCCATAACGCTCTCTTAGCCTTTGCATATGCAACGAGCCGGGTTCGTGAATACACTCCCGATGCGGTTCGACGGGTTCTAGGAACTCTCCGGCTGGACGCTAAAGATTCCACAGTGGCGTATCCGTTGGATTTTTCGTCTTCCTACGCCGCTGGCGGTCAGGTGGGTCTTCTATACCCCACCGCGGAAGCTTCGATGATTCAGGGCGGGTCTTCCTCAACGGATGCGGTGAACCCGCCCGTGTGGATGCTTCGCACGTTCACTTCAGAATCTCGCGACTAGCTTTTCCGCACAAAACCTAATCCGAGCAAAGCCTAATCCGTGCAGAGCCGGTCCATCACACCCCGGCTTTCGGGTATTACTTCTAGTCCGTTCACCAGCGGGGCTCACGATTTATCTATTTTGGAGAACACCTTATGCGCTTTTTCCTTGATCTTGAAGAGCATAACGGGAGCTATGAACTAGACTCCTGGCAGCCTGAGACGACCATCGCTGATCTCGTCCAGGCGACCGGTGGTCCCTCCCTGCCCGCCGACGAGCCGCTGTATTGCGATAACCGCCCGGTGACAGCCTCCTCCACCCTAGCGGAAGTCAAGCCGATGGAGGGTATGCGCATCTCTAGGGCACCGCTCTCCTACCCTTCCCTGGTGCAGGGCTGGAGCGTGTGCTTGAGCGGTGGTTCGACGGTTACCCTGCCGCGCCCTATCCCCTCTTCGCGTCCTCTGGTGGCGGGTCGTTCCCCGTACGCCGACATTGTGCTGCCCACGGCGAGCGCGTCGTGGGAGCACCTGCACTTGCAGGTGGTTCATGATGAGTCGACGAGCACTCAGAAGGTGCGTATCACTGACCCGGGTTCTACGAACGGCAGTTTTGTGGACGGTCAGAAGATTCCTGAGGAAGGTCTGACTGTTTCTGAAAGCACCACGATCCATGTTGGCGATTGTGTTCTGACCCTGCGGCCTGCTCCTCAAGAGAAGGCCGCACCTCGCCCCGGTAGCGCCCCGAATGTGAGCGCATCGGGCACCGCGCCGTTTAACCGTCCGCCACGTCAGGGTGCGCTGAGCGCTCCGGAAAAAGTAGAGGCGCCCACCCGCAAGAACGTCTCTGACCCGCCGAAGTTCAATATTGCAATGGCGATAGGCCCGCTTATTATGGCGGCGGCAATGGTCGCCATTATGCAGGAGATTCGTTACGCCCTTTTCGCGATGCTCAGCCCCGTCCTGAGTATCGGCATGTGGGTGGAGCAGAAACGTCGTCACGCCAAGGATAAGGTGAAGGAGCGTGTGCGTTTTGAGCAGGAAATGGAAAAGTTTAAGGAACGTGTCGCTCTGAGCAACCGTGAGGAGGTTGAGCGTCTTCGTGACCTTGCCCCGGCACCGGATACCGTTCAGCTGCGGGCGCTTCTTCCCGCGATGACGCTGTGGCGTCGCCGGAGCACCAGCCCCGACCTGTTGACTTTCCACATAGGTACTGGGCATATTCATTGGACTCCTGAGCTGACAAAACCGAGCAACCCTGAGCCTGAGGTTCAGCATCTTCTTGACCACAATACCCTGTGGGATGCTCCGCTGATTGCTGACCTGCGTGAGGGTGGCGCTATCGGTATTGTGGGTCCGCGTGAGCAGTCTCTCGCCCTGGCGCGTAGCCTGGTACTGCAGGCGGCGACCCATACGGGTCCTGCAGATATGACGATTGCGGTCTGTGCTGATTCCGCGCGTTCGCAGGACTGGGTGTGGACGTCGTGGCTTCCGCATATCCGCATGGCGCAGAACCAGCAGATGCGTTGGTTTGCTTCTGGCAAGGAGCACTCGGACCAGATGCTGCGCTCTCTTTACAACGACATTGAGTCCCTCCCGACCCGCGGCCTGTGCGTGGTCGTTGATTCGGATACCCTCACTGAGGGCCGTGAGTCGCCGGCACGCGACCTTTTGGCGTACGGCGATGAAGTGCGTCTGATGGCGAATAAGACTGCTGCTGCGGGCGCTCGCCGTGTCGCCGGTATTGTTTTGGCTTCTTCCGTTGACCGTCTTCCGGCGTCTTGTACTTCTGTCGTGGAGATCGGTGAGGAAGCTTCTATGACCTATTCGGAGCCTCGCCGCCGTTACACGGTCACTGACGGTGTGCTCGCCGGCGTGAGCGCTGAGGATGCTCTTCATGTGGCGCGTACTTTGGCGCATCATGAGGACCCTGAGCGTTTGCTGTTGGGTGGCGGTTTGCCTCAGCTGGTAAAGCTGCCTGAGCTGGTTGGTTTGCCGACCCCTCCGGGTGCTGAGGATATTGAGGCGTTTTGGTCGCAAGCTAATGGTTTCAGCACCGAGATTGGTGTGGGCGATTCTGGCGCGTTCACGCTGGACTTGGTGAAGGACGGCCCTCACGGTCTGGTGGGTGGTACTACCGGTTCGGGTAAGAGTGAGTTTTTGCGTTCGTTGGTGGCGGGTTTGGCTGCGCACCACGATCCGAGCCGTTTGAACTTTATTCTGGTTGACTTTAAGGGTGGTGCGGCGTTTAAGACGTGTGAGCGTCTGCCGCATACGATTGGTACTTTGAGCAACTTGGATGCGCAGTTGGCGCACCGCGCTATTGAGTCGTTGGAGGCGGAGATGGACCGCCGTCAGCGCCTGTTTGCGGCCGCTGGCGAGGGCGTGGACAACATTAAGGATTATTTGGCGACGAACCCCCCGGAGCCGATGCCTCGCCTGCTGCTGGTGATTGACGAGTTCGCGATGCTGGCGAAGGACTTCCCGGATGTCCTGTCGTCGCTGGTGAGTATTGGCGCGGTGGGTCGTACCCTGGGTGTTCACATGATTTTGGCGACTCAGCGTCCTGCTGGCGTGGTGAATGATGACATTCTGGCGAATACGAATTTGCGTGTGGCGTTGCGTGTGCAGAGCCGTGAGGATTCTTCGAACGTGATTGGTGTTCCGGATGCTTCGGAGATTTCGCGTTCGCAGATGGGTCGCGCCTATGTGAAGCTGGGCCAGAATGATATTTCACCGGTGCAGACTGCCCTGGTGACGGGTCAGAGCGGCACTGAGGTGGTGACTTCTCTGGAGGTTCGTGCGACCGATAGTATCGGCACTCCTCGTTCGGAGCGTGCACGTCCGAAGGTGTCGTCGAGTGATGCGAATGACCTAGATCTGCTGATTGATGCTGTTGTGGCGGCTCATGCGGCTCGTGGCGCGGTCGCTCCTCGTAAGGTGTGGCCTGAACCGTTGGGTTCGTATGTTGATTTGGCTGATTTTGGTGTGCGCGGCTTCCCCGACCCGGATCTTCCCACTGTGGGGGGTGTCCGGGACGGTGTCCTGATGTGCACTTTGGGTGATGAGCCGGAGCTGCAGCGTCAGGTGCCTATGGGCTGGAATATTGAGATGAGCAACCTGCTGTTGGTGGGTGTTGCCGGTAGTGGTACGACCACGACGATTCAGTCTGTGGTGCTGGGTTTGGCGCAGCATTATTCGCCGGAGGACATCGATATTGTTCTGGTGGATATGGGCGCTGATGGTTTGTTGCCTCTGCACTCCCTGCCGCACGTTGTGTCTGCTGTGGGTACCGGCCAGGGCGCTAGGGAGCGTCAGGCTCGCTTCTTGCGTTTTGTGAAGTCGGAGCTTGATGCTCGCCGTGCTGACGCGTCACGCCGTAAGCCTCTTTTCATTGTTTTGGATGGTTTTGCGACGCTGCGTGATGAGTTCTCTGACGCTGTGAGCATGGATTTGCTGGCGAATTTCTACCGCGTGTATGCGGACGGCCCTGCTGTTGGTATTCACTGCGTGGTGTCGACGAGCCGCGCGAAGAATATCCCCTCACAGATTCTTGATGCTTCGTTGCAGACGTGGTTCTTCCAGCTGAGCGATATTCACGATTATTCTTCGTACGGTATTCGCGGCACTAATGTGCCGGCCGCCATTCCCGGCCGTTGTGTTGATCCGAAGCATCTGCGTCAGATGCAGGTGGCTACTCCCGCTGTTGGTGTGGAGGAGGCCGTCTCTATGGTTCATGAGCGTTTCCCGCAGGCTCCCGCTAAGCGTGACGTGATTGGCCAGTTGCCGACGTGGGTTTCGTGGGAGAGCATGCCTGCCGCTGAGTTTTCTCCGAGCCTGTGGCGTATCCCTGTGGGTATTGCTGAGGCTACGTTGGAGGCGTGTGCTTTCGAGCTGTACGAGGGTGAGCACGCCATGGTTGCGGGTAATCCGCGTTCGGGTAAGTCTTCTCTGCTGGTTGCGTTTGCTCGCCTGGTTTCTCGGGCGAGGGCTGCGGCGGAGCGGGCGGTGTCTGCCGCGTTGGCGTCTGGTGACGCTACCGCGGCGGAGAACGCGCGCTTGGATGCCGCTGAGGTTCCGGAGGTTTGGGCTGTCTTCGATCAGCGTTCCGGTCTGGTGAATGTGCCGGAGGGTGTTTTTGACCGGGTGTTTGAGAGCAAGAATGCTTCTGCTCAGGTGCAGGCGGCTTTGCAGGATGCCGCGGGCCCGGTGCTGTTGCTGATTGATGACGGTGACCGTGTGGATGACCCGATGAACGTTTTTGATGCCATCGTGAAGGGTGACTTCCCGGATGTCCACATTATTGCGACGGGTAAGCCGACTGATTTGCGTCCTTTGTATAGCCATTGGACGAAGGCTATTCGTAAGTTCCGTACGGGTGCCGTGGTTCAGCCGAATGTTGATATGGATATGGACATGTTCGGCACTATTCCGAGGCGTGCCCCGGTTCAGCTGAGCGTTGGTCGTGGCTATGCGTTCTTGGCTGGATCGCCAGTTCTGGTGCAGCTGATGAGCCCCGAGGATTCTCAGCACCGTGGCGGGCTGTAGGGCTTGTCTGGCGCGTGGTGAGGTATCGTGTAACTTTACCGACCGTTTTGATGTAGGAGCCACCCCGTCTGGGGAGTCTTCCTGCTTGTTGTGAAGTTGATGTTAAGGAGTTAGCCCGTGACTGTACCTGCTGGTTCGCCGCAGTACTCCGGCTCGGAGCGTCGTGATGCTCATCCTGCCCCGCAGGCTGCTGGTCAGCCTGCTGGGGGCTTGGTTGCGGGCACTCCCCTTGGCTCTTCGTATCGTTTGCTTCGCCGGGTGGGTTCTGGTGCGGTCGGTGAGGTGTGGGCTGCTACGATGAGCGGCTCGTGGGCTCTGTACGCGGCGAAGATTCTGCGCCCGGAGCTTGCGAAGAACCCTGTGGTTCTTGAGTCTTTTGTGCGTGAGCGTTCGGTGTTGTTGGCGCTGTCGCATCCTCATATTGTGCCGTTGACGGACATGGTGGTTGAGGGCGGCGTGCTGGCTCTGGTGACGGAGTTTCAGCATGGCGGTTCGCTACGTCAGAAGCTGGACTCTAAGGGCCCGCTACCGGTCCGCTTGGCGTTGAGCCTGATGGTGCAGGTTCTGAATGCGGTGGAGTTTGCTCACCGTCAGGGCGTGATGCACCTGGATATTAAGCCGGAGAATGTTCTGCTGAGCGGTGTTTTGGGGGAGTCTCTGGATCAGCAGGTTCGTGTGGCTGATTTCGGTATTGCTTCTTTTACCGGCTCTGCGGGTTCGGGGGCTTCTCGTTCGTTTTCTGGCACTCCGGGGTATATGGCTCCGGAGCGTTCTGCGCACGGTGTGGCCACTCCGGCGGTTGATGTTTATGCGTGCGCGGTGACCCTTCATGAGCTGCTGGTGGCGGCGCGTCCTCTTCCGGTGCGTGGTGGTGCGGTGCAGTTGTCGCCGCAGATTCCGGCTGAGGTTGCTGAGGTGCTTCACGGGATGTTGGCGGAGAACCCGGCTCAGCGTCCTGGTGCGGCTGAGGCTGCCGCTAAGTTGCGTCTTTTGGCTGAAGGTTTCGCTACTGATGTGGTGCTTCCTCGGTGGGTTGAGGTGTCTTCGGGCGCTGTGGGGTACACGCCTACGGTGGTTCATGGTGCTGAGCCTACTGTTTCTGCGGTGCCGGGGCAGAATGTTACGGAGCTGTATGGTGCGGGCATGCCGTCGCTGGGTCAGGCGCAGAATGAAACGGTTATCCGGGCTCCTTTTGTGGTGGAGCAACCGGCATATGTGCCTGATGAGGTCGTTGAGGAAGAGGAGCCTGCCCGTTCGCCCTTGCGCCGCCCGCTGGTGTGGGGCGCTATCCTGGGTTCTCTGATCCTTGTGGGTGTGCTCGTCTTCGTGGGTTTGAACGGCGGTAAGGGTTCACCTAAGACGGCCGAGTCGTGGTCTGCGTCGAGCCGTAGTTCGGCGTCTTTGCCGAGTGGTTTGGGCACCCGTATTGAGGGTACGTATAACCCGCGGGATAAGAGTGCCCGCCTGACGTTTGAGTTTTCTTCGCAGAAGTCGGCTCTTCGGGGCGATATTTTGCAGGTGCTTCCCGGCGTTGAGGGTGATTCGTGTGCTTCGGTGACATGGGATGCCGGCCAGGCGTCTTCTGGCGTAGCGAAGAATCAGTCGAGTGTGACTGCGGTGGATGTTCCATGTTCGTGGAATCTGTCTGGGGTGAGTATCCCAGCTAATGGCGTGGTGCAGGTTCGGGCGAATGTGTCTGCTGAGTTTAAGGATTCGCGTGCTTTTGAGGAATGGCTGAACCGTATCGAGTCTGAGACGTCTAAGGCTATTTCTGATCGGGAGGTTCGTTCGACGGCGTACCCGATTCAGCGTTTGCGTTCGATTGAGTTGCGGGTTCCTTCTCGTGTGGTGAATCAGAGTGTTTTGCCGGTGACGGTGGTTCCGGTGTGGCCGAGTGGCGCGGATGAGCTGAACCCGTTGATGGTTTTGCCGCGTACGGGTGAGTTTTCGACGCTGGTTCAGGCGATTTCTCCGGATGCTCAGATGATTAGTTTTTCGGATGGCTGTTCGGGGCATGTGTTGGTGTCTGAGGATCAGCGGGTGGTGACGGCGCTGTCGGTGACGTCTAAGTGCCGCCTGAACGCGCAGATTGGTAATTTCACGAACCTGTCCAGCAGCGACTTCGCGATTATCACCCGCTAACGGTGGCGCTCGGGTGAGCACCATCTGATGCACAGAAAGCCCCTGGGCTGAGAGGTCATCTCTCAGCCCAGGGGCTTCTGTATACGATTATTATAATTAATTTTTAATTCTTTATTCTTTAATTTCTTCGAAGCGGGTTGTATCAAAATCCCGCTCCTTTTTAGGCGATGAATTTGCAACATGGAATAGGTATTTTTTACCAGGCTGAGCTGTTGCAACATATGCGGGTATCTTCCAACCCTCAGGAGCTTCATACATCGTAAGATTGCCACACTCCTCAGTCGTAAAAATACCTATGGGGGAAACATTAGTTGTACCCGCAGTATCCGCTCCCCCCAGCTCCTTTGTATACGCTCCGGTCACAGTGCATACTGCAGTTATCCCATCACTATCATCACGCAAATTTTTGGGAATAATATAAGTTATATATGCAATCAATGCTATCGCCAAAAAAAACGATATTTTACTATAATATTCATGATAATTAGTCAATATTTACAATCTCCTTAAACCAGGGTATAAAAAGTTCCTAATTCTTACTTCTTCCATTTGCGCATTCGTTCCTCGATAATGTCACCTGCCCAGTCCACGGCATCTGAAATCCTATCCTTCGCGTGAGAGGCAGTTTGTCGCGTAATGTCAGCAGCCTGTCGCGTTACATCCATGGCATGATGCGATGCGCTAACTGCTGCATCTCGTGTTACACCAACAGCATGTCGCGATGCACCAGCTATAGCAGCACGGTTCTCCGCGGCATCCTCCGGAGTCATCTTTACCGCAGTCTTAAAAGAAGATTTCAATCCATCTTTTTGAATACCCTTCGCAAGCACCGCATCCATATGCTGCGGCGAATTTTCACGCCCCTGCATACCCATCTCAAGCCTCTCCTGAACAGAATTCTTAGCTGCGCCAGAAAGGGTGTCAATCGTAACATCACGACTGAATTCAAAGGAGCTTTTCTTAGCTGTTTCCCAAAGAGTTGTCGGTGTCGCTGACCGCATCATTTGCGACGAATCCAAAAGATCACTCGGATTATGGCTTGGGGCGCTATATTTCTCATACCCCGCGACACCCCATTTACTCTTCATCTTTCCTCCAGCGACAGCACCCACCGCCGAAGCGGTAGCGCCAGAAGCAAACATACCCATAGCGCCCGTTATACTCTTATCCTTCACTTTGTCGTCAAAGCAATACGACACTACGTTATTAATACCGCCTGACACCGAATCTTTTACTACATCCTCCACAAGCTTATTATTCTTCAAATAAGTTCCAGCTTTCTGGGCCGCTTTGCCAATCTTAGAAATTTTTTCTGTCGCGTCAGCCAGCTTCTTCAGATTACCTAGACCGCCAGTAACAGCACCCGTCACAGCACCGGTAATAGCTCCCTTTACGGCTTCCTTACCAGCCTTAGACCAATCAACCTTCTCGCCAGACATCTTCTGCTCGATTACCGACATACCAGCACCCATCAAAGCACCTGATGCTGCACCAAATGCGGCACCACCAAAAGGCCCCAAACCAGTGCCCAATGCGCCAACTACGGCACCAGTAAGCAACATGGCGCCAGCAGCTACATATTCCCAGTTATTTTGTAACCAGCCACCAGAAGCTACCTTTTGCTCGCGGTACTTATCGAAGTCCTCCACCGACACAGGTGACAGGCCCCACGGATCCACCAAAGAAACCGGGTTACCACCCACCAGCGAGAACCGATCAGCACCCCAACCAACACCCACAGGTGCAGGCAGGGGATCAGGCGCCGTAAAACGGCCCACGCGCGAATCCACCACGCGAGCACCCAACACCTCAAAACCGGTAGAACCCAGTACCACACCCGAAGCCGCCGAAACACCAACCAGCGAATCCGGCAACACAGGCGCACCACCAGCACCCTGAGCAGACGGCACAGCAGGCGCAGCAACACCCAAAGAAGCCCAACCATACGGATCCAACAGACCGGCACCGGAACCGGCACCAGGAACCAGCGAACCCACAGAAGGC
>NZ_KV810409.1:225831-226065 GCF_001812775.1 Rothia sp. HMSC068F09
GAAGCATCAAAACCAGCATTAGCGCGAGCATCGGTTGAGGGCACGCCAAACTCGGGTACACCAGCAGGCGCACCACCGGCAGCAAGCACACGACCATCAGTAGAAGCACACAGCAGCGAGAAGGCTACGGCAGAATCGTCAGCAGAACCCCATGATGCCACCGAGTTCACGAACCCAGCCGCACCATAGGTTAGGGACGAGCCGGAACCATCCGAAGAAACCTGCAGAAGACGC
>NZ_KV810409.1:226165-284532 GCF_001812775.1 Rothia sp. HMSC068F09
GGGCGCTATCAAAGTACTCAACACGCACCAGCGCACCAGCGGCATCATAGGCCCAACGCAGAGTCTCGGTACCGCGAACAGCAGAAGAGAGCATCTGCGCGTCAGTGTAGGTGTACATGACCAGGCCAGCAGGCGAATCCACACCGCTAATACGGCCCAAATCATCACGAATAATCTCAGTATGCAGAACCTCAGAAGAGTCTGCCCCAGCGGGCTGCTCAGTCACAGAGGTCATGTGCGCGCCACGGTAACCGAACTCGCGAACCCAGGTACCCGCCAAGTCAGACACCTGTGCACGCACCAGCGCGTCTACCGCGTTGTACTCGAAGGAAGACTCCACACGAGACTCAGAGGTAACAGCGGTTCCATCCAGGCGATACGCGGTGGTATCAGTCTGCTTGACCATGCGACCAGCAGCATCATACGCATAAGCGCTCGAGCCCAGGGGGTGCACAAACTCAGTGCGCAGACCGTCAGCATCGTAAGCGTAAGAGAGCTCATAGCCGCCGGTCTCATCCATGTACGCGGTACGGAAAGACTGCGGAATCTGAGCACCAAACTCACGGCGCTGACGGACCAGACGGCCCAAACGGTCGTAGGACTCAACCGTCACTACGGGAGCACCAAACGCATCAACACCCGCGTGATCATAAGTCGTCATCGTACGGCGCGCAGAATCACGCTCCATACGGTACAGCAAAGAACCATTCACCGAATGGGAACAGGGAACACCGTCACGGTCATAACCGAAGGAATGTACAGCACCATTACCGTCAGTGCTGGTCAGCAGACGACCGGCAGCATCATAGGTAGAGGTAGTGCGCACACCCAGCGGATCCGTTACCGCCAGAACATTACCCATCAGATCATACTCGTAGCTGGTAATACGACCGGCAGGGTCCATCACGGAGGTAACGTTACCCGCCTCGTCATAGCGGTAATGGGTCACGCCACCGGCGCCATTAGTCACCGCAACCACCTGAGAAGCGGCGTCATAGGTGAACGAACGAGTACCCCACTTGTTATCGCGGATGCTCTTCACGCGGCCACAAGAATCCCAGGTGTAGAACACCGGAGAAGCCACACCGGAACCGGTAATGGACAGCACACGACCGCACGCGTCATAGCGAACGCGCGCCTCAGAACCGTCACCGTACACCTGGCGAATCAGACGGGAATCAGCGTCGTACTCGTAACGAGTCACAGACTGCTCAGCAGTACCGGCAGCCTCATAGGTTGCAGCCAGTCGACCGCACGCATCATATCTGTACTCGGTCACACGACCCGCAGGAGAAACCATGCGCACCATCTGGTTCGAGCCGTTGTACTCGTAACGGCTCAGACCGCCCTCAGCGTCCAGTACCTGCACGGGGTTACCCGCGCCGTCATAAACCATCGTGGAGACAGTCGGGTCGTCCGCATCTGCACTAACCTGCGGGCCAGAATCCTCGGGGAGAACCTCGCTGCGCACCGGGCGGCCCAGGTGGTCGCACGAGATACGCACGCGGTCAACACCATCGTTAGTGGTGAAGGTCTTGCGCGAGGAATCTACGGAAGTACGTACGCTCACACCGGTCGGGTCAATCAACGCGGTCAGAGTGCTTGCGGCATCATACTCGCGAGTCCACACGCCACCGGCGGGGTCAATGGTGCGGACCAGGCGCATCAAACCATCGTAGGCGTAGCTGAACTGCGCGCCACCCGGCAGGGTAATGCGGTCAATATTGCCGTTCGTGTCAAAGGAACGTTCCATGCGGCGGCCCAGCGGGTCAACCACTGCCACAATGTCACCGCTCGGACCGTACTCATACTCGGTGCGAGCACCGGCAGGATCCACCGATGCTACCAGGCGACCGCCAGCAGCGTACTCAAAACGCCAGCGGGAACCATCCGGGTCCTGGCGGCACACCATGTGACCGGCAGAATCATAGGTGAACTCAGTCTCCAGCCCAAGAGCAGAAACAATCTTCACCAGGTGACCCGCAGCAGAATACTCGCAACGGGTCAGCTGCTGCTCAGCATTACGAATACCGGTCAGCAGACCACACTCGTCATACTCCAAGGAAACGGTAACGCCCTCAGGGCTCACCACGCGCTGCAGCAGGCCATCAGCCCACTCAAAACGGGTCACATGACCGTTGCCATCAGTCATAGAAGAGGGGTTACGCTCAAAATCATTCGCGTACTCGTAAGTCACCGTAGTCATCGGGCTCACGGCAGGGCTCTGAGCAGACTCCTGCCCCGAAGTAGCCTCATCGAGGGTGCGGCCCTGGGTCTCAGCCTCCAGGCGGGCACGACGAGCCAGGCGAGCGGCACGGCGAGCGCGCGGGTCCGTCTCAATAGCACTCATTGCCACGGAGACTACGCGGTCATGCTCGTCATACGCGAAGAGGGTTTCTGCACCCTCATCGGTGATTTCGCGAATAATACGGCCGCGCTCATCGCTGTAGCGAGTGGTGCGGGAACCATCGCGGTCCACCACACTCACGCGGTTGCCAAAGTCATCGTAGCCATAGCTAGCACGCCCGCCTTCCGCGTCAACAATAGCGGTCAGGCGTGCGTACTGGTCACTAACCCACAGGTTCGTGTAGGAGGCATCCTCATTCGCAACGTCAGTAATACCGTTCGGCAGGTAGCGGTAGCGAACACGACGACCGTATTCGGTGTCCTGCTCAGTAATGCGACCGGTCGGGTCGTAGTAGTTCGTCACCTCAACAGTGCCGGTACTAGCCACCACACGATGAATCAGGCCAGCAGCGTCGTGCTCATAACGGCGGGTACCAGCATCACCGTGCACAGCACACAGGTGAGTACGACCATCAAGGGTGACGTACTCATAACGCACAGACTGACCGCGAGAAGAATGAATAGCACCGACAAGACCACCTTCGGTGTACTCCACGTTGATACGTGCGCCGCGTTGATGCATGATAGCGCCAACGCGGCCGTCTTCATCGTGCAGGTATGCGACAGCAGTACCCGCCCCAGCGCTCATGCCCAGGTAAATACCGGTGAGGCTAAAAATGTGCTGGGTTCCAGAGTTGTCGGAGATACGCAGCAGAGACGAGGCTTCATAGCCCGTCGCGTGCAAAATATAACGCAGGGAAGGGTCAGCAATAGAGCCCTCTTCACCCGTCAGCTGAGTGAGGGGTAGCTCTTCAAGCCACCATGCTTCACGCGGAGCACGAGCATAGCCGTGGGTGCCGTCCTCACGAATCATTCGGTCGAAGGTGACCTCACGACCTTCAGGCATCGTCCAGACAGCATTCTCAGCGTTCAGCTGCACGCGGCTCTCAATATTCGAGGACCAGCCAGCGCCGAACACGCCGGATACAGCGTGCTGACCGAACACGGTCACACTGTTGTACATGCGAGTTACAGAGCAGGCAGAAACCACGCCGGAGAATGCCATGTCGGTCTCTTCTTCGATGAAGTTACCGGTCGCAACGTTCACGGGATCATTCGCATAACCGCTGGTGGCAGGCTTACCCACAACAGCCGGTGCAGGAACTTCCAAATCAGGTCGTTCGGTACTGACATTCACTGCAGCAAGCGCATTGTCCAATGTCTCATTCGAGACGGTGCTAATCTCACCATTGCCGCCGGCCTGTTTGAAGGTATCGGCTACAATACCCAGCCAGGTCTTATCGTTGGCGTTCGATTGATTCCACGATTCAAACGTGCTGATGAGATTTTCAGCGTCAATGGTTCCCCACTGACACTTAGCCGCAAATTCAGCAGCGAGGCTACGAATATTGCCGGGCTCAGAGCCAAACTCAGTGCCGAGATTTCCCAAGGTGGTAGAGAGGTCCCGAACAGTCGAAGGGCGCGCCGAAGAAACAGCCATACCCGACGAACGAGTTTCAGTATTCTCCCGAGTACCCAGCGACTTAGTATTAATTGTTGTATCTGGAATATACGGCTCTGCCTTAGCCGGAGCATTTCCCCAGAAGTCATCCCACGCCTTGTGGAGACCAAACCACTCGCTCTCGTATTCACGAGCCTTCTGGCGGTTCGCCTGCTCCCTGTGAGCCGCTTCCTTAAGGTTGTCTACCACACCAGCCAACTGACGGAAGACGGTGGCAATATCACGACCATCACTGATTGCAGTATCAATATTAGAGGCGGTGACGTCCGCATAGTGTCCTTCAAAGTCCTCAAGAGCAGTCGTCAAAGAGGACTTGAGCCCAGGCATAGCATTTTCAATGTTTTGCGCTACTTTGCGGCACGCCTTAGCAAGATTATCGGAGACCTCATTATTAAAAACAACGTCCTCTTTGTTAGCGTAGGGGGGGTTCGGGCCGGAAGACATGATAGAACCTCTGAAAAGTATCTAAGTGCGGAAGTGGGGTGATTAAACACGTTAAGACAGGCACGTACATCATGCCTGGAAGTAACGTGTGTTGAAGCCAAATGACAGAAAACGCCGCCTACCGCACACCGCCCCATAACCGGGGATCGGGGCGGTAAACGGCGTTCACCAGGGGAGGCTTAGGCGCCGCCGCCTGCCTGGAAAATATCGGTAGAAATCTGGTTGAGCTGCTCACGCAGGTCGGTCAGTTCCTGAGTCAGGTTACGCAGGGTGTTTTCTACGCCGGGCCAGGTATCATTACGGAAACGCTCAGCCAGGGGGCCGTCCCAGTTGTTGGGGTCCTTCAGCTGGTTACCCTGCTGGTTGAGGTTATTAATCTCGTTCTGCAGGCCGCCGTTGATGATGTTCTGCAGAGCAGTAATAGCATCCTTGGCTGCCTGCGATGAGAGTACGCGATCAGACACGGTGATCCTCTTTCGTCGATGAATTGCCGGAAGATGTGCATTAGACACGCGAATATCAAATACGCACCTTTAGTGCTTCGCACCACTTTGAACACTACACCATCTCATATAAAAAAGCGCCCACAACATCCCCATGCAGGAAAAATTTCCAACAGTGGATACCGCATCTTAGTAGATAGACAAGCTTGTTCCCATCTCGCCAAGAACCTTCCTTGTGTACGGTATTCTATGAGATATATGCCACTCCACTAGAGGGCACACATTCATGCAACTCGTAACCACATACGAAATGAGGACTTTCATGTCTGAGAACACCCCGCAGCCGACCGCACCGCAGCAGCCGCAATTCGCCCAGCAGGCACCCGCCGAGGCACCGAAGAAGAAGTGGGCGGCAGTAACCGCACTGGTCCTGGGCATCATCTCCGCACTGACCGGCATCTTTGTCATTGGTTCGTTCCTAACCATCCCGACCATTGTTTTCGCAGTGATTGCTCTGGTCATGGTCAAGAATGGCACCGGCAAGGGTAAGGGTATGGCGATTACTGCCCTCGTGCTGGTTCTGGTGGCGTACATTGCTACGTTTGCTTTCTTCCAGATTCGTGCCGCGAACCTTGAGAAGTCTAACCGAGAGGCCCGCGAGGTTATCCAGAAGTGCGAGAACCACGAGCCTGGCTACTCCATCACTGAGAAGGACGGCAAGCGCTACTGCAACGCCGGCGGTTGGGTCTACGAGATGGATAAGTAAACCGGTCCGCCTGGTTTAGTAACCGACTCTGTGTGATGGGGGGCGTTCGCACGTGCGGCAGTCGCCGTGCCTGCGAGCGCCCCTCAACCGTATCTTCCGTGAGCGTTATGTATCTGGACCGTTCGGATAAATCCTGGAGCACCACACAGGAACGCCCCCGCGGCCGAGAGTCATCCTCTCAGCCGCGGGGGCTTCACCGTATCAGCGTGTCCTCACGCAGCGAACACTAGGAGGCGCGGCGGCGAGAACGCAGCACCATCACAGTACCCGCACCCAACACCAGCGCACCGCCCACAGCCACAGACGCCGCACCAAAACCAGTACGCGCCAGGCCGCCCTGCTGGGCACCACCAGAAGAAGCAGACACACCGGACTGACCCATGGAGCCGCCACCGGTACCACCGCCGGAGACACCACCCGGGTACACGCCGCCAGCAGAACCATCAGCCGAACCGTCAGAGGAGCCCTGCGCGTTCACGTCACCAGCGGCGCCAGAAGCACCAGCCTGACCGGACTGACCAGACTGCGCGGCACCCGACTGACCCGACTGGCCAGCCTGACCGGAACCAGCATTACCGCCAGCACCGCCCGGGGTTGCCGAATCCACACGGCGCACACCGCTAAAGTCATCCGACTCAGCGTTCGGGTCCTTCGGCACGGCAGTCTCAAACGAGCACGCATCCGACGCCTTCTTACCCACAGCAACCGCAAGCTGCTGCACCGGGCTGCTCACCTCAGTACCATCAGCCAGGGTCGCGGAATAGTGCACGTCAAACATGTACTGGCCGGGCTCAGAGAACACCCAGTTCGCGTGCGCGTGCGTCGCGTAATCAATGTCGATCGTGGTCTTGCCGGTCGTCGAATCCAGCAGCACATCCGCACCATTCAGCGACTCAGTGAACATGCCGAAGCGTGCACCCTGCGGCATGACCTTCGGCACCACGTGCAGGCGCACCGGGCCGCGTAGCTGGCTGTAGTCAATATCCTGCGTGTTGTAGCCGGGCCAGGGCAGGCCGCTCTGCTGAGTCTGCGGCAGACCGTAGAAGGCGGTGCCGACCGGGCCCATGAAGTTCAGCTTCTCATCAGCCATACGTTCGGTGCGTACACGGCGGGCGTTCTCGCTGACCGTCCACACGACCGAATCAAGCGGGCGCACCGTCGAATCGGCGTCAATGATGCCGCTGTCGTCGCGCAGACCCACGGACAGCTGGCGGTCCTTCAGGGTCGCCTGAATGTCCAGGTGGCCGTGCGAAATCTTGGCGCGGCCATCAATCTGACCGGGCACGCACTGGTGACCCGGGGTTCCGGGGGTGGACGGCTGAGCAGAGGGCGCCGGTGCGCTCGGGGTCGGGTTCGCGGGCGCGGGGCTAGACGGTGCCGGAGTCGTCGGAGCCGGGCTGGAGGGCGCAGGCTCGCTGGGCACTGCGGGCACGCTCGGAACCTCGCTCGGCGAGGTCGTGGGCGCAATGCTCGGCTCGCTGCTGGGTGCCTCGCTCGGCTCAGCAGAGGGCGCAACCGTAGGCTCAGCACTCGGCGAAGGATCCACCGGAGCAGGCTTCGGCGCATCCGCAATCGGCGCGCTATCGGGAGCCAACGCACCGTGCGCAGTGTACTTCGTGCCCGGCTCGTAGTTCGCCGCAACCTCAGTGGTGGAGGCGGAAGCGTTCATATCCGGGTGGGTCAGCATCTTCACGCGCAGAGCCGTGCCCTTGTAGAACGACTCGTCACGGAAGGTAAAGCGCGCCACACCATCCTCGACGGAGCCTTCCAGGTCGAGGTACGGGTACACAGGGTCGTCCTGGGCGTAGAAGCCGCCGCGCATGAAGCCGCGCACCTTCGGGTCCTTGAAGCGCACCTCAACGGTGCTGAAGCCGTTGCCGTTCGGGGTGACGGTCACGTCGTAGTCCATGCTGGTCGGCGTGTACTGCTCGGTGCTGAGCACGGTGTTCGCCTCGTCCGGGATTTCTTCGGGCCAGGAGCCGTTACCGTCGTCGCTGTACACGCTCTCAGCCTTGCCGGGCTCGTAGGCAAGCTTGTGCGAGATCCAGCGGGACGCCTCCGCGCTATTCGCATCGGAGGTGTCCGGAGTGAAGACCGCCTGCAACTGGGAGCCCTCGCTACCGAGCATTTCAGACCAGGTGGCGGTACCGTTCACGACCGGCAGGTCAGTCAGGAAGTAGCCGTTGTTGTACAGGGTCAGGGTGCCCTTGAGGTTCTTGTTCGCGGCGGTGAAGGTGATGTCGCTGAGCTTATCGTCAGCGTCCTTGTTCTTAGCCGGGTCGGCGTCCAGGCGGTGCGGCGCCACGGACAGCACGTACTTTGCGGTGTCCAGGTCACCGACGGGTGCCGCGTTGTAGCGGTCGACCGTGGGCACGGCGGTGGGGGTTCCGTCACCGAGCGT
Source organism: Rothia sp. HMSC068F09 (assembly GCF_001812775.1). NCBI lineage: Bacteria > Bacillati > Actinomycetota > Actinomycetes > Micrococcales > Micrococcaceae > Rothia > Rothia sp. HMSC068F09. Next base: position 234,088 of record NZ_KV810409.1, read on the forward strand.
AGGCTGCATGCCACCAACCTGCCAGACCAGCTTCGACGGCTTGGAGCTGATGATGCGGCCGTCGGTGGAGCGCGCCACGGTGCGGTAGGTGACCACGTAGCGACCGGGGCGGGTGAAGGTCGTGGTGTTGTGCGTGTGGCTGCCCTTGTCGAGCAGCCAGGAGTGCCAACCGTTCGAGCTGCTGGAGAGCATGCGGTACACGTCGGCGGGGGCGTCGTCCGGGTTGTAGCGGAAGAGCTCCATGCGGCCGGGGCCCTCAACAGAAAGGATGTCGGTGGCGAACACGCCGTCACGGAAACGTTCGGTGGGCACCTTAGCGGAGGCGCCCAGGCCAGCCCAGATGGGGTCCTGGTTGCCGGAGGTCAGGTGCGGTGCCATGTAGAGGGTCTGGCCGGGCTCGCCAAGGAACGCCAGGGAGGGCGAGTCGCCCAGGGTCATGGTGTACTGCGACTTGCCGTCGCGGCCGCTGTAGCCCTTGCCGACCCAGTTGACGGTCTTGTCCAGTTCGTAGGTGTCTGCGCCGGTCTTGTAGGGGTTCGCCTCGTTCATGAGGACGAAGGTGCCGTTCTGCTCGTCCCAGTATGCCTTGGGGGCGTCGACGTGACCCTTGGTGGTGACGATTTTGCCGTCGTCGGGGCCCGCTGCGGCGGGGATGGAGGGGGCTGCGCCGGCGAGCGCGAGCAGTGCTGCGGCGGAGAGGAATGCGGCGGCGCGGCGGAGGGCGGGCTTGCCGCCGGGGATGAAGAGCGCGGGAGTGTGTGTGGTGACCCGTCGTTGGGTCTGCTTCTGAGAGCTCATGACAACCTTTCTCATTTTTCTCTTTCTTAGCGTAGCGCTTTTGCAAATAATTGTCATTCAGAACCTAACTGAGTATAGTGATTCTCAGAAACACATGTGCGCAGAGGCGCGCCCAAAAACGCACACCACGTACATTCACAAAGAGAAAACACGGCAGAGCGCACCCGCCATCGCGGCAAACCCCGGACCCCGGCAACAGGTCGCCGGGACAAGCACCGGGCAAGCGCGCCAGCCAACGAGCAGTCATCCAAGGAGCCACCATGCAAGGACGCACCAAACCCCTGAGCCTACTTAGCGCAACCACCCTCGGATGCACCCTCGCACTCGGGGCACCCCTCGCCCTCCCCCAGGCCGGCACCTTCACCGCCGCACAGGCGCAGGAAAACCAGACCGGTGCCCAGGCGGGCACCGAGTCGCGCACCTACGTCAACTACGAAGGTGACTACGTCATTGCGGGCGTGCACACCGAAATGCTCAACGCCTTCCTCGACGGCAACCAGTTCACCCTCGGCACCCTCGCAGACACCGCCCCCGGCCAGCAGGGACGATTCAACCCCGCCCGCACCGTCTTCCACCTGCCCGACGTCGAGGACGCACACACCACCGTCGCCGCCGGCTACGACTACATTGCCCCCGAAGGCACCGACATCTTCTACATTCCCTCCACCCGCACCCGCGGCCTGCTCTACCCCGGCCTCGGTGCGGAAGGAATCCGCCCCGGCGCACTCAAGGACAACACCATCAACCTTGAACTCGTGCGCAGCAGCGTACCCGAAGGCGGCCGCGCCGAAGTCTTCACCGAATCCGGCCGCGACAACCCGCGCGTCTTCAGCACCAACGACCAGCTCGCACCGCACACCATCACCTCTGGCGGTCACGAGCACCTCAGCTGGGCATTCACCCGCCGCGGCATCTACCAACTGACCTTCCGCGCCACCGCAACCCTTGCCGACGGCACCCCGGTCAGCTCCGAGGCGACCTACACCATCGCCGTGGGCACTAACGCTGAGGACGGCTTCAAGCTCCTGAACGCGCAGAACGCCGCAAAGGAAGCGACCAAGGACGCCACGAGCGAGGCAACCACTACCCCCGAGGCGACCTCCACCGCCACCGAGAGCGCCACCAGCAGCCCCAGCGCATCTATCTCCGCAAGTGCCGAGGCGAGTGCATCTGCTGAGGCGAGCGCATCCACCGGTATTCGCCGCGTGGACGCATCCGTGAACGGTCAGAACGCCGCGCAGGTGACCGACCCGAACGGCGCGAAGGCGGCCGCGAATGGTGAGCAGGTATCCCAGGGCGGATCCGGTGTTACCGCCATCAGCGGCACCGACAACACCAATAACGGCTCTGACAAGGGTGAAAACAAGGACGGCAGCAAGAGCGGCAACTCCCGCAGCGTGAAGGGCTCCAACGCCCAGAACGTCACCGCACCCGGCAACAACAGCGGCGGCGGCATCCTCTCCTCCGGCCTGCCCGGCAGCCTAAACCAGCAGTGCATCGCCACCGAGGTTCCCGCCGAAGACGCCAAGGACTCCAAGGACGCCCAGAAAGACAGCAAGCAGAGCAACCAGGCAGCCCAGGCACCGACCAGCATCCCCACCCTCGCCGTGGTTAACGCTGCCGAGCACAGCGGCCGTGAAGAAGTCACCCACGGCCACTTCGACGTGGGCCCCGTGCTCAACGGCGGCAACCTCACCAGCAGCGTGAAGGACGACCGCACCAGCCCCGCCCGCCACGTCTCCCCCGGCGCCCTCGAGTTCGTGCTCAATGACGCCGCGAAGCTCAACCTGCCCGCGGGCATGGAAGACATCGCCCCGGCGGGCACCCCCGTGCACATGATCGGCGCAACCCAGCAGCAGGGCGTACCCTGGCTCGGCTGGAGCACCCAGGACCCCGAACTGCTCAAGCAGCTCGACGGCCCCGTCACCATGAGTCTCAACGGTTTTGAGGGTCCCGGCACCATGTCTACCTTCCTCTCCGGCAACTTCGGTTCCGCCGGTCAGAAGGTCTTCGATTCGCGTAGCGGCGGCTCCTTCCAGGTGCCCGCGAACACTCACCAGCACAGCAACTGGGTGTTCACTGCCGAGGGTCGCTACACCGTGACCATTGGCTGGACTGCGCGCCTGAAGAACGGCCAGCAGGTCAGCAGCGAATCGGTTCTGCACTTCACCGTCGGCAACCCCGATAACGCCCCGACCAGCGACAACGGCCAGGGTGCGGCGGGCACCAAGCAGGACGGCGGCAACGCTAACGGCGCCACCGGCGGCGAGAAGAGCACCGCCAAGAACCCGCTCAACGGCACCGTTGACGAAGCCACCGGCATCGTCACCAAGCCCGACGGATCCAAGGTGCGCATCGTCGGTAAGACCGCATCCGGCGAGGATTGCGCCCTGACCAGCCAGGAGCTCGCCACCGCCCAGAAGGCGGCCGCCGCGGGTAAGCTGCCGAACACCGGTGTGGTCATCGACCCGTTCATGGTCAGCACCTCGGTTCTTGCCCTGGCGCTGGGCGCCATGATTCTGCGTTCGGCACGCCGGAAGGGACGCCGCGGTGACACCGCATAGCGGGCATACCGCCGGCGAGGGTTCGCACGCCTATACGCGACGCGCCGCCCTCGCTCTCGCCTCCCGTATCGCGGCAGGTGCCGGAGTGGGGGCTGGCGCCTTCGCGTTGAGCGGATGCGCCACCACCGTGAACGCCTCCTCCGACCGGATGCGCGTGGTCGCCACAACCCCGATCCTGGCGGATTTGGCGCAGCAGATTGCCGGTGACCGCGCCAGCGTGCACTCCCTAGTGCCCGCCGGTGCTGACCCGCACTCGTATGAGCCGAGCCTGCGCGATATCCGCGATGTCGCCTACGCCCGCTGCGCCCTGACGAACGGCCTGCTACTGGAGCAGCGCAAGCTCAGCAAAATGGTTGAGGCGAACCTGCCCGCCGGCGTTGTGTCCGTGGCGGTTGCGGAGAAGATTGAGCAGTACGGCGGCAAGCTCGAAGCCATTGTTGAGGATGCCTCCCTGGACTCCATCTGGCTGGGTTTGCGCGTTGAGGAGGGCGGGCAGAACGAGTCCGCCCCCGCCGACTCTTCGGAGGCCGGCATGCGTTTTGAGGTGCAGAGCGTGCGGGCGCGCACCGCCACCGATTCCTCGAATGCGCAGCTGGCGGCGTTCATTACACAGACCTTCGGCGCGGTGGAGATGCTGTGCGATTCGCATGCGCGCGGCGTGAACCTCACCCGCGAGGGGGACACCGCGATCCGTACCGGCGATATGGGTTCGCTGGAGCTTCCGTTGCAGGCGCATACGCACCTGTCATGGGCGTTTAGCGACGCCGGCGAGTACGCCATTGAGCTGAGCGCCACCTCGGTGAAGGCCCCGGAGTCCGTGCGTTCTTCGCGCGGCACCCTGTACTGCGCGGTCGGCCGCGATCCGCAACAGTTGGTGGACCGCCTGGCGAAGGAGCAGAACGTACCCGCCGCCGAGGTTAAGGTTCTTTCCGCAGGTCACGCCGATATTACGGCGCGCACCGGCGACGGCAGGCTCGTGCTCCGCGCGGATTCCTCGCAGGGTGCCGTCGAGTACGAGCTGAACCGCACCGTGGTCGCGGTCCCCTCCCGCACCCTGCAGGAGGTGCCCGCGGGCGGCAGCTACCGTTTCCTACGTTCGGGCGCTTCGGAGCATCGCGGCCAGGTGTACCTGCTGGCGCAGGCCGTTCTGGGCAAGCACGTGCACGGCGAAATCGACCCGCACATTTGGCATTCGGTGCCGAACGCGAAGGCGAGCGTGCAGGTCATTCGTGACGCGCTGACCTCCGCCGATCCGGCGGGTGCGAGCGAGTACGCGGCGCACACCGAGCAGGTCGTCAAGGAGCTCGATGCCCTGGACGCTCAGCTGCGCCAGGTGTACGGGGCCCTGCCGGAGGCGGCGCGCAACCTGGTCACCACGCACGACGGCTACCGCTACCTGGCGAGCACCTACGGGCTGCACATTGCCGGTTTTGTGAGTGCCAGCGCGAGCGGCGAGCCGAGTATTCAGCAGCGTCAGCGTCTGCGCCGCACGGTCGAAGATTTGAAGGTTCCGGCGATTTATCTGGATAAGTCCACGGCGATGCGTTCGCCGGTTCTGACGGAGCTGGCGCGGGAGGCGCAGGTGCGTACCGGGGTGCTCTATTCGGACACTCTGGATGCGCAGGCTCCCCACTACGCGCAGATGATGTTGGCGAATGCTCACACGATTGCGCTGTGTTCTGGGGCTAGTTCTGGCGGCGATTCTTCGGGTGCTAGCTGCTCCGATACTAACTCCTCGTAACCCGGTTTTTAAGCTATCCACAAGCTCATATAGCCGTATCAGCATTAGATAATCTTTCACACACCACCTAGGTCATGATTCAAGGAAGTCCTCATGATGAACTCAACCACCCGCTCTACTCGTAGCCTGTCAGCCCTGGCTCTGGGCGCCAGCCTCATGCTCGCGCCCCTGGGTGTGGCACACGCGGAGACCACCCAGGCAACCGCTGAGGCAACCACCGAGGGCGCCTCGGCTCAGCCGAGCGACAGCAACCTGAGCCGCGGCGATCGCGCCCTCACCCAGACCCTGTCGGCGGAGCAGCCGGTCGCATCCGGCCGCATTGAAATCTCCGCCGGTCACGTGGATATGGGTCCGCGTTTCAACAACGGCAAGTTTGAGCTCATGCTCCACGACGACCACGGCGAAACCCCCGTCTGGCGCAGCCTGGACGAGGTCATCTACCGCGGTAGCGACCAGGCGATCCTTGAGGTGCCGAACGACCCGCGCTACTCCTTCGTGGGCGCACCCGCCGGCTCGAAGGTGTACGTCATTCCGCAGACCGAAACCAAGGGCGTGATTTGGCCGGGTTGGAACACGCAGGATCCGCAGCTGGTGTCCAAGCTGAACCGCGGCGTAAACCTAACCCTGGAGCAGGTGAGCGGCCCCGGCACGTTCAGCCTGTACCTGGAGAACGGCAACTTCTCGGCACCGCAGGTGCTATGGTCTTCGACCAAGAGCGAGCCGCAGAAGCTGTGGGTTGAGAAGAACACCCACACCCACGCGAACTGGGTGTTCACCGCCCCCGGCGAGTACCTGCTGAAGGTCACCGCGAGCGCCGAGCTCTCTGACGGTTCGACCGTGACCGATACCCGCTACCTGAAGTTTGCGGTGGGTGACTCCGCGAGCGCCGATACCCTGTACGCGATGGAGGCGCAGGCGCGCGGTTCTGCCTCTTCCGATGCTTCGTCTAGCTCTGCTTCCCAGGCTGCCGGCACTCAGGCTTCGGGTTCTTCGTCCGCCGCCGCGGCGAGCGACCAGAGCGGTTACAAGGCAGAGTTCACTATCCCCTGGGGCGCTATTGCCGCAGGCGTGGCAGCCGTGATTGCCGTGGGCGTTTTCCTTTCGGTCCGTCGCCGCTCCTCCGCGCAGCGTGAAGCACTGGATGAAGTGCGCGGTGACCATTCGTGAGCGCGCCGGTAACAGCGGGTACTGAACCCGTTCTAGAGATTTCAAACCTGTACGCGGGCTACGCGCGCCGTTCCATCCTCAAGGATCTGTCCCTGACCCTGGAGCGCGGCGAGTTTGCGGGTCTGATTGGCGCCAACGGTGCCGGTAAGACCACGCTGCTGCGCACCATTTTGGGCCTGATTCGCCCGGCGTCCGGGCAGGTTCGGGTGCTGGGTGAGTCGCCCCGCGCGGCGCGTGCGCACATCGGTTACGTGCCGCAGAAGCACCAGTTCCAGTGGGATTTTCCGCTGACCGTCAAGGATACGGTGATGACCGGCCGCGTGCGTGAGATTGGGTTCTTCCGCCGCCCGGCGAAGAAGGATTGGGTGCAGGTCTTTTCGGCGATGGAACGCACCGATGTTCTGCACCTGCAGGATGCTTCCATTGCGGAGCTTTCCGGTGGTCAGCGCCAGAGGGTTCTTTTGGCGCGTGCCCTGGCGGCCGGCCCCTCCCTGCTGCTGCTGGACGAGCCGTTCACGGGCGTGGATGCCCCCACCCAGACCACGCTGACCCGCCTGTACCGCGAGCTGGCGGACGAGGGCATCACGATTCTGATGTCCACGCACGACATGCTGGCGGCGCGCGAATCCTGTTCGCGCCTGTGCGGTGTGCGCGGCAATATTCACCTGGACGGTCCGGCGGCCTCCTTCAGCCTGGAACAGCTGCACACGTGGCTGCACGGCCACGACATTGAGGAGGCGCAGGGCCACGCCCGCACGGGCTTCACCTGTGCCGGTGGTGCGTTGGATGAGTACGGCCACGAACTGCCGGATTCCTGCGCTTCTTCCCCCGCCCACGCTGATACTGCTACTTCTACCGGGGGTTCCCGTTGATTACTCCTCTCGATTTTCTGGCCGATCTGTTCAACCCGTCCCTGGCGTTCCTTCCGCGCGCCCTGGCTGCGGTGCTGCTGGCCTCGGTGGTGACGGGTGTGGTGGGCTGCCACGTGATGATGCGCGGCATGGTCTTCATTGGCGATGCGGTGGCGCACTCGGTGTTCCCGGGCCTTGCGGTGGCGTTCGTGCTGGGCGGCAACCTGATGGTGGGCGGCCTGACCGCGGGCGTGGTGACGGCTATTCTGGTGGCTATTTTTAGCCAGAATCAGCGGTTGCGCGAGGATTCGGTCATCGGTATTTTCTTCGCCGCCTCTTTTGCGTTGGGTATTGTGATTATTTCCTTGGCGCCGGGCTATTCGGGGTCGGTGCAGGATTTCTTGTTCGGCTCGATTGTGGGTGTTTCGAATGAGGACATCACCAACGCCGCAATCATGGGCGCCGTGATTCTGCTGGTGCTGTGGCTGTTCCACCGGCAGATTGTGACGGTCAGCCTGGACCGCGAGAGTGCCCGCGCGATGGGCCTGCCGGTGCTCGCCCTGGACATTGTGCTGTACGTTCTGGTGACCATTTCCGTGGTGCTGGGCCTACAGACCCTCGGTAACGTGCTGGTGCTGGCGCTTCTGGTGATTCCCGCGTCGGCAGCGCGCCTGGCCTGTCGTCGACTGGGGTCGATGATGGTGTTCTCGCCGGTGTTCGGCGGTATCTGCTCGGTGGTCGGCCTATACCTGTCCTGGGCGTTTAACCTGCCGACCGGTGGCACGATTGTGCTGTCGATGGTGGCGGCTTTTGTGCTGGTCTGGGCGGTTACGGCGGTTCGTTCTCGAGCGCGCGCCCAGCTCAAGCAGAGCTCGGAGGCAGCGGCTTAAGCCTTCAAGAGGCCCCATGCTTAAGCCTTAAGAACCAAAGAGAACACTCCGTGTAATAAAGACGCTTAATTTAACACTCCCTGTTTAATGAAAGTACAACCTATCAAACACTTCTTATAGGTTGATATCGGCAGTGATAACGTCATCGCTACCCCTTACATGAACTTCAACGGAGGAGTCAGCATGAAAGCGTATGTTTACCACGGCCCCGACCAGAAGGGCGCCTGGGAGGAAGTCCCGAACCCCACCATCCTCGAGCCCACGGACGTCATCGCACGCGTGGACACCACCACCATCTGCGGTACCGACCTGCACATCCTCAAGGGTGACTGCCCCGAGGTGGAGCACGGGCGCATCCTCGGCCACGAGGCTGTCGGTACCATCACCGAGGTGGGCTCCGCGGTAACCGATTTGAAGGTCGGCGACCGCATCATCATTCCGGCCGTGACCAGCTGCGGCAAGTGCTCGTACTGCAAGGCCAACCGCCCCTCGCACTGCCAGACCGTCGGCGGCGTCGGCTGGATTTTCGGCTACATGATTGACGGTACGCAGGCCGAGTACGTGCGTGTTCCCTACGCAGAGACCTCGGTCCACCTGGTTCCGGAGGGTCTGAGCGACGAGGACGTCCTCTTCCTCACCGACGCGCTACCCACCGGATTTGAGATGGGTATTCTCAACGGCAACACCAAGCCCGGCGATACCGTCGCCGTGATTGGTGCGGGCCCGGTGGGCCTGGGCGCGATTATGACCGCTAACCTCTGCGGTGCCGGTCGCGTCATCACCGTCGACTTCGACGAGAACCGCATGGACAAGGCCCTGGAGCTGGGTGCCACCGATAAGGTCAACGCGGCCGACCCGGACTTCATCGAGAAGATTAAGGCCCTCTCCCCCGACGGCCTGGGCGTAGACGTCGCTATCGAGGCCGTGGGCGTTCCGCAGACCTTCGAGACCTGCACCAAGATTGTTCGCCCCTACGGCAACATCGCGAACGCCGGCGTGCACGGCAAGCCCGTTGAGCTGCCGCTGAACACCATGTGGATTTCTAACGTGAACATCAACATGGGCCTGGTCAACTGCAACACCGTGGGCAACCTGCTGAACATGGTTCGCTCCGGCCGCCTGAACGCCAAGGCCATGGCGACGCACCATTTCTCCTTCGACCAGTTCGAGGAGGCCTACGACGTCTTCGGGCACGCGACCGAGCACAACGCGGTCAAGGTTGTTATCGCTCGCGAGGACGCCCCCACGCCTCGGTAGGCACGCATACCGTCAAGGTCCCGGAACTCCTGTGTTGAGTGTGGGGTTCCGGTGGGATGGTTCATGACACCGTGAACGTCCCTCGATGCGCCCCCGGGTGAGAAAGGGTAGGACTCACCCGGGGAGCGGATCCCCCGTCCGCGGTAGCGGACGGCTCGAAAGACGTGATGCGCCCGCCGGCTACCCGGCGAGATGGCCGGTACGATGCACGACGAGCGCATCGATAGGCTCTTCTGGAACGCGCGGTACCTCCGATTTCGCGCGCCCCCGAAGAGAATAAAGAAAAGGGTCGTACGCTTACGGTTCAACGGCGAACTCGTAGGCTGCGACCCTTTTCTCATGCCCGGATTCCGGCGCTGCGGGGATTTTCTGTACTCCGGGGTTTTCTGTGTTCCGGGCGGGCTATTTAGTTTTTGGGCTTCTCAGCGCCGGGTTCCTCACTGGCGGCATCGTGCGGGATGCGGGTGAACGCCTCCGTGGGGTCGTCTGCCCCGGATACGGCAACTGCTGCGGCGGAGGGTTCGGTGGCACTTCCGGTGACGGGCTCGGTGGGTGCATCAGCCGGATCCTCGGCAGGCGCTTCAACGGGCACCTCCGCAACGATGGGCTCCTCCGAGATAGGCGCCTCCGGAGCCTTCTGCACATCCTCCTGCTTATCCTGAGCCGGAGTCTCTACGGGCTGCCCAGAAACACCCTGCTCGGTAGCTACCGGCTCACCGTGCGCGGAATCCTTCTGCTCATCCTTGTGGGCGTCCTTATGTTCGAGCGTGTAGATGATGCGCGGTTCCAGACGCTCGAAGCCAATCTTAGAACGCACCCAGTTCACGAAGCGGTCGATGCGGTCCTCACCCTCGGTGGTTTCAACAACCCGGTAGTTACGCGGCAGCATCACGCTATCACTGAGCACACGCGGGTACTCGTCAATCTCCTGAATACCCGCCATGTACATATTTTCGCGGAACTGGTGGGCGAACTCCTGCTGACCAAGGAACAGCTGGTCGGCGTAGGTTTTAGCCGCCAGGCGCTCGCTGTAGGCGTGGGCCGAGTCGCGGGAGTTCTTCTTGGACCCGTAAATATCCCAGAAGTAGAAGTACACGTTGTTCGCGATAATGGCCGAGATGATGCGGTTCTGCAGGATGACGAGGGCACCCACGGCGGCCGCGCCCAGGATGAGGAGTATCACGGCCAGCGGGGAGAGCGCAAAGTCAGACAGGTCACCACGGTGGTTCGTGAAGAGGCCAATCAGGTAGGCGATGGTGACCACGATGATGGGCACGCCGATGAAAATCACGGCCAGCGGAACCCAAATGTACAGCAGGGCACGCAGAATCAGGCGGTAGTAGCTAATTGAGTCGCCCATCTGGATGGGGGTGGGCTTGACCGAGGAGTGGGCGCGCTTCATGAGCAGGCTGAAGATACGGTTGCTGTCGATGCCGACCTTACGCAGCTTCGATTCTAGGGAGGCGCGCTTGAGGAAGACCCGGTAATTCTCCAGGACGACGCGCTGATCGGAGGTCAGCTCATCGGCGGGCGGCAGGGCGCTAATTTCCATGCCGGCTTCGGTGAGGAGCTTGCTCCACAGTTCCAGTCGCGCCAGCTCGGAGGGCTTTGCCGCCGCCTGCGCCTGATAGTTCTTATAGGAGATGAAGATGGTGCTGGCACCGATCAGCAGGGTGATGAAGGGTGCAATCCAGTCTTTGAGTCCCATTCCGGCCTTTCTCGTTGAACGCGTGTACCGGGGTTTCGGTCGCCCCGGGTTCCGCGCGCACGCGGGCCGGGCGTTGCCTCGGGTGCAATATCTTCCGGATTCTACCGTACCACCCGTACCTGTGACCGGCTGTGCGCGGGCTAGAAAATCCGCATGACGGGTCGCCGGTTCGCGCGGCGCCCCCGGGGCAGCACCTCCGGGTAACGCAACGCCGCCCGCGCCGGCTTCCGAAGAAGGCCGGGGCGGGCGGCGGACCCATGACGAACGGGGGCGATATTAGTGTTCTGCGTTTAGTGTTCTGCGGGCTTCATTTCGCGAGGAGCCTTGCGGATCATGAGGTAACTGATAACAGCCATAACACCCATGAGCACGGCGCTGAACGCGGAGCTCAGCACCACGCCGGAGTCGAAGGCAGCAAATGCGGAGGAGAGCAGCTGATTTGCCTGCTCGCCACCCACCTGGCTTGCGACCGTCACGGCACCGCCGAGGGTTTCGTGGGCGTTATCGGCGAGAGTCTCATCCAGACCGGCGGGCACGACCACGTTCGCACGGTAGACGGCGGTGAGCATACCACCGATGATGACGGCACCGAGCACCGCACCCGTCTCGTAGGAGGTCTCAGAAATCGCGGATGCCGCACCCGCCTTACGCGGCGGCACGCTGGAGAGCATCAGGTCGTTCGAAATGGTCTGCGCAATACCGATGCCGGTACCGAGCACAATGAAGATCAGGATAATCACCAAGTCGTTGTGCGCACCCAGGAAGGCGAGCACCGCGAACGCGGCAGCGTGGAGCGCCAGACCGAAAGACACCACCTGCGCCGGGTGGAAGTGCACCGCCACGCGCGCAATCACCAGACCGGCGATAATGATCGCCAGGGTACCGGGAATCAGCAGCATACCGGCGTACATGGGCGGCAGACCGGAGACCAACTGCAGGTGCTGGGAGGCGAAGTAGATGAAGCCAACGTCCACCATCATGGAGATGAGGTTTGCGGTAATCGCGCCGGTGAACACGGTGTTGCGGAAGAGGCGCACATCCAGCATGGGCTGAATATCGTTCTTCTCGCGGTTGAGCTGACGCAGCACGAACAGGACAATGAAGCACAGGCCGGCAAGGATGGTGCTGATAGCCACCGCATCGAACCCGGTTTCGGAGGTGTGAGTCAGACCGAAGGTAATGCCGGTCATGCCGGTCATAATCAGCAGGATGCTCAGCGGATCCACCGGGCTGGGGTTCGGGTCCTTCGACTCGGGAACCATAATCGGGGCGAGAATCAGCAGAGGAATCAGAATCGGCACAGCGAGCAGGAACACCGAACCCCAGTCGAAGTGCTCCAGCAGGAAACCACCCACAATCGGGCCCAGCGCCGCACCCGCCGAGAAGCCCGAAGCCCACACGGCAATAGCGATGCGGCGCTCGGTCGCATCCACAAAGATATTGCGAATAATCGACAGGGTTGCCGGCATGAGCATGGCGCCAAAAATGCCAAGCAGGGCGCGGGCAACCACGAGCATCAGCGCGGAGGGCGCGAATGCCGCGAGCGCAGAGATTGCCGCGAAGCCGGTCGAGCCGATGAGCAGCAGCTTGCGGCGACCGATGCGGTCACCGATAGCGCCCATGGGCACGAGCAGGGCGGAGAGCACCAGGGAGTAGGAGTCAACGATCCACAGCTGCTCCGCGGAGGAGGGGCTCAGCGCCTTAGCGATTGCGGGCACCGCGAAGGCAAGCACTGTGTTGTCGATGGAGACCAGGAGCACCGGGAGCATGAGCACACCGAGTGCCGCCCAGCGCTTGGTCTTCTGGTCGGGGGCGTGAATGGGCAGAGCCGTGGTGTGCGGATTGTGATTCGTCATGGGTTGTTTTCGTGCGTCTATAAGGTGTCGGCTGATGCGGCGGACGCGGCGGCATCAGCTCGGCCTGTCTTTTTTGGGGTGGTCCGGGACGGTGTGCTCCCGGCGCGGCCCAACAGGCGAAGATTAACTATACCAACTGGACGGTATAGTTTCAAGCGGTTAGACTGGTACCCATGAGCACTCCCAACCACCGCAAACAACGAGCCAATAACTCTAGCGAGCACATCCTCGACACCTACGTCGACCTGCTGATTCACACCGGAGAACGCGCCGCAACCCTCGACGCCGTCGCCACCGCCGCGAAGGTGTCCAAGGGCGGGCTGCTCTACCATTTCTCCTCCAAGAAGGCCCTGCTCGAGGCACTCGCCGAACGCACCGTCACCCTGGCCGAAGAGGACTTCGCGGCAATGGAACAGGCGCCCGAGGGGGCAAGCACCTACTACATCAATTCCTCCACGCCGGATAACACCCCGTTCGACCGGGCCCTCATTGCCCTCAGCCGCCTGGCTCAGAACAATAATGAGCTCGCCCAGCAAACCCTAGCCCGTGTACAGGAGGGGTGGCACTCGCTCATTCTTGCCGAGCTCGGCGACGAACGCATCGCCCGCGCCGTGCTACTTCTGGGTGACGGAATGTACTACAACGCGGCCTTCGGAGGCGGCTCCGCCAACCCGCAGACCGCCGACATGCTCACGTCCGACCGCGCCGCGCTGGAACGCGCACTACGGGTTCTCAAGGCCGCGGTGGTTGCCGATTAACGACCCCCGCACGCGCGACCACCCCGATGAAAACCCGAGCACCGACAGGCACCGAGGGTTTAAACTGAAGTAATACGTCATCACCCCAACCAAGGAGTTCCCATGATCTTTATTGCCGTAAAGTTCCCCGTCAAGCCCGAATACGCAGACCAGTGGATTGAGAAGACCCGCGCTTTCACCGAGGCAACCCGCGCCGAGGAGGGCAACAAGTTCTTCGAATGGTCCCGCAGCATCGAGGACCCGAACGAGTTCGTTCTGCTCGAAGCTTTCAACGATGACGCCGCTGGCCCGCATGTGAACTCTGACCACTTCCAGCAGGCTCTGAAGGACATGCGCCCCATGCTGACCGCAACCCCGAAGATTGTTTCTCGCCTGGTTGACGGCGAGGGCTGGGACGCTATGGGCGAGCTGCAGATTGACTAGTCTGCACCGCTGATATGCACCCTAGAATTGCATAGTTAGACCCTCGAGCACCCCTCCGCACTGTTCTTGTGGACAGGCAGGAGGGGCGCTTTCGCGTGCGCCACACCTAAACTTTTTCCCCTTGACACAGCACAGATGATGCACGTTTTCTGGGTACTAGGCACCTTGCGTGCATTTTTACCCTATTAACCCCTTAAAATGAGTAGAGTATGCACACCTATCGATACCCATTCGCACAGGAGGCCTGAATGAGCATCGCATCTGAGCCTCTTCCCGGCGCAGTCGCCGTTGAAGAGCACAACGACGTGGACCACTCTTCCGTATCCCTCGCCGTTTCAACCGTTATCCTAGCCCTGCGCCCCAAGGAGAACGAGACCCACCCGACCCTGTGGCTACCGCTGGTTCGCCGCCTCCGCGAGCCCTACAAGGACCAGTGGGCGCTACCCGGCGGCCCCCTTAAGCCGACCCTCTCCCTGGAGGAGGCGGCCGGCTTTACCCTGAAGCGTGCCACCAACCTGGAGCCCGGCTACCTGGAGCAGCTCTACGCGTTCGGCGACGTTCTGCGCGCCCCCGAGGCACGCGCCGCCCGCCTGAGCGGAGCCCCGGTTCCCACCCCCGCCGCCGATCACGAGCGCGTGGTTTCCGTGGTGTACTGGGCGTCGATTCCCGCCACCGAGGTCGCGAACACCCGCGTGCACGAGAACATCCGTTGGTTCCCGGTGGATGAGCTGCCCGAGCTCGCCTTCGACCACAACGAAATCATTGAGTACGCACTCTACCGCCTACAGAACAAGGTCGAGTACTCGCGTATTGCGCACTCCTTCCTGGGCGAGGAATTCACCCTGGCGCAGCTGCGTGAGGTGTACGAGGCAATTCTGGGCCGCACCCTGGATCCGGCGAACTTCCGCCGCCAGATTGCGGCGTCGAAGTCGATTATTGACACCGGCCGCCGCGTGGAGGGCACCCGTCACCGCCCGCCGCGCCTGTACCGTTACAACGACGCTCAGGCGTACGCGGATGCGGGCCCGCTGGGTATGTACCGCGAGCGCCGCGAGGCGTAATAGCGTTTCGCGCGGTTTACGCGCGCAGATTTAATGCTTATAGGAGGGGCGGCACCGCGTGGTGTCGCCCTTCCTTTTGCATTCTCTAAGGGGTATCGGCACTTGTCAGACGGTTTTGCGGGAGGGTGTTTGACTCAGCACCCGCACAGTTTCTATGCTTGAGCCATCAGCTCTCTATCCGCGCTACCCCACCGTGGGGGTAGCCTAAGGGACTGAACATATCGCTTGACCGAAGCCACCCAAGGCACGACCGGGGTGGTATTCGGAATCTAGGAGGCATCGAAGAAATGACCCACCGAGCATAAGCCCGGACCTAACAGTTTTTTCGCGCGCTCACGCAGCTTTTTGCGCAGGCACATTCTCCCTGCGCGCTTCCATTTTTCTGCGTATTTCCGTCAGCGCGCATGCACCCGGGCACAGGTACATCCACCGTTACGCTCGGGTTTTTTCGCGCCCTTAAGGCGGACCTCCTTCTCGTAATCTCCGCAGGGCTTTTACGCCGGCGATTGAGGGACCCGAGCACCTACTCGAAGGAACTCGGCCCATGTCATTTCACATTACACTCGACCATATTTCGTACGCGCACCCGAGTGAGCCCGCACTTTTTGTAGACCTTTCGGCGGTGTTTTCGGCACCTCTGACCGGACTCATTGGCGACAACGGTTGCGGAAAAACAACCCTCATGAGGTTGATTTTGGGCGATTTGACCCCGGATTCCGGTTCTTTGGCGGCACCGGAACGCATGGCGTATCTGCCTCAGGATTTGGGTCTGGATCGGGAACAGACCCTCGCCGAGCTCTGCGGAATCTCCGAGATTCTGCGGGCACTACAGGCAGTGGAATCCGGCGAATACTCCCCCGAACTCTACGACACTATTGGCAATAACTGGGACGTTGAGGAGCGCACTCTGGCGGCTCTTGCGACCTACGGTTTCACCCCGGCGGCACTGGTTGATCGCGATAGTCCGGAGGCGGTTCGCGCGCTCTTTGCTCGCAGTATGCGCAGCTTCTCCGGTGGCGAGGCGGTCATTGCCGCACTTGCCTCGCTGATGGTTTCTGACCCCGAGTTCATTCTGCTCGATGAGCCGACGAACAACCTGGATTCCGCGGCGAAGGCTCAGCTCTTCACGGCGCTGGAGGCGCTGCCCTGCCCGGCGCTCATCATTAGCCACGACCGCGATCTGCTGGAGCGTGTAAACGTGATTGCGGAGCTTCACGCCGACCGCCAGGGGCTGGCGCATCTGCGCCTCTTTGAGGGTAACTACAGCACCTACCGGCAGGCGCTGGACACCGAGCAGCAGGCGGCTCAGCGCCGCGTGAGTGAGGCGAAGAACCGGGTGCGTTCGGCGCATCGCGAGTGGGTGCAGGCACAGGAGATTATCTCGAAGAACATGGCGCAGGTGTGGAAGGACGACCAGCCGGACACGATTCTTGCCCTCGCCAAGGACGCCTCACGTCAGGCGGCGGCAAAGCTTCGAGTTCTGCGCGTCGGCAAGCAGGAGCAGGCTCAGGAGGAATACCAGAACGCCCAGGATGAGGTGCGCGTGCAGGAGAAAATCTATGCCGAGCTGAGCCAGCAGCCCCTACCCGCAGGTCGCAAGGTGCTGGAGCTACATAGGGTTGATTCTCACCGTGTTGATTCTCGGGTTTCACGTGAAACATTTACTGTTCAGCAACCCACTAAGGTTGATTCTCTGCATTTTTCACCCACTGAGACTGATAGTGAGAGCCGGCAGGGAACCCCTGCGGAGTACCCAGAACACCTGATTCTCAGCGGCCCCGAGCATCTGCGCATCACCGGCGCGAATGGCAGCGGCAAGACCACCCTCCTTGAGGCAATTGCCCACGCACAAGACCCGGAGTACCGCTCCCCCGTGCAGCCCGCCTACCGCGTCGACTATTGCCTCGAGGGGGCGTACATTCCTCAGCGCATCACCCTCGACCCGCAGCTGACCCTCCTGCAGAGTGTGCAGCGGGCTAATCCCGGCGTGAGCGAACAGCATCTGCGTGACCAACTGGCGCGCCTGCTCTTCCGCCGAGAGAGCGTGCACCACAAGACCGGTGAGCTCTCCGGTGGTGAGCGTTTCCGTGCCGCGGTGGCGCAGGTGCTTCTGGCCGACCCGGTGCCGCAGCTACTCATGCTGGATGAGCCGACGAATAACCTCGACATTTCTTCGGTGGACTGGCTGGTGCAGGTGCTCGAAGCATACACCGGCGCGCTCATTGTGGTGAGTCATGATGAGGATTTCTGCCGCCGCATCCGCATTGACCGCACGCTGGCGCTCTAGGCCGAATAGCGCCTCGAACCGGCAACCCGGGGCTTAACGAACGGGTGCCCGGCACCTCCGAATGTGGAGGCGCCGGGCACCCGTTCCATTCCTTGCCGCGGTTTGTACGACCCTGCTTCTTACGTTCATGCCGGGCGCGCAGGTGGTGCTGGTGAATGCTGCGGTGGGTTCGGTGGCTTCTGGCGATACTACAGCATCACTCACGTAGGCCACGGTAATCGGTGCCCTCGTGGCGGCGTACCTTCTGGTGCAGCGGGCGAGCAGTCGCTCTTCACCATGACGAAGGCGCGCGTGAATGCCGCCGTGCATCAGAAACTCAATACCACCCTGGCGCGGGTGAATCCCGAGGTGATGAGTGAACCCGAGATGCAGAAGCATCTTCGTGCAGCCCGTGAATCTCTTACGAAGCAGGAGATTCCCACGCAGGCAAATTCCGTGGTGACTCTCTGTGCTGCCGTGGCGATGGTTCTGCTGCTATGCGCGACAATTGCAGGCACGAGCCTTCCGGCTGCGTTCTTTGTGGCGGGACACATGACAATTCTGGTCTCGCACCGTGCCTGGACCCTCCGCCATGCCGACAGTATTTACGTGATGGATGCGGGCGCAATCGTCGAATCGGGAACCTACACCGAACTAATGGCGCGCAACTCACATTTCGCCCAGCTTTTCGCCTCGCAGACGGGGTAATTACTCGGGCGTCTCAACCGCCGCTCCCGGAACGGCAGGGGCGGTTGAGACGCTGAGGGACGTTATTCCGAACACGCGAGGAACCCAATAACATTCCGAAGCTGGCGAAGTAACGAGCCAGAGGGAGCACGCTCCCGCAGCAACTTACTATCCTTGCCTTTGCGTTAACTCTAGGTAGTGCCGGAACAAAAGCTCTAGACGCTGTGATTCAGTAGTGAGTTTCCGCGATGCTCCAAAAGCTTTATCCACCACGCTATCTAAAGCATCGTGAGCCTTACGAAGCTCACGTTTCATAACGCGAGGATTGTACTGATCTGCGAGCGACACACCAGGTTGGAGCGCTCGCGCTTCCAAAACTTTTTGACCGGCGGCAATAATTTTCTGGCGGGTTTTCTCATCTAAGTTAGGTACAGGAAAAGTATTCCATGTAACCGTGTTAGCAAACCGAATACGCGATTCTAAACGGCCTCCTACAGTCTTCTGCCATGTGATAAACATAGACGACGATATTAAAGCAAAAGCAACCCCAGATTGGTCATTAACTGTAAATAATAGATCACTGGCAATCACATTGGATGACATAGGTTGTGCTATGAAGTATTTACGATTTTCACTTACTACTTTTGGAACTCCTAGATAATCGTTCCTAGGTTGACGAGGTTCCCCGAATAGTGTTGGATACTCTGCCAGTTTTCTTGTAGCAGCACGAGTACTTAAAGAACGATGCATTTGACACGCATTGACTCGCTCTTTCAGTATTGATGACTTTGTCAATTCACTAGCTGAGAGATCTTCAAGCCATAGACACCACCGTTCTTTATCGTGAAGAAGCTCTTCACTACCGTAGAACGGTCGCAAGTATTTTGCGGCGATTGGGTCGGCCGCGACCACCGCATAGTCCTGTTTCTTGACAACAAGATGCCCACCATCATTTGCCATACTTCCGAATATAGCTGGAGTAATTACTGGAGAAAGTGGAGTTTTCTGTTCACGTACGAGTACGTTAGGGCCTTCCACAAGGTAGGCATTAATTTGCGACACAGTTTTTTCTTGAGGCTCGCCTTTAGGTGTCTCGTACGAGAATAGCTGAGGCTTTGTACCTCTCTTGCGCGTAAATCCAACAATCACACAGTGAACAGCAGCTTGGCCTGGTGCCTCGGAATCCCACGCAAAAGTCTGGTGAGCATATTTAATATGCCATCCTTCGTGAAAAATTGTGCCGAAGAGTAAGGGAACACTCTGCCCTTGGGCAATAGAGTTAGTGGTTACAAACGCAAATTCTCCAACCCGATCCCGCAGTAAATCTAACGTCTTAATGTGCCAACCGGTAACATAGTCAAGATTCTTGACTCCCTTTGCATTACCCCAAGCCTCAGTAAGCTCTGCTTTCTGGGCCTTACTCATTAAGCGAGCGCCGATGAAAGGAGGATTACCAAAAATATAGGTCTTCCCCTTTGGCTCAGGAATCGCTTTCTTCCAATTCAGACGAAGCGCGTTGTCGTGAATAATATGGGCAGCAATCTCAATCGGTAGGCGATTCGGGGCGTCCCCAAGGGCCTGTGCAAGACGCAGGTTCGCCTGGTGGTCTACCAAGAACATTGCAGTTTCAGCGATCTTTGCCGCCCACCAGTTAATCTCAAAACCATAGAACTGATTGATAGAAAGACGCTGGTCAATAGAAATATCCAGTGAAGCTGTAAACTCACCGCCACGGTTACGCTTCTCAATCAACACGTCGGTCTCAATCTCACGTAGTTTCGCATACGCAAGGTTCAGGAAGTTACCGCCTCCACAGGCCGGGTCACAGAACACATGAGTCGAAAGATCATTGAGGAAATTATCAAAGTCCTTCAAAGAGGTAGTCTTATTGCGAATCAGACGATCCGCCTCTTTGCGAAATTCACTCAGGAACAGTGGTTCAAGAGTCTTCAGAATATTCTTCTCGCTGGTGTAATGCTCGCCCGCAGCACGACGTGCTTCTTTGGATTTGACCAGCTGAAACATAGCGCCAAAGATAGCAACCGAAATTCGATTCCATTGAAAACGGCATGCATCCAAGAGAGCTTCACGGCTCTCTTCTGTGAAGAACTCAGCATCCAACGAATCTTTGAAAATACCGCCATTAACGTATGGGAACTGCGCCATTAAATCACTCATGCGATGAGAACGGCGAGCTGGCGGAGTATTTAACACCTGAAAAAGCTGGTTTAACTGTGGCCCTAGTGATGATGACGTCGTCTCCTGCTCTACCCAGCGATAAAAAAGATCGGCAGGCCACAAACCCGCATCATCACCGTAGAGCAGGAAAAGCAAGCGAGTCATCAGAATCGACGTCTGCTGTACACGCTCATCTTCTTCTTCAGCGTCCTTCGGAGCATCCTCTCCCACCGGTATATCGGTGTCATCGCCTAGAAACGAGGTATAGAGCTCCGCCATAAGATCAGCCGCAACAATCGAAGCTTCTTCCTGCTCCTGCCTTGATACGCTTTCCTTACCAATTAGAAAAACAAATGAGTCGTAATAGTCTGCAATATCGCGGGTAAGAAGCTCAACTTTTGGCTCGGAACCGTCCAGGCGAATAATACGAATACGCTCAAAATCAGAAACCATGCCATATTTCGGGTACTCATTCTGACTAATGGAATCAAGATAGTCGAAAAGCTGTTCCTCTGCCGCGTCAAGATTTTCACCAAGGCTCTTTGCCTCGCCAATAGCGATACCAGACATGAAGAAATCGATATATCCATTTCGCCCAGTGCTGGTGCGCTCCGCGTTGCGTTCGAACAAGCTAATTCGTTCAGGAATAATCCCAAAGCTCCTGAGAAGATCTGACCAAAACTGCTGTGCGTACTGCTTTTCTTGGTTCTTAATATTGTCATCGCGCCATTGCTGAATACGTTCTTGGGTCCAGAACCTTGCAAAGTCTCGCAGATGGTCAATTGCTTTCTGCCGGTCATAGTAGTCAGGTCGCTTAAATACAGCAGACATGGTGCTCCTACCAGTGAGTGTGATATACAAACATCCTTATCATACATAGTCTTTATCTGAACCTTGCAGGTACCTCGTCACCTAGGTTCTGCTCCCGCTTCTACGCCTCCCGCGCACAAGGTCAAGAATCGGGTCGTTTTCCATCCGGAACATCCATATTCTCTAGTGTTAAGACCTTGAACTAGGAGAATCCTTGAGCATCACAGACCGTTCTGCAGCGAGCATAGACCCGATTGAGCAGACCGTCCAGACGGAAAGCACCGAGTTGAGTGCACGGCAGGTACGTTACGCATTACCCAAGCTAATCCAACGAGGTTTTGTAGAACAAAAAGCGCGTTTGGGACGCCGCGGCTCGGTATACCACGCAGTAACCGTCTAGAATCTCGCGTTCTCTGACGCACCACGTGGTTCAGGGATAAACAAACGAACGGGTGCCCGGCACCTCCGAATGTGGAGGCGCCGGGCACCCGTTTCGGTTATTCCGCCGCGGCTACGTCACCGCTTCGGCGAAAACCTTAGATTAGAGGACCAGACCCTTGGTCTGGGACACTGCGCGCTCGAAGCGAGCCTGAACATCTGCCCAGTTCACAATGTTCCAGAATGCCTTGACGTAGTCGCCCTTGACGTTCTGGTAGTCCAGGTAGAATGCGTGCTCCCACATATCCAGCTGCAGAACGGGGATCAGTGCAACGGAGATGTTGCCCTGCTGATCGTAGAGCTGCTCGATAATGAGGCGCTTGCCGACGGTGTCCCACGCGAGGATTGCCCAACCGGAGCCCTGGATGCTCAGTGCAACGCTGGTGAAGTGCTCGCGGAACTTGTCGAAGGAGCCGAAGAACTCGTCGATTGCTGCTGCCAGCTCGCCAGTGGGCTTGTCGCCACCCTCGGGGGACAGGTTGTTCCAGAAGATGGAGTGGTTGGTGTGGCCACCCAGGTTGAATGCCAGGTCCTTGGAGAGCTTGGAGACGTTGCCGTATGCACCGTTCTCGCGTGCCTCTTCAAGCTGTTCGAGAGCTGCGTTAGCGCCTGCAACGTATGCTGCGTGGTGCTTATCGTGGTGCAGCTCCATGATCTTTGCGGAGATGTGGGGCTCGAGCGCCGCGTAGTCGTAGGGGAGCTCGGGGAGGGTGTACTTTTCAGCCATGATGATGCCTTTCATTAGAAAACTTGGCTTGTATTAAAGATTACCAGCGTAGCGTTTACTTTACTTTTCATGAGTTGGGGAGCGTCACATTTATGTAAGACCTCGCTCGAGCCTGTGGATTTTAAGTAAAGACCTTTCCCCACACCTGTGGATAATCCTGTGTATCAACAGGATTTTCAGGTTCGGCACCCTATTCTGCCTTGAAATATCGGGGTATGCACTCATGTGAATAACAGTGCTGTAAGTTCTCCACACTGTGGAAAACTTCTGTGGATAACATCCTATTTTGGGGATGTGCGGGGGATAAACTACAGAATTTTCGCCCTCATTCGAGGCGTTTTTCCTTCTACTAGCCAAAATATTGAGTGCCAACAGGGCCGCCGAGCGATCTTACGCGCCTCCTTACGCCGGAGGCGGTGGATTAAGTGCACAGGGTTATCCACAACTGTGGAGAAAATCTACATCCGCGGATTTAAAGGCGAGAAACCTTTCGGTTTAAGAATTCCCCCTCGGTTTTAACGAGCGCAGAAGCCTGTAATTACAAGAATTTTCCAGCCGCCCAGAATTTTTAAGGCACATCGGTCCCCCTGCGCAGGGAGCAAGAATCACACGCATGTAAGTTCTCCACACTGTGGAAAACTCCTGTGGATAACCTCTTTTCCGACAGGAACGGGGGGAGACAAGATTGGGGAGACGTACCCCCGGAACGCCAGGGAATCAAACTACCCCGAGGAGCCGCACCAGAGTGCCAAATTTCCGTCGACGCCGACGTCGGGGCGTAAAGGGCAAAAGAAAAGAGCATCCCGCGGTGGGATGCTCTTGAGTGAGTGATAGAGAAACGCAATTAAAAAGATACGGTACGGAATGCAGCCCAACCACGAACTGCATCCGCACCGCACATCCGTCGGTAGAAATACGAGTTACTCGTACACCGACGACAATCACCGATAAATAGAGAGTCGAACCTATCGAAGCGAGCTTCCGGTCTCGCCTCGGAGGCTTCCTTCGACCCCGTTATGTAACCAGTGTACACGGTTTCATAACGTCTGCAAACCTAAAACCGGGGTTTTTTTAAAAAATTTGTTATCGTTTTGTTATTTTTCACCCAGGGCAAGTTCTTTGCACTCTCCAGAATTTTCATCAATACCCCTAAAATCCTTGATATTCCGCGGAAGTCACCCGGTGGGCCAAAGATGATTTTTGAGTCATTCTCGTTTATACTTGCGGTGGAAATCTTTTTATAAGTGTCTTGGGTCACTATGCAGATTGCTGTTTTTGCACTTGATGCTTATAAATCGACAACCCTAGCACCCTCCTAAAAATTAGCACCAAAGTGTCAAGTATTACTTGACCGTACCAATTTCAACCTTGAGCGGTTGTTGCTTCGCTACAATGGGTGCCAACCACACCACATCTCTCCCTCGGAGAGTTCCTATTCGATAAAATTCACATCCGATAAAAGAGGAACCGATTCCGTGTCCACACCGACCACACCGCAGCAACCGGACGGCACTGCAAGCCTTGAGTCTCCGCGCTGGCTCTCTGCCGAAGAACGTGAGGGCTGGCTCTTTATCAGCTCCATCATCTTTAACCTCACCCGCCGCCTCGAGAACCAGCTTCAGAGCGAGGCCGGCATTAGCTTCGTCGAGTACATGGTGCTCGCAATGCTTTCCGAGTCAGACGACCTCTCTCTGACCATGACCGAACTGGCCATCACCACAAATACTCTCCCCGCGCGCCTCTCCCGCGTGGTGGCCCGCCTCGAGAAGGACGGCTACGTGCGCCGCTCCCTCAGCGCGGAAGATCGCCGCGTCAGCATCTGTCACCTCCTGCCGGCCGGCCAGAAGAAGGTTCAGGAAGTAGCCCCCGGCCACGTCGCTGAGGTGCGCCGCCAGATTTTTGACCACCTCACCCCCCAGCAGGTCAAGCAGCTTGCGGAGATTGGCGAGGCAGTCCTGGGCAACACCCCCTCGAATGTCATCTCAATCGATGCTTTAAAACGTGGGGAGTACCCCGAGGGCTAAGTGTTGCCCGCGGCGTATTCGAGTGAACACACTCCCCTGCACAACTAAGCACGCCTCCTACCGAGTTCGGCACATCAACCCCTCGGAAGGAGGCGTGCGCCGCTTTAACGGCCCGCCGGCGAAATTCCTGCCACTCAGAGGCCTCCAAAAAGGAATAATCCAAAGTATTACAACGGGTTCCCATGTAATTTTTAAAAATTTTTCTCATCGTCGAAGATTCAAGACCACCCCGCAGAAAACCACAGAGAGGGCCATCAACTTCCCCGCACGAGGCAAGACAAGCGGCCCGACGCATCCGGCTCATGCCCCGTTGTGCCCCGGCATACCGCGGAACTGCGCCCCACTACCCCGCCACGGCCGCGGGTGTGCGTGGTTTTCCGCTAAGGGTAATGGTGACAATATGTCAGGGGTACCTCATCTGCCCCACCGATTAGCCTTTTCTCTCTGTACACGCCCCACAGTACCCCGTACGATAAATACCAACAGGTTGCACCGCGCCGTCCGGCGCCCAGAAGCAATCACCATATAAGGAGAAACCATATGTCCAAGTCTTTCTACGACCTTCTGAATGAGCAGATCGGCCACGAGTTCGCAGCATCCCACCAGTACCTGTCCATGGCTATCTGGCTCGACGGTGAGGACCTGCCCCAGCTGGCTAAGTTCTTCTACCGCCAGTCCCTCGAAGAGCGCGAGCACGCACTCATGATGGTTCAGTACAAGCTGGACCGCGGCCACAAGGTCGAGATCCCCGCTGTTCCCGCCGTCAAGAACGACTTCGAGAACGTCCAGGAAATCGTTGACATGTCCCTGGCACAGGAGAAGGTTGTCACCGGCCAGATCGAGGCACTGTTCTCCGCAGCACGCGCTGAGAACTACGCACTGGGCGAG
Source organism: Rothia sp. HMSC068F09 (assembly GCF_001812775.1). Lineage (NCBI taxonomy): Bacteria > Bacillati > Actinomycetota > Actinomycetes > Micrococcales > Micrococcaceae > Rothia > Rothia sp. HMSC068F09. The sequence goes on from NZ_KV810409.1 coordinate 259,180, forward strand.
CAGTTCATCCTCTGGTTCCTGAAGGAACAGGTTGAGGAAGTTGCAACCATGGAGACCCTCGTAACCGTTGTAAAGCGCGCAAACGGCAACCTCTTCGACCTGGAGAACTACGTTGCACGCGAGCTGGGCGACGACCACGGTCAGGAGTCCGGCGCACCCGCAATCGCAGGCGCATAATCTCGTATTCGTGCGGCTAGGCCCTTAGTCGAGCCCGCAGAATAGCTGCAGAATATTTAACGTTCCGCCCTCCCCGCACACCGCGGCGAGGGCGGAACGTTTATGCATTTAACACCTGAAAACTCACCACAGTGCACCGTCCAGGAGCTAAAAGCCGCCAGCGGATACTCGAATACTCATACAGTGCAGAGTAAACTTAAAAGCCTTAGATGCCGCATAATATCGCGGCAGAAAGAGGAGAGAATGACTCACACCAACCCAGATACCCTCAGCCGCGGCTCATATAGCAACTCACGCCGCGTAGCCGACATTCTGCGCGCAGAATCCGTCGGCGGTACCGTCCTGCTTATCGCAACGGTGCTGGCAGTAGTACTCGCCAACACCCCCGCATCCAGCTTCTACTTCGGTCTGCGAGACACCGTGGTCGGCCCGGTCATCCCCGGTTTCAACCACCTGCAGATGAGCATCGGCACCTGGGCGGCGGACGGCCTGCTCGTCGTTTTCTTCTTCCTCACCGGCCTGGAGCTGAAGAAGGAATTCGTGATTGGTGACCTCAAGTCGCCCTCCACCGCAATTGTGCCGATTGCGGCTGCTTTCGGTGGTGTTGCAGTGCCCGCAATTATCTACACGGCACTGAACTTCACCAGCCCCACCGCACTGCACGGCTGGGCTATCCCCACCGCAACCGATATTGCGTTCGCGGTGTCTGTTCTCGCCGCCGTGGGTACTTTCCTCCCCTCGGCGATGCGTGTCTTCCTGCTGACCCTGGCTGTTGTCGACGACCTCATCGCAATCTGCATTATCGCGATTTTCTACACCAATAACTTCCACGGCGAGTACCTGCTCTTCGCGCTGATTCCCCTCGCCCTTTTCGCGTTCATCGCGTACCGCGGTGAGACCATGCTGCACCTGAAGCCGCTCGCCGCATGGATTCTTCTATTCCCCCTGGGCGTCATCACCTGGGCGCTCTTCCTCGAATCCGGTATTCACGCCACCATTTCCGGTGTGGTTCTCGGCTTCCTGGTGCCCGTGAAGATGTCCGCACGCTCCGAGGCAGCGCACGCTGAACACGGCCTGGCAGAGGTGCTGGAGCACCGCTTCCGCCCCCTCTCTACCGGCATCTGCGTGCCCATCTTCGCGTTCTTCAGCGCGGGTGTGGCTGTAGGCGGCTTTGAAGGCCTCGGACGCGCCCTCACCGACTCCGTGGCGGTCGGCATCATGGTTGCGCTGGTTGCAGGTAAGACCATCGGTATTTTCGGCACCACCTGGCTCGTGACCCGATTCAAGAACGCTAACCTCGACCCGGACGTCGCCTGGATTGACGTGGTCGGTCTGGCTGCAACCGGCGGTATCGGCTTCACCGTGTCCCTGCTGGTGGCTGAGCTGTCCTTCCCGCACGGCTCCCCGCACACCGAGGACGCAAAGATTGCGATTCTCGTCGGCTCTGTTCTGGCTGCTGTTGTGGGTGCGGCTATCCTGTCTCGCCGTAACAAGCACTACCGTGCCCTGGCTGAGAAGGAAAGCGTGGACGCTGACGACAACGGCATCCCCGACGTCTTCGAGGGAACCTACCGTGACCCGAAGACCGAGCCGAAGGCCTAAAACGCTCACCTGATACACCCCGATTCCCAGCCGAAGATAACCATGTCTCACCGCATCGAAAACACCGAAAACCGCACTCCCCTTGGGGGCCGTCGCACGACGGACAACCCCGCGGAACGCGCGGAATACGTATCGGATGGGCATGCTCGCCACCGCTCAACCGGCAGGAGGCGGCAGAAACTCGCCGTCCCCTCCCGGTACGCGGAAATTTCGGCACGCTGGGTGATCGGGGTGTACTCGTTTGCCGCGATTCTCACCTCGTTCGCGTGGATTCTCTCGCCGTTGCGCCACGGCCGCGGGTTTACCTGGTGGGAGGTCATTGCCGACCTGTTCAACATCCCGTCCACGCACACTCTGCCCAGCGCCATCACCCTGATTGTGGTGGTTTCCGGGCTTATCGCTCGTAAACGCGCCGCCCTCTACGTCGTCATTGCCTTCCAGATTTTCGGCGCTCTCCTGGCCTCGCACAGCGCTTTCACCCTCTTTTTTCCCGCCGGCATCATGCCCAAGGACCGGCTCTTCTCCTCGAGCATCGACACGCTCTCGATTCTGTGCGCCGCGCTGCTGGTTCCCTTCCTCGTGACGATTCGTTCGGCATTCCCCGCGCGCGTGGGGCGCCTCTCCTGGGCCGGGGCCCTGGCGACCGCGGTGGGCGGTATTGCCCTTACGACCCTTGCCCTGTGGTACCTCTGCAAGGTGGGTTGGTGGCCCGAGCTGCGCCACGTCTCAGCGTGGGAGTTGCTGCTGCACGGGCTAGGCATCGAGCGTATGCATCCGGGACTGTGGTCCGCCGATGTCGTGGGCTTTATCGCCTCCGTCGGCGATGGTCTCTTCCTCGTGCTGGCTCTTTACCAGTTGGCCCGCGGGTACCGCGCCCCCGACGAGTGGGACGGCGAGAAGGAGCTACAGATTCGTGCCCTGCTGCAGCACTACGGCGCAAACGACTCCCTCTCGTACTTTGCGACCCGTCGCGATAAGCAGGTCATCTTCTCCTCCGACCGCAGGGCGGCCATCACTTACCGCACTGTGGGTTCGGTGTGCCTGGCCTCCAGCGACCCCGTGGGCGATCCGCACGCCTGGCAGGACGTCATCGAACGTTGGATGCTGCAGGCCCGCAGCTACGGTTGGGTTCCAGCGGCCCTGAGCGTCAGCGAGGCCGGTGCGCGCGCCTATAGTCGCGCGGGCCTGAGCGTGCTTCAGATGGGCGAGGAGGCGGTGCTCGAGACCGACCGATTCACCCTCAACGACACCTCGATGCTTGCGGTTCGCCAGGCCGTTCAACGTGTGCGCCGAGGTGGGTACGGGGTGCAGATTCGCCGCTACTCCGAGCTTGACGATACCCAGAAGCGGCAGGTCCAGCACAATATTGAGGCGTGGCGGCACGGTCGCGTGGAGCGCGGCTTCTCCATGGCCCTGAACCGCGTCAATGATCCGGCGGATCAGTCCACGGTTCTGGTATCGGCCCACGACGGTGAGGGCCGCATGGTGGCCCTGCTGTCCTTCGTACCCTGGGGCCCCACGGGGCTCTCTCTGGATGTCATGCGCCGCTCCCCCGAGGCCCCCAACGGGGTGGTGGAGTTCATGGTGGCCTCCCTCATGGAGCAGGCCGCTTCGCTCGGCGTGCGCAGGGTGTCCTTGAATTTCGCGATGTTTGGGCAGATTTTCGCCGCGGCCGACCGGGTGGGTGCCTCGGCGTGGAACCGTTTCGCTTCCCGTTCCCTGGGCGTGCTTGACCGTTTCTTGCAGCTGCGTCGCCTGTATCGCTTCAACCTGAAGTTCTCCCCGCGTTGGGTACCCCGCTACCTTGCTTTCGAGCCGACGCTGGCGCTTGTGAACGTTGCGGTTGCGGCGAGCGTGGCGGAGGGATTCCTGCCGGATTTGTCCGCCCGACGCTCGCGGGAGGAGCATCGCACGCTGAGCGAGGGTGAGCTGGTTCTTCTGCGCGAGATGCAGCAGGTGCGCGCCGAGGAGCACCCGCAGGTGCCCCGTAGCCAGCAGACGCAGCACCGCCTGCGCCACCTGCAGGAGCTGCGCGATGCCGGCATGAACCCGTACCCCATCGAGGGTGAGGATGTCGCCAAAACCCACGGTTGGGATGGCTCTGTTATGGTGCTCAGCGTGCCCGAGGCCCTCGATATATTCTCTCACCAAAATATTCCCGGAAAAGAATATACTGTTTCGGGCCGCGTTCGCGCTCTGCGTGACCACGGTGGAGTCCTCTTTGTGACGCTCTTTGAGGCCGGCAAGACCTTGCAGGTCATCCTAGAGCGTGAGCTCGTTGGTGAGAAGCTCCTAACCCTCGCCTCCCGAGCTCTCGATACCGGTGACCTCATCGAAACCACCGGCACCTACGGCACGAGCCACACGGGCACCCCCTCGCTCATCGCCTCCGGATGGCGTATGGCCGCTAAGAGCCTGCACCCCATCCCCTTCGATTCCTTCACCGACCCCGAGGCCCGCCTGCGCCGACGCTCGACCGATCTGATCGTGAATCCCGATCAGATGCACAACCTGCGCCTACGCACGGCGGTTATCAAGGCACTGCGCGCGCGTCTGGACACCGAGGGCTTCCTCGAGGTCGAGACCCCCATCCTGCACACGGTGCACGGCGGGGCGAGCGCACGCCCCTTCCGTACCTACATCAACGCCTACGGCGAGGATTTGACGCTGCGCATCGCCCCCGAGCTGTACCTCAAGCGCCTGGTGGTTGGCGGTAGCGGCCCGGTGTACGAGCTGGGCCGAGACTTCCGCAACGAGGGTGCGGACGCAACCCACAACCCCGAATTCACGGTGCTGGAGGCGTACCGCCCCCACGCCGATTACGTGCAGATGCGCCAGCTGACCGAACGGCTCATCAAGGACGCCGCGCGGGCCGTGTTCGGCACGGTTCAGCTGCCCCTTGGCCCCAAGTCCTCGTCGGAGCGCGTACTGACGGATGTTTCGGGCCCGTGGCGCGTGGTTTCGGTGTGCGATGCCCTTTCGGAGGCGCTGGGCCGCCGCGTCGACCTGCAGACGGATTTCGAGGAGCTCCTGACCCTCGCGCAGCGTCACGGGGTGCGCGTCCACGAGGGCATGGGGCCGGGCGCCATCATCGAGGAGCTGTACGGTGAGCTGGTGGAGGCCGTCACCGTGGAACCGACGTTCTACACGGATTTCCCGGCGGAAACGAGCCCGCTTGCGGCTCCGCATCGCAGCGTACCGGGCCTGGCGGAGCGCTGGGACCTGGTCATTAACGGCATGGAGATGGGGTGCGCTTATTCGGAGCTGACGGATGCCCTCGTGCAGCGTGAGCGTCTGACGGAGCAGTCGCTGAAGGCCGCCGCGGGTGACCCGGAGGCAATGGAGGTGGATGAGGACTTCCTGTACGCTCTGGAGACGGGTATGCCCCCGACCGGCGGCCTGGGTCTGGGCGTTGATCGCCTCGTGATGCTACTGGCCCAGACGCAGATTCGCGGCGTGCTTTCGTTCCCGTTCGTGAAACCCCGGCGCTCGTGAAGTCCCGCCAAGATTAGAGGGCAAGGATAGGGCACAGCACCGCGCCTTCTCGCCCCGGCACCGCCTCTTCGCGGCCCGCCGGGGCGTGAATGTTTAACCCGACCCTATATTAAGTATTCGTTACAATTTGAGCTCTGCCCCACTTTTAAGTTGCCGAACGAAGCCCGCGAACTCCACAATGAGATGACTAATCGTGCGCATTTTGACCGCGCGCCGCGGATCTAAAGCCGCATCACCAGCAGAGAAGCCCCTCGTAACCCACCCTTCGGTGTGAACGTGTGGGCTTTCGCGCTTTCTAGATTGGAGTACCGAGTGGATTTTCTTCTGAACATCATCGGGGACATAAATGAGCAGACCTCGGGACTGACTTCTTCCGTGTATGCTGTGCAGAACTGGATGTGGAGCAACTTCCTCTACTACGCCCTGATTGCGGCTGGTCTGTACATTACGATTCGTACTCGCGGCGTGCAGTGGCGTTCCATTAAGGAAATGGTCCGTGTTCTGGGTGACCCGGTTGCTCGTGAGGCTGACGGTAAGAAGAGCATCTCTTCGTTCCGTGCGTTTACAGTCTCTGCCGCATCCCGCGTGGGTACCGGTACCGTGGCGGGTGTGGCCCTGGCTATCGCTATGGGCGGTCCCGGCGCTGTGTTCTGGATGTGGGTTATCGCGGCCGTGGGCGCGGCTTCTGCCTTCGCGGAGTCTCTGCTGGGTCAGCTGTACAAGGAGCGCGGTAAGGATTCCTACATCGGTGGTCCGGCGTACTACATGAAGCGCGGCCTGAACGCTCGCTGGATGGGTTACATCTTCGTGGCGTTCATCGTGATTACCTATGCGTTCGTGTTCGTTGCTGTGCAGACTAACGCCGTGGTGGATGCGACCTCGAACTCCCTGGGCATCGACGTGTCGGGTACGAACTCCATGGGCTTCCGCATGGTCGTGGGCGTCGTCATGGTGCTGCTGACCGCGGCCATTATTTTCGGTGGTATTCGCGCGATTTCTTCGGTGACCGAGTGGCTGGTTCCGATTATGGCGGTGCTGTACCTACTGCTGGGTCTGCTGGTGGTTCTGCTGAACATCACCCAGATCCCGAACATGCTGCTGATGATTTTCCAGGGCGCGTTCGGCATTAAGGAGTTCGTGACCGGCGGTACCATGGGTGCCGTGATTTGGGGTATGAAGCGCGGTCTGCTGACCAACGAGGCCGGTATGGGTACCGCCCCGAACGCCGGCGCTACCGCAACGATTTCTCACCCGGCAAAGCAGGGCTACGTGCAGACCCTGGGTGTTTACTTTGACACGATGATGGCCTGCACCGTGACCGCGTTTATTGTTCTGCTGTCGAACCCGGCCTACGGTGATAAGTCGCGTGGCGCTTCGCTGACTCAGTCGGCGTTGGCTATGCAGCTGGGCGATTGGGCGGTTCACTTCCTGACTATCGCAATTTTCATGTTTGCGTTCTCGACTGTGATTGGTAACTACTACTACGGCGAGTCGAACATGCGCTTCGTGACCGGGAACAAGGTGGTCCTGACGATTTTCCGCGTGCTGGTTCTGGTGTTCGTGTTCTTCGGCGCGATTTCTTCGCTGGATCTGGTGTGGACGACCGCGGATATGCTGAACGCTGGCATGGTGATTGTGAACTTGACGGCGGTGCTACTGATGACGCCGAAGGTTGTTGCGGTGCTGAAGAATTACGAGGCGCAGCGTAAGGCCGGCCTGGAGCCGATCTTCAGGGCTTCGGACCTTCCGGAGATTAAGAACCTTGCGGCTTGGGATGGCACGGACGTGGTGACGACCCGCGAGTTCTGGGCCGAGTACGATGCGAAGACGGCCGAGCGTCGCAAGCTGAAGGCCGCCAAGAAGGCTGCGAAGGCCGGTCGCTAGGCTAGCTGACGCGGTTCACCGAGCGTGAGCCGTCGACTGAGAGCTGTGTGAGGGCCCGTTCCCGCCGAATGTGGGGGCGGGCCCTCACGCTATTAGGGGGCCCAACGGTGTGATTCGGCCGGTGGGCGTCGCGTGCACCGGTATTCTGGTGGAGGTGCGCCGCGCGTAGGCGGGGCGCTATTGAGGCATTGTGAGGAGAAGTAATGGACTGGAAGCCCGTAATGGATATCGTGGTGACCGCGGTTTTCCTGCTGGGTATCGGCCTGGCCCTGTGGGGTCTGCTGACGGTGCACCGTAGCCCGTACTTTTCCGAGGTGCAGAAGCTTAAGTGGCTTCTGCTGGTGCTGTTCCTGCCGTATCTTGGCCCCCTGGTTTGGATTTTGCGGGTTCGTACCGAGCGCGCGGAGGCCGCACAGCGGGAGCTGGAGGCGGCGAAGCGGGACGGGGCTCCGCTCGGGGAAGCCGGTGAGGTTGCGGCTCGGGCCGAGTAGTCCGGGTCTAACACCCCCACCCCAACCATTAAAGTAACGAAGGTCACACCATTTCAATTGGACAGTGCATCACACACCCCGTATAGTTCTATGTGTTGCCTGCGGTGATACACCGTAAGACACTTGCGCGAGTGGCGGAATAGGCAGACGCGCACGGTTCAGGTCCGTGTGCCCGTGAGGGCGTGGGGGTTCAACTCCCCCCTCGCGCACCAACGATCCCCGGTTCGAAAGAACCGGGGATTTTTTCATGCATTAACGGCCCAATCCCCAGACGATACGCGGGATTCCGGGCCGATTCACCCGTGCATCCCCTAAAATGGAACCGGGTGTGTTCACGCACAGGACACACAGCTAACGCACAGACACGCTCGTTAAACTGAACCCTTTGAGGTATACCGCGAGCGCAGTAGTTGCTCGAATTGGTCGTTGAGAAGGAGGCGGCATGAAGTTTTTCGACAAGCTAGGAAAGCTGGAACAGGGCATCGGCCGCACCGTCGGCTTTTCTAAGGGCTTCGGCACCTTTGAGAAGGCAGATGTCGCCAACCGCGTCCGCATCATGATGGACGACGAGTCTTACGTGGACGGCAGCGGCCGCACCATGGCCCCGAATATTTACACGCTCCGCTTCGCGCCGGTCGATTTTCCGCGCGTGCGCGAGTGGGGCAACCCGTTCGCCGTGGAGCTGTGCGACCTGGCCATCTCTCACGCTCGCGCCCAGGGATACACCCTCATCGGCGCGGTGCGCGTGACCTTCAACGTTCTCGATTCCCTGGCCGAGGGTGAATTCGAGGTGGTGGCCACCTTCGAGCCGTTCTCGGTTCCGGATGCGCCCGCCTCCCCCACCCTGCGCGGCGCCGCTAACTACGCGCCGGTGCGCCCGCCCCGGGAGTCTTCGCTGCCCACGCGCATCACGAAACCCGCCGCCCAGCCTCAGCCCGCGCAGCCGGTTCAGCCGCAGCAGCCGGTGGCGCAGCCGAACTCTCGTCTCTCGCGCATCCCGCGTAGCGGCCAGGGTGGGCACGCCCCGCAGGGCGCCCACGGTGCCCCGGCGTCCCCGGCCGCCCCCGCCGCGGCGGCTCCCCGTCTTTTCCTGGAGATCAACGGGCGCATGCACCCGATTAGCCACCTGCCCTTCACGCTGGGCCGCGGTTCGGAGTCTGACCTGCGCCTGGACGATAAGGGCGTCTCCCGTCGTCACGTGCAGCTGTCGGCGCATAACGGCGCCGTCGTTGCCACCGACCTGGGGTCCACGAACGGCACCCTCGTCAACGGCGCTCCACTTCGCTCTCCCGTGGTGCTGACCAACGGTTCACTCCTTCGCATGGGCAATACCCGCATCATCTTCCATAGTTCTACCGGAGGTGCCCGTTAATGGCGTCCGAACTAACAGTCACTATTCTTCGCTACGCGTTCCTGGCGCTCATCTGGTTCTTCGTGTTCCTGGTGGTCTCCGCGGCACGCCGCGACCTGGGTCTGGGTAAGAACTACCGCGCAGTGCCTGTGGAGGCTTCCGCCGAGGCCACCCACATCACGCCCCCGCCCTCGCGGCCCTCGCAGTTGATTATTACCGAGGGCGCGCAGGCCGGCGCCATGATGCAGCTGGGCGACCACCCCATCACGATTGGTCGCGCCAACGATATTGAGGTGTCCCTGCAGGACGATTACGCTTCGGGCCGTCACGCCCGCCTGTTCCCCCAGGGTTCCCGCTGGTTCCTGGAGGACCTGAACTCGACCAACGGCACGTACGTCAACGGTGAGCGGCTGACTCGCGCTACCCCGATTGAGCCCGGTGATGAATTCCGCGTGGGCGGCACCACCATGCAACTGAGGGGGTAGCCGATGAAGATTGCTTTCCGTCTTGAGGCGCGCTCCGATACGGGCCTCAAACGTTCCAAGAACGACGATTCCGGTTACGGCGGCCGCTACCTTGCGGTCGTCGCCGATGGCATGGGCGGCCACGTGGGCGGCGATGTCGCCTCCGCGACCACGGTGCTGAACCTGACCCCGCTGGACCACCCCGACTTTGAGAACGGCACCGGCGGCGTTTACCTGGCCGACGAGATTCAGAGCGCCAACCTGATTATTAACGAGCTGGCCGCAAACGACCCGCAGCTTGCCGGTATGGGCACCACCTGCACCGCGTTGCTGATTGACGGCGATTGCATCGAGTTTGCCCACATCGGTGACTCGCGTGCATACCGCCTGCGCCCGGGTGCCGACGGTGAGTTCGAGCAGATTTCGACCGACCACACCTTCGTGCAGCGCCTGCTGAACGAGGGCCGCATTACCCCGGAGGAGGCCGAACACCACCCGCATAAGAACGTGATTATGCGCGTGCTCGGTGACGTTGACGCCTCCCCCGAGCTGGAGCTCAAGACCCTGGACGCCGTCGTGGGCGAGCGTTGGGTGCTGTCTTCGGACGGCCTGGACGCCGTGGTTTCCGTACCCGAAATTGAGCAGGTGATGCGTTCGCACGACGACCTCGCGGAGGTTGCCGACACGCTCATCTCCATGACCCTGGAGCGCGGCGCGCCCGATAACGTGACCGTCGTGGCCCTGCAGGTCATCGACCGCGAGGAGCTGCCGGTGGACGAGCCGGTGGGTCCCTCCGCGCTACCCGATTCCGCGCTGCCCGACTCGATTGCGGCGGAGCAGGAAGTCAGCGTGAACACGCAGAAGCTCCCCGAGATTGCCGCAACCGCCGAGGCCGCGGAGGCAACCCTCGCCGCGCTGGAGCAAGAGTCCGCTCACCACAACGTGCGTCGCTTCCGCCGTGCCCGCGACTTTGCCGGAACCCTGCTGCACAGCGGTTCCGATGCGGTGCGCCACCACATCGGAACCTACGACAACGCCGTGGACGCGGCCCTCACCAACGCCGCGATTCTGCGCGGCGAGCTGGGTTCGCGTCCGCATCAGCTGGTCGGTGCCGCCGCGGTGGCGACCGAGACCGGCATGATTCCGGCGGTGACCTCCCGTACCCTGGAGCACCGCGCCACGGTGGCTCAGCGCATGCCGCTGAAGGTGGATGACGCTCCCCTGCCCGCCGAGCTGGAGGAGCTCATCGCGGAGGAGCCGGCCGAGCGTACCTCCCGCCGTTCCTGGTCGGTGCGTCTCTTCATCTTCCTGCTGGTGGCGGCTCTGCTGACCCTGGCGGCGTGGACCGGCCTGCGCTACGTGGAGCGTAGCTACTACGTGGGCGAGAGCGACGGCACGGTGGCGGTGTACAACGGTATTCCGCAGGCGCTGGGCCCGATTCGCCTCTCGCACGTGGTGGAGAATACCGATATTTCGACCTCGCAGCTCTCCGATCACACCCGCACCCTGCTGCGTAATTCGATTACCGCGAAGGACCTGGACGAGGCGCACCAGATTGTGTCGCGCTTGAAGACCCAGGCCGAGCAGACCCGCATCAAGGCGGAGCAGGCGGCATCCGCCTCCGCTTCGCCGACCCCCGATCCGACGGCGACCGCATCGTTGGCTCCCGAGCCCGCGGAATCAGGGACCGAAACCCCGACCGAATCCCCGAGCACGGAGGGCGGTGAGAACCGTGGCTAAGCTGTCGTTCCGACGTGATTCCGATGCGCCGCGCGCGCGTCGCTTCACGGAGCTGCTGTTGCTGGTCGTGGCCGTGGGTATTAGCTCTTTCGGCATGTACCTGATTGATCCGGAGCACGCCCTGGACACTTCGAAGAGCCAGTGGCTTCCCTGCACCATCGTGCTGGGTGCCGGTTCGCTCCTGATTCACCTGGTCTTGCAGTTCCGCGCCCGCTACGCCGACCCGTTCATCCTGCCGCTGGTGGTGGCTCTGAACGGTATCGGTTTGACGATGATTTACCGCCTGGACCCGCAGATTGCCGCCCCGGTGGGTGACGGCCAGCTCATGTGGACGGGTGTGTCCATGGTGCTGTGCGCGGTCATCGTGTTCGTGTTGCGCGACCACCGAGTGCTGCGCAAGGTCACGTACACCTCCCTGGTGCTGTCGATGATTCTGCTCATCATGCCGCTGATTCCCGGCCTGGGCATGGAGTTGAACGGTGCGCGCATCTGGATTCACATCGGCAACCGCACCTTCCAGCCCGGCGAGGTCGCGAAGATTACGCTGGCGATTTTCTTCGCCGGTTACCTGGCAACGCACCGCGACCTGATTCTGGTGGCGGGCCGCCGCATCGGTCCGGTAAACCTTCCGCGACTGCGCGACCTTGCACCGGTGTTCCTGGCCTGGCTCGTGAGCCTGGGTGTTCTGGTGTTCCAGAAGGACCTGGGTTCGGCCATCATGTTCTTCGGCCTGTTCATGGCGATGCTGTACCTGGCGACGGGCCGCCTGTCGTGGCTGGTCGTGGCCGGTATCGGTATCGCTGTGGGTGGGTACTTCGCGTACAACTACGTTTCGCACGTGCACGCCCGCATCTACGCGTGGGTTCACGCCTTTGACCCGGATATTTACCAGGCTTCGCCGGGTGGTTCGGGCCAGATTCTACAGGGCGTATTCGGCCTGGCATACGGCGGCCTGTTTGGTCGCGGCTGGGGTCAGGGCCGAGCGAACCTGGTTCCCTACGCAAACTCCGACATGATCATCTCTTCGCTGGGTGAGGAGCTGGGCCTGATTGGTCTGGGCGCCATCCTGATGATGTTCATGTTGCTGGTTTCGCGCGGCTACCGCGCGGCTCTGGGCACCCGCGACGGCTTCGGTAAGTTGCTGGCGGCGGGCCTGTCCACGGTCATGGTGCTGCAGCTGTTCGTGGTGATTGGCGGCGTGACCCGTCTGATTCCGCTGACGGGTCTGACGACTCCGTTTATGTCGGCGGGCGGTTCGTCGCTGGTGGCCAACTGGATTATTGTGGCGCTGTGGCTGTCGATTTCGCATAGTGCCCGTGCCCCGCACCTGGTGGCCGGTTACGATGCATCGCAGGGTATCGACCATATGGATACCAGCTACGAGCCCGAGGGCGCGACGAGCGTCCTGGCCCGTATCACGGCAAAGGATTCTGGAGGTGAGAAGAATGGATAGGGCGATTCGCCGCATGTGGATGTCAGCCGCGTGCGTGTTTGTCCTGCTGATGGGTACCCTCAGCTATATTCAGTTCTTCGATTCGAAGACCCTGATGGCTAACCCGTGGAATAGCCGAGCACTGTACGACAACTACGGTTCGGCGCGTGGTTCCATCGTGGTGGACGGCACGGAGATTGCTTCCTCGGTGAAGTCCGATGATGAGTACAACTACCAGCGCGTGTACAACCACCCGCTCAAGTACGCGGCTCTGACCGGCTACTTCTCCACCATCTACGGCGCGACCGGCCTGGAAGCCGCCATGGATAAGGAGCTCGCCGGCACGAGCGATAGCCAGTTCTACGATCGCGTGGCGCAGCTCTTCAGCGGTTCCTCCGCTCAGGGTGCCAGCGTGGAGCTGACCATCAACTCGAAGCTTCAGGACATCGCCTACAACGCTCTGCAGGGTCGTAAGGGCGCCGTCGTGGCGCTGAACCCGAAGACCGGCGAGATTCTGGCGATGGCTTCATCCCCCTCCTACGATCCGAACCTGCTGTCCTCCCACTCGGGTTCTTCCGTGATTGCGAACTACCAGGCGCTAACGGCAGATGAGGATCAGCCCCTCTTCAACCGAGCGATTGCCGGTAATACGTACTCGCCGGGTTCGACCTTCAAGATTATTGACGCGGTCGCGGCCCTCGAGTCGGGTAAGTACAACGCCGAGTCGGTTATTGCGAACCCCGCGCAGTTGCCTCTGCCGGGCACGAACATCAGCCTGCCGAACTACACGGGCGGCCAGTGTTCCACCCGAACTCAGGCAACGATTGAGTGGGCGTTGGCGCAGTCCTGTAACGCCCCGTTCGCGCAGATTGCGATGGACCTGGGTCAGGAGCGTATCGCTAAGACCGCCGAGAACTTCGGGTACGGTCAGGATTTGAAGATTCCGCTGACCGTGTCGAAGTCTTCGTTCCCTTCGAATATGACGCAGAGCCAGCTGGCTCAGTCGGCCGTCGGCCAGTACAACGTGAAGACCACGCCCCTGCAGGTGGCGATGACCTCCGCGGCGATCGCGAACGGCGGTGTGCAGATGAAGCCGAACCTGATTCGTTCGGTGAAGACCAGCAACCTGAGCACCCTGCAGGAGTTCTCGGCTGAGAAGCTCCGCACCTCCACCTCCCCCGAGGTGGCCAACCAGGTGAAGCAGTGGATGGTGAATTCGGTTGATAATGGTATTGCACGTAATGCCGGTGTCGCGGGCGTGAAGGTGGCGGGTAAGACCGGTACCGCAGAGACGACGGCGGGTTTGAATAATTCTTGGTTCACCGGTTTCGCTCCGGCCGATGACCCTCAGATTGCCATCGCGGTGGTGTACGAAGATATTGACGTGGCGACCGGCGCACAATTGGCAACCGGTACAAGTAAGCAACTTTTTGAGGCGGTGTTGAACAAGTGAGGCCTGCGGCTGATATTACCCTGGGCGGGCGCTACACCCTGACCGAGCGTATCGCAATTGGCGGTATGGGTGAGGTGTGGAAGGCTCGCGATAAGGTGCTTGGTCGCATCGTTGCGGTCAAGATTCTGAAGGAAGAGTACACCGGCGACCCCGGCTTCCTGGAGCGTTTCCGCGCGGAGGCTCGCAACACGGCGCTGCTGAACCACCCCGGCGTGGCGAACGTGTTCGACTACGGCGAGGAGGATAACTCCGCGTACCTGGTGATGGAGCTCGTGCCGGGTAGCCCCCTGTCGAGCATCATCGAGCGCGAGGGTACCCTGCCGCCGGACCGCGTCCTGAACTTTATCGCGCAGACCGCTCGTGCGCTGGCTGCCGCGCACTCGCAGGGCCTGGTGCACCGCGATGTGAAGCCCGGTAACCTGATTATCACCCCGGACGACCGCGTGAAGGTGACCGATTTCGGCATCGCGCGCTTGGCAAACCAGGTGCCGTTGACTGCGACCGGTCAGGTGATGGGTACCGCCCAGTACCTGGCTCCCGAGCAGGCTACCGGTCAGGCTGCGACCGCGTCTTCTGATATGTATTCTCTGGGCATTATCGGTTACGAGTGCCTGGTGGGACGACGCCCGTTCACCGGTGAGTCGCAGATTGCGATTGCGCTGGCTCAGGTGAACGATCCGCCGCCGCCGCTTCCGGAGAGCATTCCGGCCGCGGCACGCGCGCTGATTATGTGCCTGCTGGCGAAGGACCCGGCTCAGCGTCCTAAGGATGCGACCGCTCTGGCTTCTGCGGTGGATGCGATTCGCCGCCGCGACCTGAAGGCAGCGGTGAAGGCTGTGCCCTCCCTGGCCCAGTTCCTGGCCGAGGAGAATGCCGACGATGCAACCGTGGCCATGGACACTATGAACGTTGCGGCTGAGCCGATTAGCGCCTCCGCCGCACCGCGTTTCGGTTCGGGCGGGCGTTTCTCGCCGGAACCGACGACAGCGCCGATTCCTCGCACGAGCGAGCAGACGATGCGTCCGGCTTCGGGCCGCGTGAAGTCTACTCCTGCTCCTGCAGCGAAGCGCGGCCCGAACGTGTGGATGTGGGTCGCGATGCTGCTGGCAATCCTGCTGATTCTGGGCGGCATCTGGACCGTGTTCTTCACCAATAACGGTGGAGGCGGCACGTCCCCGGAGTCTTCGGCGAGCGCTTCGGCCTCTTCGGAACCGACGAACACCGGTAAGGTGTCGACGGTGGAGACGAGCGAGGCTGCGGCCACGACCTCTTCCAAGAAGAAGGTAACCGTGAACGCGGTGAACTACGAGGGTCGTGAGCTGCAGGATGCGGTGAACGAGCTGAAGAACCTCGGCCTTTCCCCCAAGACGGAGGGTGTGGAGTCCACTCAGCCGGAGAACACGGTGATTTCGGTTTCTCCGACGGGTACTTTGGAGCAGGGCAATAGCGTCACGGTGCGCTATTCGACCGGTCCGAAGTCGGTGACTCTCCCGTCGAACCTTGAGGGTAAGAACGTGGACGAGGCTTCGAAGGCCGTCGCAGCGCTCGGCGTGAATGTCTCTCTTCACTACGAGAATTCGGATACCGCGGCCCCCGGCACGGTTCTTCGTACTACCCCTTCATCTGGCACTAAGGTGACGGTTGGTAGTAATGTAGACATGTATGTGGCCTCTTCCAATTCGGGTAGGGGATCGAGTGCCAGCGCTTCCGCTGCACCGTCTGCGTCGGCTTCCGCCACGGCGCGTTAGCCCCTACGTTTTGATTTAGTTTTTGTCTTATTGATCCAGGAGAACTTATGGACCTGTCGGTTCCCGACACGGTTGATAACCGTTACAAGGTACTCGAGGTAATCGGTACCGGTGCGATGGCGACCGTTTACGCTGCTGAGGACACCCGCCTCGGCCGCAAGGTGGCTCTTAAGATTCTGCGTCCGGAGCAGGCCCAGGATGAGACCTTCCGTGCCCGTTTCAAGCGGGAGGCGGAGGCCGTCGCGTCTCTGAATAATCCTGCGATTGTTGCGGTGTATGACACCGGCTCGTTCGATCCTTCCCAGAGCTACGGCGTGGATGAGGCCGCGGGCGAGTCTACGCTCATCCCCTATATCGTGATGGAGTACGTGGAGGGGCACACCCTACGCACCATCCTGTCGCGCGGCGGTCACCTGCCGGTGAGCGATGCGCTGGGCTATGCCGAGCAGTTGCTGGGCGCGCTCCAGTACAGCCACTCGATGGGCATCATTCACCGCGATATTAAGCCGGCGAACATCATGGTGCTGGACCGTACCAGCGAGGATATCGCGAAGGGTCAGCCGGGCCAGATTAAGGTCATGGACTTCGGCATTTCTCGCGCGATTGAGGAGGCCGGCGAGGCGCTGACCAAGGCGAACGTGGTGATGGGTAGCGCACGCTACATGTCCCCCGAGCAGGTCAGCGGCAAGGAGGTCGACGCCCGTAGCGACCTGTACTCGGCCGCTTGCGTGATTTACGAGATGATTGCCGGCCGTTCCCCCTTCGACGCCGAGTCGAATGTGGATCTGGCTGCTAAGCATCTCTCCGACACCCCCGAGCCCCCGAGCAAGTTCACCCCGCTCGAGGTTCCGGCAGGTCTGGACACGGTCATTCTGAAGGGTCTGGCTAAGAACCCGGACGACCGCTACCAGAGCGCTGCCGAGTTCGAGCAGGCGCTGGTCTCCGTGATTCGTCCCGGCGAGGAAACAGTGGCTCAGGACGCCGCCATGACGACTGCGTTCGTGCCGTCGGCAACCACCGCGTCCCTGGGCGAGGATTACGCACCGTACACCACCTCGATTACCGAGGCTTCGGTGGAGGACGGCGGTCTCAACGGCTTCTTCGACTACGAGGATGAAGAGGAACCGTACGAGGATGAGGAGTACGTCGACTACGATGAGGGTTCGCCCCGCAAGCGTGCGTGGACGCGCTTCCTGGTTGGTATTCTCATCGCCGCGCTACTGGCATTTAGCGTCGGCTCGGTGCTGTATTACCAGAACAAGCTGAACGAGGTTCCGCAGGTTCAGGTTCCGGCCGTGGTGAACGTTTCCCGCGATGATGCCGATAACCAGCTGCGTAACCGAGGCTTCGTGGTGGAGTACCGTCAGGGCTACTCCGACAACATCAAGAAGGGCGACGTGATCAGCGTCGACCCGGGTGTCGGTTCTACGGTTAATAAGGGCTCGACCGTGACCGTGACCGTTTCGAGCGGCCCGGAGAAGATTAAGCTGCCCGATAACCTGCAGGGCCAGAGCGAGGCGTACGTGCGTAACGCGCTGAAGGACCTGGGTCTGGTGGACGGCCGTGTCTCCACCGTGGAGAGCGCTTCGGTGCCTGCCGGTATGGTGGTTGAGCTGTCCCCCGAGAAGGGTTCGACGGACGATAAGGGTGTTCAGACGGTTGAGGCCGGTAGCACCGTGAACATTGTCCTGTCCTCGGGTAAGGTGAAGGTCCCCTCGCTGGTGGGTCTGACCAAGGATCAGGCGATTGCCGCTCTGACCGCTCAGGATGTTCTGCTGAACACCAACATTGAGACGGTTCAGACGACCGAGCGTCCCGCCGGTACCGTGCTTTCGCAGAGCTCTGCGGCCGGTACCCTGGTGCCGCAGAACAGCACCGTGACGATTCGCGTGGCTGCTACCCCGACTCAGACGACTGCCCCGACTGCTGCGGCTACTCAGCCGGCAGCGTCGACCGGTAACCAGAACGCTACCACTGGTAACCAGAACCAGCAGCGTTCTACCGGTAACCAGCAGGCTACTCAGCCTGCCGCCTCGACCGGTAACCAGAACGCTACCACCGGTAACCAGAACCAGCAGCGTTCTACCGCTTCGGCTACTCCGGCACCGGCTGCGTCCGCTACTGCGGGTACCCGTACGATTCAGGGTAATAACGCGAACGCTAACTCCCGCTAAGGGGTTTTAGAGGTTAGCCGCGAAAAAGGGGCGGCGCTCTACACCGTTGGGTGTGGGGCGCCGCCCCTTTCGTGTGCCTGTCCGTGTGCCCGGGCTTGCTCGCGACTATGGGCTCAGATAGAGTATCGCCTCCAGGCTTCCCCGTAGTATGCCTACTACGGGGCTTCTGGAGGCGATATAAGCCACTGAGGGCTCTAATGGCTAAGGGGATTAGGCCATGAGGGGCGAGAGGCTCTTAGCGCGTTCTGCGGCGCCCTGCAGGCCGGTTTCTTCGAGCCAGTTGCCGAGCATCAGGTAGCCGCCTTCGGTCAGGACCGACTCGGGGTGGAACTGCACGCCGTGCATGGGGGCTTCGCGGTGGCGCAGGCCCATAATGATGCCGTTGTCGGTCGTGGAGGTGGTTTCCAGGACGTCCGGCATGCTCTCGGGTACGACCGCAAGCGAGTGGTAGCGGGTCGCGGTGAAGGGGCAGGGCACGTCTTTGAAGACGGAAACGTTCTCGTGCACCATCTTCGAGGTCTTGCCGTGCATTAGTTCGGGGGCGTGGGTAACGGTGCCGCCGAAAGCCTCGGCAATGGCCTGGTGGCCCAGGCAGACGCCCAGCAGGGGTTTCTTTGCCTCAGCCGCCCAGCGGATGGTGTCAATAATGACGCCGGCTTCAGAGGGCGCTCCGGGGCCCGGGGAGATGAGCACGCCGTCGTGGTCTTCCGCGAGCTTCAGCACGTGGTCCAGGTCGTATTCGTCGTTGCGGATGACCGTGGTCTCGGCGCCGAGCTGCTGCAGGTATCCCACGAGGGTGAAGACGAAGCTATCGTAGTTGTCGATGACAAGGATGCGAGTCATGGTGTTGTCCTAGTGCTAATGGTTGATGGTGACGTTCTGGTTGAAGGGGCCGTACTCGGCGAAGTGCGGGAAGACGTACTCCATGAGCAGGTAGACGGCTACGAGCACCAGCACGATGGCAATAATGATGCGCAGCCACAGGGGCCCGGGCAGGTGTCGGAAAATCCATCCGTACATGTTCTTTTCCTTTCCTTAAGATCCGGCCACCGAGGCGGCGATTTCTGCGGGGGCGCCGGCGGAGGCGGGACGCCACGATTCGAATCGGGCGTGCACAATGTATCGTTCGGTATCGCCGTAGCGAGGGTGGCAGGTGGTGAGGGTCATGAGACGCTCGGTGGGGGCCACGCCGGGTCGGCCGGGCACAGGTTCGATGACTTCAACCTGGTCGGGCTGCACGATTTCGTGGCTGTAGACGGTGTAGGTGTAGTAGCCGTCTTTGGTGCGCACGTAGATGTGGTCGCCTTCGGTGAGCAGGTCGATGTCGTTGAGGACCTTACCGCGGGTTTGGCGGTGGCCGGCGAGGGAGAAGTTGCCGATCTGGCCGGGCATGGCAGTCCCGTCGTAGTGGCCGAGTCCGAGGGAGTCGAGCACGTCGGCGCTGGTGCCCTGGGTGGCGGGGCGATGATAATCCGCGCCAAATTTGGGGATGTAGACGACTCCGAAGACCTCACCGTGTTCGGGTTCGCTCAGCCCGGCGGGAGGGGTGTTAGGGTCCCAGCTGGGCGGGGCTTCGGCCGGATGCGCGTCAAACTCCTGTACGAGGGTGCTGACGGCCTGGGACTGGGTACGGTCGGCGTCGATATTGGTCCACCACAGCTGCCAGGCAACGAAGAGAAGCAGAATAACGCCCGCAGTAATGAGGAGCTCGCCGGTAATCTGGATGATCCATTGCAGCACGGTGCGGGGTCGGCGCGCGGCATCGTGGGCCTTTCCGTGGCTCATGCTCTCTCCTTGGGGTTAGTGGCATTGCGTTTCTCAGTCGTCATACGCTGTGTTTAACGCTCGGGCGAGGTGAAATCATCCCGTAAGTCTGCAAAGATAGGTGTAAACGTATATTTTTAGGTTACCCATACAACAATAAGCGGAGGAAGTATGTCGTCCAACTCGGCTAAGGCATCGTCCAAGAAGAAGTCTCAGAAGTCCGAGAAGTCTGAGGTGGAGGACGCAAGCGAGATTCGTCTGCGCGAGATTGCCCATGAGATGGAGAGCGGTACGCAGCTGAAGGAGCAGACTCCGCTGTGGTACCGAGTCATCATGTTTTCGCTGCTGGCCCTGGGCATCCTGTGGATTATTGTTTTCTACATTACGCAGGGCCTATTCCCGATTCCTGACTTGGGCATGTGGAACGTCAGCATCGGCGTGGGCGCCATGATGGTGAGTATGCTGATGATGACCCGCTGGCGCTAGAGCGTATTGAGGAGGCGGCCGTCCCGTTACGGGGCGGCCGCCTCTCTGCGTTTGGGAGTTGAGTGTTTGGTAGGGCTGGGGCTAGAGAGCCTCTGCTGTGCTTTTCTTTGTTCTGACCCGGAAGATTGCGGTCATGGCGACCATGATGAGCAGTTCGGTGAGGGTTTGGGTGAGTACGGTGGCGCTCATGAGGCTCGCTTCTGGGTTCCCGTTGTGTGCCAGGCGTTGTGCGCAGAGCGCGACGACGGGATAGATGATGAGGGCGTTGCGGGTGACGGCGCTGAAGGTTACGGAGATACGCTCGGGTCGGCTCAAAACCCTGCTGAGGCACCATGCAGCACCTCCTGCGAGGATGGCGTAAGTCAGGTAGAGTCCGGCGAGTCGGGGAATGATTTGTGCTTCGTTAAGGACGGCTGGGGCGTAGGCAGAGCACATGAGTACAAGGAGTAAACACATGAGGGGAATCATGGCTTTATCGCTTGCACTGCGTACGCGTTCGTAGGTTTGCTGACGCTGCGGTGAGCGGGTTGACCAGCGTTGCGCCAGGTAAGCGGCTACTAGGGGCACGATGAGCGGTGCAAGGCTGAGGTATCTTTCGACGGGGAGGGGGAATATTTCTCCAACTACCCCCATATTCAATATTCCCATATACACATATACACTAGTCCACATAGGAACAGAAAGAAGCTGAGCGCTAAGTAGGTAGGGTGTTGCCGCCAGCAAACCTCGATATTCCCCTCCGGCAATACACGTAAAAACCACAACGTAATCCACGCATGGAGCCAGCAGAACAATCGCCGCAGCTAAAGCAACGGGACCACCCTCGGGAATAAAGAGAGGAACGAGCAGCGCAACCAGAACTGGAGTCCCCAAAGCGGCAACCAGCACCACCGTGCGGGTGAACTTCTTGTGGTGACCTGTACGCACGCCGGCCAGTGGCATGAGCGCAAAGCTAGTCCACAGTAGCGCCCCCAGTGCATAGGGTACAAGCTGCTCGGAAACCCAACTCCAGCCCGGTAGTCCCGCGCAGGCAACCCCCACTGCCATAGAGACGAGGTAGAGGGCCACCTGGTGACGTTCCACAAAGCCCACGGAACCACCCCTTCCTAGTAGATGAGGTCACCTCGTGCCGCTTCGTGAACGCGGCGGGTTACGGTCTCCATGACGGGCGAGTTAATGTTCCAGCGCTGCCAGTAGAGAGGGAATTCTACGGGGGTTGCGGCGAGCTTGATGAGGTGCCCACTTACGAGCTCCTCGGCACACTGCGCTTCGGGAATGAGGCCCCAGGCGATACCGGCACTGACGGCGCGCGCATAGTCCGGGGAGGAGGGAATGTAGATGGTGGGGCTTTGGGTGAAAGTTTCTTCAGCCTCCAGACCTACTTCTTGTTCGATAAGGACTCGTGCCACGTCCTGCACAAAGTCTTTGCGGTCGTATTCGACGACGGGGGCGTGATTGAGTTCTTCGCGGCTTACGCGCTTGGGCCAGCCGGGGAGGTATCGCTGTACGTAGTCGGGGGTGGCGACGCACCAGTAGCGTGCCACACCGAGGGTTTCGACGGAGCAGCCGGGGATTTTTTCGGGTTTGGAGGTAATGACTGCCATGACTTCTCCAGAGCGGAGCATGGCGGAGGAGTGAAATTCTCCCTCTCGTCGCAGGTCGCAGAAGATGCTGTCTTCGCGGCTGAGCGTGCCCACAGCATCCAGAAACCAGGTGGCGAGCGAGTCGGCGTTGACCGCCACGGAGACGCTTTGGAATCCTCCGGCGCCCATGAGCTCGCGTTCCATTTCTTGCTGCAGGAATTCGCTCTGGCGGGCGATGCGCAGCACGCTTTGTCCGGCGTCAGTGGGGGTGACGGGGTTGCTTCGACGTAGCAGGACCTTTCCGGCGATCTGTTCCATGGCTTTGATGCGCTGAGAGATAGCAGAGGGGCTCACTCGCAGAATGTCTGCCGCCGCGTCGAAGGTGCCGTATTCGATGACGGTGGCGAAGGTGGTGAGCTGGTCGGTACTGAAACGTGTCATAAGAATATCTTACGCAGTGTAAAAATATTTAGATAGATTTAGGGTCCTTTTTCCCGTATTCTCGTCTCTGGTGCTTCACACTGTAGCTAACGCGGCAATATCCCTGTATCACGGGCTTTTGCCTGGCAGGCTGGTATTAGAGGAGCCACCACCCGCATATCCGCGAAGCCCGCGCCCCGTTTGACCCGCATAGAAAGTTTCACGATGTCCACCTCCCTGTCCTTGCTGTTTCTGGGTGCTACCACCACGATTTCTTTGGTGGCGGCTATTGGTGCCCAGGGAACTTTTGTACTGCGTCAGGGTATTTTGGGCAGGCATATTACCCCGATTATTATCTTCTGCGTACTCTCGGATGCTCTGATGATTGGCTTGGGTATCGTGGGTCTTGGTGCTCTGCTGGATGCGGCGCCGTGGTTTATTGAGGTGTTCCGCTATGTGGGTGCGGCGTTTTTGGCGTGGTTCGGCTACGAGTCGGCGAAGCGTGTTTTCACCCCGCATGCGGTTGTCGTTGAGGAGGGTACCGAGGATGCGCAGTCGTTGAAGGCGGCCCTGCTAACCACGGCGGCGGTCACCTACCTCAATCCGCTGGCATGGTTGGACACAACGATTTTCCTCGGTTCTCTGGCTAATACGCAGGGCGATCCCGGCCGCTGGTGGTATTACCTGGGATGCTGCTGCGGTAGCGTGCTGTGGTTCCTCATGATTGGCTACGGCTCACGAATTTTACGTCCGCTCTTTGCCCGCCCGGAGGCCTGGCGTGTACTTGATGCGGCGGTGGCCCTACTCATGGTGTATCTGGTATTCAACCTGCTCACCATGGACCTATCCGCCCACTAGCACCCTGCCTTTTATCCCTTGTCAGGCTCTTTTTCCGCACTATTATCCTCACTGAGGGGTACGAGTACTTCGTTTTTGGGCATTGTGAGCAGACCCAGGTAGATATCGCGAATTATCAGGATGTGCTTGATTCGCTCGATCATTGGCTTGAGGAAGCTTCGGGCGTATTTTTCGTCGCTACTGGTGGTTGCGACGAAGCTGAGCCCGGAGAACACGGCAACAATCATGGACACTTTGATGACCACGGCGTTGATGTTGGTGTCTACGCCGAGGATTTTGAGGTGTTCGGGTTTGACCGCCATCCAGGATTCGATAGTGGCGTCATTAATGGCAATGGAGGCGAACCCCATGAAGAACCCGAAGACGAGCAGCATGAAGAGGGTTGCCTGAATAATCTGCCCGATCATGGGGATGATGATGAGGTTGCCCCAGGCGGCGGTTTTGAGGGGTCGGTGTTTGAGGATTTTCTTCTCTTCGACCCAGTCTTGGGCGGTGTTCCAGATTCCGCCTTCGCGGGCTGCGGCCTGTTCGTAGTCGCTGTCGGTGAAGCGTGCAATGTCATCACCCTTCCGCTGCCCCAGGAGACGCGCCGTGCGCTCTAGGGAGGTCGTGACGACCACAAACACGGCAAGTAGCCCCATAAGCCCCAGAACAGCCCAGGTGCGCGGGAAGCTGAGCCCGTTGGCGAGCTTCCAGAGGTCTGCGTTCACGAAGATGAAGAGCACGGACACCATGAGCACGGGCAGTACTTTCGCGATCATGGGCGGCAGGGAGGCGAGCTGGTGGATAGCGTGCTTGAGCGACCAGCCCAGTACAGTGTCTACGCCGAGGAAGATGGCAAGGTAGATACCCACGACGATGAGCGGGAAGGCTTGGGCTCCGTCGTAGACGAAGTCGAAGCCGTCAAGGTTACTGTCTTCGAATACTCCGGTGACGAAGAGCGCCCAGGCAACCAGCACGGTGAGAACGCCCGCGGTAATCTGCACCCATTGCGGGGTGCGGACCATGAGCATATGGGCAAGAGTAATGAACACACCGGAGATTATCGGCATCACGAGGAAGATGCCACCGAGCACGAGCATGGGTAGCACTTCATCGCTGAGTGCAGTGTTGGTCGTGATGGCTTTAATGTATTCCGGGAGGGAACCCCTTGCGTCATCAACTACGAGAATGAGGATATCGCGTAGGAAGATATAGCAGACGTGCATGATGCTCGCCCACAGGATCCAGGGCACGGAGCGCGGGAAGGCATCAAGAGCACGTTGACGTGCAGGAATGATGAGGGGCACGCCCTGCTTGCGGAACCAGGTATTGCTCTGCTTCAGCACATCGGTCTTGCTGTATTGCTGAGGTTGTACCTCTCCCGCAGCCGCGTTGGTGCGCAGTCGTGCCCAGATGGGGCGTGCGTCCTTCTGCTGTGCGGTGTTCTGGTCCTGTGTGCTCATGACATACCACTCTACAGGGTCGAGAATACCTTATAGTTTTTCCTTCTGGAGTTCAGCTCCAATGAAACGGGCATACGCACCCATGAGTAGCGCAGCTACTTCTTCGTGTCCCGCGTAGATGCCCAACTCCTCATCCTCTAGTCCTTTGTAGGTACCGCTGCTCATCTCGAGCAGGGATAGCGGTCCTTCTGCAGTCTCCGGTGCCAGGGCATCCAGGATGAAGCTCAGGCTCTCTTCTGTCTCTTCATCCGCTCCCAGGAGGCGCCCTAGGAGTGTTCCCGGGTAGGGGGCAATGGTAAGTACGTCTTCGTTTACGCATTGGATAACACGGGCTATAGGAATAACATCACCGTTCTCGGTCTCTTCGAGCAATAGCTCAGCGGAGAGGTCTATATGGCTTTCCTCGCTCTGTAGGAGCTGCCTGGGCCACCAGAGGTGAATGTATTCAGTGAGTGCTGCCCATACTTCATGGGGCTCCAGTGTGCTCTCTACGTAGAGGGCTGCCGTTCGTTCTTCACCGTTGTGTTGGTGCTGCTGATCGACTGGCTCTGGTGCGTGGGAAAACATGGGGTAGTGCATGGTTCTACTCTATCCCAGTGTGTCTGTGAAGAGCATTCTTCCTTGTAGACAGAGCCATAGACAAGGGTCTGAGCGCACAAAAAAAAAGGGGGCAGACCCACCTGGGTCTGCCCCCTTCCCAGCTTTAGCTGTTAAAGCAAAAGAGCCCGCGCAAGCGGGCTCTTTTTATTGCCTATTGGATTGTTATCCAAAAACCATACAGTGAAC
>NZ_KV810410.1:0-40212 GCF_001812775.1 Rothia sp. HMSC068F09
CGGTCACCCACACTCAACTCGGAAGAGCCGCAATACGGAGGCTGTTCTCTGTACGCATATTATCGCCTCCGCTGTGCGGGTCGGCTCATTAAATAGCCCACCGATCGAACGCTAGAGACGCGCCGCGTGCATTTGAATGGTGCGCGTCAGGAAATCAGCAGGAATAATCTCGCGGATAATCCTTCATCCCGCGCGGAACGGCAAAACTATCTCAACGGTATATTCCACACCCGCACGCCCCTATTCATTGCGAATCCGTAAGTCTTCACCGAGAATACTTTTCGCTCGCCGTCCCCATATACGGCTGACTAGCCAAAACTAAGCTACAGCCGGAGAATTTCAAACCGATAAAAGCCGCCCGAAAACACCACATCCGAAAGCGCCGAAGCAAAAACGCCGAGATGAAAACACGACTACGAGAAACACGGAGCCGAGCCCGCCCGAGCCCATTTAGGGCTGAGTACCGGATTCACTCGGGCAGGGCATACGAGAGCGGGGGCCGCGAGCGCACACGCGCCCGCGGCCCCCACCGCGTCCAAACCCGGAACGCCCCGCGCAAACACGCGCGGAACGAGTCCGGGCCCTCAAGATAAGAAATTAAGCTTCCGGCTTCATGAGCGGGAACAGAATCGTCTCGCGAATACCGGGCTGACGCACCACGGTACCCGGACGCTCCGGGTCCTGGTCGCCGGCCAGCAGCATAATCAGACGATCGATGCCCAGACCAATGCCACCCATCGGGGGTGCACCGTGCTCCAGGGCGCGCAGGAAGTCCTCGTCCAGCTCCATCGCCTCATCGTCACCGGCGGCAGCCAGCAGCGACTGGGCGGTCAGACGCTCACGCTGAATCACCGGGTCAATCAGCTCGGAGAACGCGGTACCGCGCTCCATGCCGCCGATAATCAGGTCCCAGGCCTCAATCAGCGGCTCACCGGAACGGTGCGGGCGGGCCAGCGGCTGGGCGCTCGGCGGGTAATCGTACACGAAGGTCGGGTTCACCAGGGTCGGCTCAACAATCTCGCCGAAGAGCTCGATGACGAGCTTCTCTGCGTCCCACTTCGGGTCGATATCAACCTCGTGCTTCTCGGCAATCTCGCGCAGAACGGACGCGTCGGTCTCCGGGGTAATCTCGACGCCCACGGCCTCGGACAGGCCCGGGTACACGCCAACCCACTTCCACTCACCGAACAGGTCGATGGTGCCGTTCTCAGTCTCAATACGCTCGGTGCCGACGGCCTTGGCGCAGCTCTGGATAATCTCCTTCATGCGCTCGGCCATCACGAACTGGTCGGCGTACGCCTCGTAGCACTCCAGGGTGGTGAACTCGGGGCTGTGGGTCGAGTCGACGCCCTCGTTGCGGAACACGCGACCAATCTCGTACACGCGCTCAATACCGCCCACCACGGCGCGCTTGAGCGGCAGCTCGGTCGCGATGCGCATGGTCATCGGCTGGTCGAAGGCGTTCAGGTGGGTGCGGAACGGACGAGCCGTCGCGCCACCGTGAATCAGCTGCAGGACCGGGGTCTCAACCTCAACGTAGCCGTGCTCGTCCAGTACGCGGCGCACGGTGCGGGTAATCAGGGCACGCTTCTTCACCAGCTCGCGGGCCTCCTCGCGCACCATCAGGTCCAGGTAGCGCTGGCGCACGCGGGTTTCCTCGTTCAGGTCCTTGTGCAGAACCGGCATGGGGCGGATAGCCTTCGAGGCCATCTTCCAGTCGGTCACCATGATCGACAGCTCACCGCGGCGAGACACAATCACGCGGCCAGTCACGAACACGTGGTCACCCAGGTCAACCAGGGACTTCCACTCGGCCAGGGACTCCTCGCCCACCTCAGCCAGCGACAGCATCGCCTGGATGCGCTTACCCTCGGTACCGCCCTGCAGGGTCGCAAAGCACAGCTTACCGGTGTTACGAACGAACACCACGCGGCCGCCCACGTGCACCACGCGGTCGGTCTCGTCGCCAGCCTTCAGCTCGCCGGACTCCAGCTTCGGGTCGTACTCGGCGCGCAGATCCTCGATGTGGTTGGGCTCCACACGGTTACCCTCGGAATCCAGCAAGCCCACCGGGTATGCCTCACGACCCGACTCAATCAGCTTCGCGCGCTTCTCCAGGCGAATCTGCATCTGCTCGGACATATCAGCAATCGCCGGTGCGGCGTGGTGCTCAGTGCTCACGGTGATACCTATCTGTGTAGTGTGTTGGGAAGTCTCTAAACGAAATTCAGCGAACGCTTAGCGCAGGTCCATGTTGTCAATCAGGCGGGTCGGGCCCACATACGCGGCGACCAGGGCCAGCACGCGCTCCGAATCCTCGGTCGGCTCGCCGAAAGTCATCGGGTCGACCAGTTCCAGGTAATCGAGGCGCACGCCCGGGGTGGAGTTGATGCGCTCGCGCGCGCCCTCCAGGTCAATTTCGTGGAAGCCGCGGTTCAGCGAGTTCTCGCGCAGCATGGCCAGGGTGCGGGAGAGCACCAGAGCCGATTCGCGCTCCTCATCCGACAGGTAGCCGTTGCGCGAGGAGAGGGCCAGGCCGTTATCGTCGCGCACAATGGCCACGGGGCGCAGGGTCACGTCGTGGTTGAAGTCGTGAACCATGCGCTGAATCAGGATGTACTGCTGGGCGTCCTTCTGGCCGAAGTACGCGTTCACCGGGTGCGATCCGGCGGCTGGGCGAATGATGTTGAAGAACTTATTCACCACGGTCAGCACGCCGTCGAAGTGTCCGGGGCGGGTTGCGCCCTCGAACTTGGTGCCCAGCTCGCCGCTCGAGATGCGGATCAGCGGGTCGCCGTCGGGGTACATCTCCTCCACCGAGGGGGCGAAGATGATGCTCACGCCGGCGGCACCAGCCAGCTCGGCGTCGGCCTCGAGGGTACGCGGGTACGCCTCGTAGTCCTCGCCGGGGCCGAATTGCAGCGGGTTCACAAACACAGAGGCGGCAACAACGTCGTTCTGCTCGGAAGCGCGGCGCAACAGGGTGGCGTGGCCATCGTGGAGGGCACCCATAGTGGGCACGTAACCCAGGGTGGCGGTACGGTACTGAACGTCAGTGCCGTTCTGCTCCGCCTCGAGGCGGGCAGCACGGTCCAGGGCGTCCTGCGCGGTGGCCAAAGCCTGCGCGATAGCGGTGCGGAACTCCGCAATAGTGGTCACGACGCGGGGCATCGAAGTCTCAGTCATGACGAGAACTCCTTGTTTTCGGGGGCAGAATCGTCGGTGTCGCCGGTGTACTCCACGTTCGCGGAAGGTTCCACCAGGCTTTCGATCCGTTCCAGTTGTTCATCGTTTAACAAACCTCTATTATGCGCCCTTTTTGCGGTCGCATGCGCCAGAGCGGCGTAAGAGTCTGTAATATCACCTGTTTTTTCTCCCTGTGCATACTCGCCGAGCGCCCTCATGTGGGCGGCCACGGTACCCGCATCGCCGCGCGCAACGGGACCGGTTAGGGCCCCTTCGCCGCTTGCGAGCGCGTTATCCACGGCCGCGCGGACCAGCGGACCCATGTAGTGGGCCGGGTCCTCAATGCCGATGGATGCGAGCATCTGCTGAGCCTGGCCCAGAATCGTCACGAGGTGGTTCGAGGCGTGGGCCAGGGCTGCGTGGTACAGGGCTCGGTCCGCTTCGGCCACGTGGACGGGCTCGCCACCCATCTCAACCACCAGGGCCTGCGCGATGGGCAGGAAGGGGGCGGGGCCGGTCACCGCGAAGCTCGTGCCGTTCAACCGCTGCAGGTCCATGGACAGGCCCGTGAAGGTCATGGCCGGGTGAATGGCCAGGCCAATGGCGCCTAGGGCCGTTGCGGGGGCGAAAACCTCCGTGCCGTGACGGCCGGAGGTGTGCACCAAAAGCTGACCGGCGGTGATGCTCCCGGAGGAGGCCAGGTAGGTGATGAGGCCCGGCAGCTCGTCGTCGGGGACGGCCAGAATCAGCAGTTCGCTCCGTTCGGCAATCTGTTCCACCGGAAGCAGCGGCACGTCGGGGAGCAGCATCGCGGCGCGCTCCCGGGAGGCCTCGGACACCGCGTGAACACCCACAATCGTGTGCTCGCAGGCGCGCAGGGCCGCGCCGAGGACGGCGCCAACCTTCCCGGCTGAAATGATTCCGATGCCCAAACGGGCGGGTTTTGAATGGTGTACCACGGTTCTTAAGTATATTCGCCCACACCGGGCGGCGCCTCCGGCTGGTTTACGCCTGTGGATAACCCGGCCGCGCGTCGGGTGGTGGAGAGCCGCTGAGGCGGCGCAGACGTCGCGAGGCCCGCCCGCACCGAGTGGTGCGGGCGGGCCTTGCCGGTTGAGGTTCCGGCGCTAACGCGCCTCGGGCACGCGGTAGTAGGCGCGGGTACCCTCCAGGCGCTCCGTGAGGGTCGAAGCGATAATCAGGCTCGTGCGCGGCGGCAGGTGCTTCATGGTGGTGCTCACCGGGCCCTTCGCAACGTCGAAGCGCAGGGTGGCGCATCCGCACGCACGCTCGAGCGGGCCCTGGGTCCAGCGCACGCCCAGCACGCGCCGCACCGGCAGCACCGACAGCCTGCGCACCAAGAAGCCGTTACGGATCAGCAGCAGATCGCCGCGGGCGTGCTCCTCGATGTTCGCGTCAGGGCGCGAGGAGGCGGGGCTCTGATTCCCCTGCGCAGAGACGTTAATGCTGGTCAGGCCCTTAACGTGCAGGGTGAGCGGGTCAAGCCAGCGGGCCGTGGACGGCACCTGCAGCATCTGCGGGGCACCGGGCACCTGTCGCTTCTGGGAGCTTCGCGCCGCGGCCATGAGCACCTGCGCCTGCTGCTCGTCCAGCCCCGGCAGGAGCAGACGTAGCACCGCGGCGGTCTCGCGCGCATTGCCCACCGGCAGGGCCACGTTGCGGGTCAGCCCGCCCTGATCGGGCCTGTCGATACCCACGCCGGCGATGGTCATCTTGATGCGGTACCAACCGAACATCTTCCAGAGAATCGACTGCTCAACCTGAACCGCCTGCACGCGCTCCGGCAGCACGTTCTGCGTGTGGGTTCCGGTGAAGCCGTAGCGCAGGGTGAGGGCCCCGCGGTCACCGCAATAAATCCTGAACCGCGCGGAGTTATCGAAGCGGGTCCACAGCGCACCCGCGTAACCGATGAGCGGCGCGCCGAGGCTCGGGAGGGCAAACATCGGGATGTACAGCGGGCTGATTCCACTGAAAATTGCCGTGATAATTGCGCCCATACCCATGACGATGACCAGCGGGATAACCCACACGAGGTTCTCCAGCAGAATCGACATGATGAGGGTGCCGGTCGAGATGCGGAAGGCCACCGCACCCTCGGGGTTACCGGGTTCGGGGAAGTTTCCGGCCGGAGCGGGCGAAGCGGCGGGGTAGGCCGCGGAAGCCGAGTCGGACTGCGCAGGATGAGGCTGCGAGACGCCGGGCTGGGGCACGCCGGGCTGGGACATGCCGGGCCGGGGCGCACCAGACTGAATCGAGGGAGCAGGCTGAGCCGGGGATGCAGGCTGAGCCGAGGGGGCAGAGGAAGCCGCGCCCGAGGGGAGCGGCGCATCCGACCGGTAGCCGGCCCGGGCTCCCCTGCCCTGAGCCCGCAGAATCGAGATGCTCTGCAGAGCCGCATGACGCAACCGGGTGGCCTTCGCCCGCGACAGGTACTTGATGTGCAGCGCCTCGCCGGAGCCGTCCGCAACCTCAAAACGCAGCTCCGACAGGCCCAGCAGGCGTGCCACCAGCGGACGGGAAATATCCACGCTCTGCACGCTCTCCAGGCGGATCGTGCGCTCCTTCTTGAAGAAGATGCCGCTGCGGCGGTGAATCGCCAGCTCATCCAGGTGGTAGCGGGTGAACCACCATTGAAGCGAGCCAGCAAACAGAATCAGCACCAGAACGACGAAGCCAATCAGCTGCGAATACGTCGCGCTGAAATAGCTGTCGTCCTCGTTGAACACCTGCGTCAGGCGCGTGCCCCACTCGTTCGGCGGGGTGGTCAGAATATTCAGAATGATGCTCTGAAAGAAGCCGAAGGCCAGCAGAATAATGAACCACAGGTTCATGATGAACGTGCGGATATCGGCACGCCACCACGTCTGTTCCTGCGGGCCGCCGGGGCCACCCACGCCCTGGCCGCCCGGCGCGCCACCGCTCGGGACGTTATTGTTCGGAACGGGCGCGCTCATTACAGGGCCGCCATTCGCTCATCGGCGCGGTGCACCAGCTCGGCGCGGACCGCATCCACGATGTCGTTCGGGACGCCGTACACCACAACCGTGCCGGCGGCCTCACCAGCGGTGCGCACCGTCAGACGCGACACCCCGCTGAGACGCTCGAGCGGTCCCGAATCGACGTCAACGTACTGGATGCGCCCGTACGGAATCGAAGTGATGCTGCGGAAAACCAGGCCGCGGCGGGTCATGAGGTGGTTGCTCTCCAGCGCGTAGGCCAGGGCGCGGGTGCGGCGCGGGGTGGTGAGCAGCCACCAGCCGCCCCAGAACACCGCAGCGAGAGCCACCAGCACACCCAGGATGCGCATCCACAGGGGTCCGTCGGTCAGAACCGCGAGTGCATCCAGGCCCAGCCCAACCAGCAGCACCGGCACGAACGCGGCCACGGTGTGGATGAAGCGAACCTTCAGGTAGCCGGGGGCCGCGGGCTGCCACTGCGGGTCGGGTGCGGCCTGCCGGGGTGCAGGCCCGCCCACGCCGGGCAGGCCCGGGGGGACCCCGGCGGGTCGTGTGGTCGGCGCGGGGTTCTGTCCCGGGCCGCCACCCTGCGGCATGGGATTCTGAGAATAATTGTTCGATTTAGGAGCCGGCATAGGTTCCTCCCTCTCGCGACTTCACGGAACCGGAGGGAGAATCGTCCTCGTCCTCCCCCGGCGGAATACGACAACAATGCTGCGCCCACAGGCCGGCCGCCAGCAGCGCAACGCTACAGACCAGGTTCACCACGACCTGCCAGAAAAGCGCAGACAGACCGCGGGCAGGCGCCACCGTCAGGTGAAAACCAAAGATTGCGGCACACACACCCGTCAGCAGGGAACCCGTCAGAATCGAACCCTGCGCATAGGCCAGGGCACGCGCAGCCAGAATCGGACCCATGTGCGGTGCCTTCTCGCGCGTCCGAATACGGCGATACCGCGCCACCTGCACCCCCAGCCACACCGCGCCGGCGGCCACGAGCAGGCACACCAGCCCGAGCATCCACGAGAAATGCAGCTCGCTATGACCGGCGTTCACCAGCACCGCGTTCACCAGCACGGTCAGCGCCGCGGCGCCTATCGCCGTCCAGAGCACCGCCGAATACCGGAGGGGTTTCATGGTGTTTCCTTTCGGTCGATTCCTCTACCTTCCAGAGTGCCACACTTAGGGGCTAACGGACAGGTTCATTTCACGCATATAACGAATTGCGTCCTCGCCGGCGTCCTCGTGGGTCAGGTTGAGGTCGCGGGAAAGCTCCGCAACGCTCACCGGCACGTAGGTTACGGCGCCCCCATCGCTGCGCGCCACCAGCAGGCGCGCCTCCGGATCCATGCGCGCCCACGGCGTCAGCACAAAAGCCCGCTCGTGCGCGCGCGGGTGCGGCAGAGTCAGCACCGGGTCATCAGAGACGGTACCCTCGTAGTCAATCACGTCAATATCGAGGGTGCGCGGGCCCCAGCGCACCAGGCGCTCGCGGTGATGCGCCGCCTCCACCGCGTTGCACAGCTTCAGCAGCTCGTAGGGGCTCAGCTCGGTCGACACCTCAATCACAGCGTTCACGTAGTCCGGCTGACCCTCCGGCCCACCCACCGGAGCGGTACGGTACAGCGGCGAGACCCGCAGGATGCGCACGCCCGCCTCCCGAAGGTCGACGACGGCACGCTCAATGGTGCTCTCGCTCTCGCCCAGATTTGAGCCCAGCGCCAGCACGGCGCGATGGGCGGAAAGCGGCCTGAGCGGCATCGTTAGCACCTCCCTTCGGTACCGGGCATGGCGGCCTGCAGGGACTCGGGAATACGCTCGCGGAACACGCTCACCGCCACGTTCTCGAAGGGAACGGTGATGGGGGCCTGCGGCTTGGAGACCTTCACCTCCACAGCGTCGATGCGCGCGAACTCGGAGAGAATCCCCTCGGCAATCCGCACGGCGAGCGTCTCGATCAGGTCAAGCGAGCCGAAGACGATTTTTTGGTGAATCAGCTCGGCCACCTGCGCGTAGTTCGTGGTCTTTTCCAGGTCATCCCCCGCGGCGGCGTCCGCGAAGTCGGTGTAGAGCGTCGCGTCGACGGTGAAGGGCTGACCGTCACGCTTCTCAAAGTCGAGAACGCCGTGGAAACCCACGGCGGTGATGCCACTAAGCGTGATGCGGTCGTGGTGGGCGTAGGCCGAATTCGGCATGGAGTCTCCTCAGTGGTTGGTTGTAGCGGGTACCCGGCGCGTGAGCCGAGCCCCGTGAGGTGCATAGGGGGGGCGGTACCTACATGACGGCGCGCAGCGCGGAGGCAATAGTCACCGCGTCCACGCTAGCGGGCACGTCGTGCACGCGCACCGCCCACACGCCGCGGGCGGCCACCAGGGCGGTCACCGCCGCGGAGGCTGCCGCGCGATGCTCGGCCGGGCGCGGCTCCGTCAGCGAGTGCCACAGCTCGCGTTCAGCCTCACCCGCCTCGGTTGCGGTGAAGCCGGTCGCCTTCAGACGCTCGGCCAGGGCCGCATCCGCCGCGGTCAGGGCGTTCGCGATAAAACGCTTGCGGGAACCAGCAATGAGCAGGCGGTGGCCCAAGCCCTGTAGCTCGTCAAGGGCGGCGAGCAGCTCCCAGTCCTGCATGCCGCCCTTCGCAAAGCCCAGACCCGGGTCAAGAATCAGGTTCTGCGGCAGCACACCGGCGGCAAGGAAACGCTCACGCAGATCGGTCAGCTCCTCCACGACCTCGGTGACCACGCCGCACGGGTACTCCGCCAGGCTGTCCATGGTCTGGGAGGTGCCGCGCGCGTGCATGAGGATGTACGGCACCTGCAGCTCCGCGGCGGTCTCAATCATTTCATCGCTCACGTTCAGACCCGACACATCGTTGATGATGTGCGCACCGGCGGCAATGGCGGCGCGGGCGGTCTGCGGGTTCATGGTGTCAACGCTGATGGTGGTGCCCATCTGCGCGACTGCCTCGATGACGGGCAGGATGCGGCGCTGCTCCTCCTCCACGCTGATGCGCACGGCACCGGGGCGGGTGGACTCACCGCCAATGTCGATAATGGAGGCGCCCTCGGCAATCATGCGGGCGGCGCGGGCGATGGCGTCGGTGGCGGCGTAGTGCTGGCCGCCGTCGCTGAAGGAGTCGGGGGTGACGTTGAGGATGCCCATCACGAGGGTGCGTTCGGCGGCGAGCGCATCGCAGGGCAGGGGTGCTACACGGGTGGATTCGGTCATGGTTTTAATCGTACCGAATCTGCCGGATGACACAGCGCGCCATATTTGCATATGGCATACCGATTTAGGGGTATCCTGGGAGGGTATGCTCTGCCTGCGTCACAGCGGTGTGGGTTGGGCACCTCATACACATACATACTCTAGGAAGTGACTCATCGTGAATATGAAGACCGGCGCGTGGATTTTGTCCCTGATCGCGATTGCTTCGCTGTTTGTTATCGTTCTGGCCGAGAACGCTCCGGCCGTACGCTGGATTGCTTTCGGTACTGCGACCGGTTGCGGTTTCATTGCCGTGGGCTTGATCGTGACCCTCGCACTGGGCTGGGACAACAAGAACGAGGGCTAAGGCTCTTCGAGCCTTCTAAAGGCCCGGAACGGCGCTAAGCACCGGCGGCCCCGAGGGGCCACAACCGCACGACAAAAGGGGCGGAGGTGAAAACCTCCGCCCCTTTTAGTGTGTCTGCCCCCAAATGAGGGATGCGCGTCAATCACTTAAAAAAGAAGACCGGTCCTGTACTCCTTCAGAATTCTCAATCATTCATCAGGCAGTGGTGCCGGTTCTAGTAGTAACGACTTTACAATCACTGATGCTCTTCGCGCAAGGGCACTCGTCATACGACCCAACAAAAGCGGCTACACAGCGCAGGGGCACAGCGCAGGGGCAGGATTCCTTAGAATCCTGCCCCCTGTCGCATAGCAATATGCTCATTCCGATGCTTAGCGCTGCGAGAAGATCAGGCTCATCGCCTCCGCACGGGTTGCGGTGTTCATGAGCGCGCCGCGTACCGCGCTAGTCACGGTCTTCGCGCCCGGCTTGCGCACGCCGCGCATCGACATGCACATGTGCTCAGCCTCAATCACCACGATGGCACCGCGCGGGTTCAGGTGCTCCTCCAGAGCCTCCACCACCTGGGTGGTCAGACGCTCCTGCACCTGCGGGCGGCGGGCGTACATCTCCACCACGCGGGCGAGCTTGCTCAGGCCGGTGACCTTGCCGTCCGGGCCCGGGATGTAACCCACGTGCGCCACGCCGTGGAAGGGCACCAGGTGGTGCTCACAGGTCGAGTAGAACGGGATGTCCTTCACGAGCACCATCTCGGAGTGGGCGATATCGAAGGTCGTACCCAGAATCTCGCCAGCGTCCTGGTGCAGGCCCGAGAAGAACTCCGCGTAGGCGCGCGCCACGCGGGCCGGGGTCTGCTGCAGGCCGTCGCGGTCCGGGTCCTCACCGATCGCGAGCAGAATCTCGCGCACAGCCGCCTCAATACGCGGCTGGTCGACGGCGTTCTTAGCCTCGCTCATTCTCTGCTCCATTCTGGTTGTTTTCACCGGGTGCGGCCGGACGGTTCGGGGTCGTCGGAGGCACGGGGTAGTTCGGGTACTGCTGCGGCGGCATGGCGACCGTCGGGTCGGCATCCGGGTCGGCCGCCGGTGCTACCGGGGCCTGGGGCGCCTGCTGAACGGGCTGAGTCGGTGCCTGCGGGGCAGGTACAGCCGGGGTTGCAGGAGCCACCGGAGCTTCGGCCTTCTGCGCCTCATGAGCCAGCTCGCTCGGAGCCTTCACCGGCGGAATATCGGTGCGCTCGCGGGTCGGCTTGGAGTACCAGTACTCGCGCTCGGGGCGCTTGCGAACGTCCTTGAAGATCTCGGCAATCTCATGCTCGAGCAGGGTTTCCTTCTCGAGCAGGGCGAAGGCCAGGCGGTCCAGCACGTCGCGGTTCTCCAGCAGAATCGCGAACGCCTCATCGTGGGCCTGCTCCAGCAGGGCGCGAATCTCAGCGTCCACCTTGGCCGCAGTCTCATCCGAGTAGTTGCGGGCCGAAGCGCCACCGCCACCCAGGAACGGCTCGGTATCCTCGCCGCCAAGCTTCACGGAACCAATCACGGAGCTCATGCCGTAATCGGTGACCATCTTGCGGGCGGTGTCGGTCGCCTTCTGAATATCGTTGGACGCACCGGTCGAGGGGTCGTGGAATACAATCTCCTCCGCCGCACGGCCACCCATCGCGTAGGCCATCTGGTCCAGCAGCTCGTGGCGGGTCGTGGAGTACTTGTCGTCCTGCGGCATGACCATGGTGTAACCCAGGGCGCGGCCGCGCGGAAGAATCGTAATCTTGGTGACGGGCGCGGAGTTGCGCAGTGCCGCCGCAACCAGGGCGTGGCCGCCCTCGTGGTAGGCGGTGACCTTGCGATCGTGCTCGTTCATGATGCGCGAGGAACGCTGCGGGCCGGCCATCACACGGTCGATGGCCTCGTCGATGGCGCGGTCGTCAATCACGTTGCCGTTATCGCGGGCGGTCAGCAGGGCCGCCTCGTTCATGACGTTCGCCAGGTCGGCACCGGTGAAGCCGGGGGTGCGCTTCGCAACCTGCGCCAGGTCCACGGTGTTGGCAATGGGCTTGCCGGCGGCGTGCACGCGCAGAATCTGCTCGCGGCCCTTCATGTCGGGGGCGTCCACACCAATCTGGCGGTCGAAACGACCGGGACGCAGCAGCGCCGGGTCGAGCACGTCGGGGCGGTTCGTTGCCGCAATGACGATGACGTTCGAGTTGCCGTCGAAGCCGTCCATCTCAACCAGCAGCTGGTTCAGGGTCTGCTCGCGCTCGTCGTTACCGCCACCCATGCCGACGCCGCGGCGGCGGCCAACGGCGTCAATCTCGTCGACGAAAACGATGGCGGCGGGGTCGCTCTTTGCTTCCTTGAACAGGTCGCGCACGCGGGAGGCACCCACGCCCACAAACATTTCAACGAAGTCGGAGCCGGAAATCGAGTAGAACGGCACGCCAGCCTCGCCCGCCACAGCCTTGGCGAGCAGGGTCTTACCGGTGCCGGGAGGGCCGTACAGCAGCACGCCCTTGGGAATCTTTGCACCCAGGCGGGTGAACTTCTCGGGTTCAGCCAGGAACTCGCGAACCTCTTCCAGTTCGGCGAGCGCCTCGTCCACGCCGGCAACGTCGCTGAAGCGCACATCCGGCTTGTCCTTGGTGAACTTCTTCGCGCGGGACTTGGAGAAGCTCATCACGGAGGAGCCGCCTCCGACGCGTCCCATCAGGAACCAGAACAGCACGCCAAAGAGCAGAATCGGCAGCAGGAGCGAAATCAGGGAGCTCAGGAAGCTGTGCTCAACCGGCTGGTCCGTGTAGCTTTCCAGCTCGGCGGAGTTCATGGCCTTGACCACGTCCTCAGAGCGGGGCTGCACGTAGTAGAAGTTCACCGACTTACCGTAGTTGTCGTTGCCCTTCTTGTAGTCTTCCTTGAGCTGCAGGTCCACGCGCTGATCACCGTCGTAAATCTTCGCGCTCTTGACCTGGTGGTCGTTGAGCAGCTGAATACCCACGTTCGTGTCCACCTGACGCGAGGTCTGAGTGAAGAGGGAGCTCATGAAGAACGCCAGCATGACCACGGCGATTGCGCCCGGCCAGAACCAGGGGCCGTTGATAAGCTTCTTCAGAAAGCTATCCGTGCCCTTCTGCGGAGTATTGGGGGTTTGCGCCAATGCTTTGTCCTTACGTTGCGGCTGTAACCCGTTGGGGCTGCGGCATTTTCGTGCCGGAACGCCCAACGATGCAACCTTAAATGTACCCTACCGCGGCCGGGGGCCAGGTACCCTTCTTCTCTATTTCACCTGCGGGCTAAAGGATGCGACCCTCCCCCAGCCATCCCGCGTGCGGGTACGGGAACGCCCCGCCCCCGCACAAACGGCGGGAGGCGGGGCGTGTATCGGCGTTTCGGGTGCCGACGATGAAGTTTAGGAGTACACGTGCGGGTGCAGGGTTGCGATGCAGTCCAGGTTGCGGTACTTCTCGGCGAAGTCCAGACCGTAACCGACCACGAACTCGGGCTCGATGTCCCAGCCAACGTACTTGACGTTGACGTCGGCCTTGACGACCTTGGGCTTGCGCAGCAGGGCGCAAATCTCAACGGTTGCGGCGCCGCGAGAAATCAGGTTCTGCTGCAGCCAGGCCAGGGTCAGGCCGGAGTCGATGATGTCCTCAACGATCAGCACGTCGCGGCCGACCAGGTCGGTGTCCAGGTCCTTCAGGATGCGAACCACGCCGGAAGACTTGGTGCCGGAACCGTAGGAGGAGACAGCCATCCAGTCCATGGTGTAGTGGCCCTTCAGCGCGCGGGAGAGGTCAGCCATCACCATGATGGCGCCCTTCAGCACGCCCACGAGCAGCACGTCCTTGCCGGCGTAGTCTTCGTCGATGCGAGCCGCCAGCTCGGCGACCTTCGCATTGATCTCTTCCTTGGTGAAGAGTACGTTCTTGATATCGTCCTTCACGTCGATAGCCTGCACGATAATTCCTTCGTATATTTGGACGCTACTGCGCCTCCGGGAGGGCGCAGACCGCTCGCTGGCGGGCACCCCGCACCGGACAATGTGGATGGTGTTCGCTTTAAGTATGGCTTAAAAACGTGCTTCGGCGCACCTCACCTCCCCCTCGCGCACCCGCGGGGCGCCCGATTCGAGGCGTGCGCAATACACGAACCCGCATGTGGGAGAACTATATGCGGGCAGGACGGCAGGTTTGCGGCGGTCGGCCCCGAAGCCCCCGGCGGCGGAGCGATGGCTACCCGCGAGTGGGCACGAGGACCAGCGCATCCACGCTTTCACCGGTCACCGGGTGCGCAACCCTGCGGCGGCGGTAGGCGCTCACGTGGCCGGGCATCTGCACGGGACCTGCGGTTGCGTGCTCGGCGGTGAAGGCGTCTAGCGCCTGCAGTCGCTCGAAGCCCGGGTTCTCTCCCCCGGCGGCCTTGCAGGCGGTGGCAAGCACGCGCAGGCGCAGCGCCGGGTGCAGCTCGGCGGTGCGCACGCGGTCAAGCAGCACGGCATCCTCGCGCTCGATGCCGCGCACGGCGGTTCCGGCGGGCA
Organism: Rothia sp. HMSC068F09; assembly: GCF_001812775.1. Lineage (NCBI taxonomy): Bacteria > Bacillati > Actinomycetota > Actinomycetes > Micrococcales > Micrococcaceae > Rothia > Rothia sp. HMSC068F09. Next base: position 14,269 of record NZ_KV810410.1, read on the forward strand.
GGAGCGCCTGCTCGTAGGCGGTCTGCGCCTGCTCGTCGAGGTAGTCTGCATCGGGGCCGGCCACCGCGGCGGTGCGCGCCAGGGAGCGGGCCACGTCCCCGCCGAGGTGCTCCTCCAGGTAGGGCAGCACGCTGTGGCGGATGCGGGCGCGCATGAGGGACTGATCGGCGTTGGTCGGGTCAATCCAGGGGGTGAGGGTTTCGGCCTCGCAGATGTCGAGCATGTCGGTGCGGCGCAGGCCGAGGAAGGGGCGCAGGTAGGTGACGCCCCCTTCGACGCGCACGGGCGGCATGCCCGCCAGGGAGCGGGTTCCGGAGCCGCGGCTCAGGCCGAGCAGCACGGTTTCCGCCTGGTCGTCGAGGGTGTGACCGAGGAGCACGGCGCGGGCGCCGGTGGCTTTAACTACCTTCTCGAAGGCGGCGTAGCGGGCGGTGCGTGCCGCCATTTCGGGGCCCATGTTGCCGGCGGGAACCTGCACCTTCTCGGTGATGACGGGGTGAAGCCCCAGGTCGGTGAGGGTCTGCGCGGTCTGCGCGGCAACCTCGGCGGACCCTTCCTGCAGGCTGTGATCGACGATGACGGCGCCCACGCGCACGTCGCCGCGGCGGGCGAAGTGCGCGGCAATGGCGGCCAGCGCGAGGGAGTCGGGGCCGCCGCTGCAGGCGACCAGGAGCAGGGGCAGGTCGGCGGCGTCCGGGGCGGGTGCGGTGCGGCTGGTGCGGGAGCGTCCGGTGGCTTTGATGCTTCCGGCGCCGAGGAGCTTTTCGAGGGCGGCGGCGAGGTGTCGGCGGGCGGTGCCGACGGCCGGATGCAGGCGTCCTGCGCGTCCATTCTGCATGGTGGTTCCTTTATAGAAATTACGAAGTGTCTATGTAGATAGATACTTCACGAGGAAAATTTAGAAATAACGAAGGCTCAAGAAGTCAGGAGTCTTAGGAGCGCGGATGAAGGTACTCTTCAAACTCATTCTGGCGGCGTTCCAACTCTTTCTGCATGGCCTTAAACGGTGAGGCATTCGAGTTGAAAATATATCCCGGGGCGGCTCGGTCTGTGGGCCAGCGAACTGCTCGAGCCGCTTTGAGAGCACGCGTTAGAGCGTCTTTCTGCACCTTAGGCGGAAGACCGATAGTCTCTGCGAGAGCAAGCCAATCGTCAACAGTAATCTTCCAATCTTCGGGCGGCGAACCGTCACCGGGATTCGAATTATCTTTTCCATTGACGCTAAGCGCCATGGATAGAGATTTAATGTGCACGAGCGAACAGGGGATGTCGTAGATAGGAGCTACTTCCCATCCACGGCGTCCCTTGAGGAGCGAGATATTTTTTGCGTGTAGGTCACCGTTGCCAGTCAGCCAAGCGTAGAGAAAGTGCATGTAAAGATTCCTGCGGGCAATAGCCGGGGAAGCAGCGATTTTCACCATTGCTTGAATGACACTTTCTGTTGTCACAGCAGGGTTATCTTCCGTGTATTTCTCACCCGAAGGAACACCCAAAATCTGTGCACCATCCTCCATGGCGATGCGCCCCCCGGAGGGTGTTCGGTCGAAACGGGAGACCATCAAACCTGATACGCCGTCTCGATCATAGACAAGCTCATGCTGAGCTACGGGAATCCCCATGAGCGCGGCCGCCGTGAGGTGGGCAGCTTCGTTTTCCACGAGCCCGGGCATGCGTTGTGGGCTGATTTTCAGAAGCGCATCGTAGCCGGCGCCCTTCCAATGCACGGGCAGGGTTTTCATGACGGCGCTCAGCTTTTCCTGAACGCCAGGCAGTCCTCGGCGGTCAACCGTGCCCATCAGTTCTGCAAAGGAAACAACCTCAGGGTTATTCACCAGTGCGGCAGGGGCGGTGTACAGTTCCCGCCCGTGCTCAATAATTTGCACATCGCCTGGAACGTCAGAACCAATCACCAGCAATAAGCCTAGGGTGTTATTTTTACTGATTTTTTTCTCGGAACTGACAACGTCGAGCCTATAGCCTTCGGGCAAAAGATTCTGAAAGAAAGGGGGAATTGATTCTGCGGTATATTCCGCGTCTAAAGGCAGGCTCGTGGCAATTGCCGGGCCTTCATAACCTGCCCGGTAGGTGAAATGAATCAGCCCGTTGGCGTCTCGCCTCAAATATGCGGCGAGAACACCATCTTTATAGACATCTGCCATAAGTTCATCTGTCATGGCTTTTCTCCAGGTTCTGTTTTCTATCGCAGTGTGCGGGAGGGGTTAGGTGAGGGGGTTAGTAATGGCCAGCTCAATGCCGAGCTCTTGGGCGACCTTGAGGACCGCGCCAATTGACGGGCCGGGTAGCCCACGCTCAATATCGCGGATTGTTTTATCGCTGAGCCCGACCATCCACGCCAACTCCATTTGGGTGATTTTTTCGTACTTGCGGACGGCACGAACCTGCGCACCAAATTCTTGCGCGAACCCTGCTGCGTCGAATGCCATAGGGTTTCCTCCTCACCGCTACAGAACCTCAGGTTATACGAACTATTCTTCGTAATATGCCCATATTAGCACTCCCAGAGGTGCTCCGAGGCTGTTTTCCGAAGAATAGTTCGGTTACACCTGCCCTTCCGACACCCCCAAACACAGCCAAGGAACACAAAAAAGGGGGGGCGTGCCCACCGCCTCCAGCACGCACGAAAACTCGCACGAACCAGACACGGGGAACACGCCCCCCTAAAAACCGGGTGCACCTAACGGTGCGGCAGCTTAGTGACCCTCAGCTGCGAAACGGTCGATAGCCTCCTGGACCATCTTCTCAGCAGCAGCCAGGTCTTCCCAGCCCTCGCCCTTAACCCACTTGCCGGGCTCCAGGTCCTTGTAACGCTCGAAGAAGTGCTGAATCTCAGCCTTCAGCTGCTCGGGAACATCAGCCAGGGACTTGATGTGGTCGTAGCGCTTGTCGGTGGGAACGCACAGAACCTTAGCGTCGCCGCCAGCCTCGTCGGTCATGTTGAACACTGCAACGGGGCGAGCCTCAACCAGCACGCCGGGAACCACGTCAACGTCCAGGATCAGCATTGCGTCCAGCGGGTCGCCATCCTCACCCAGGGTGTTCTCGAAGTAACCGTAAGCGGTGGGGTACTGCATGGAGGTGAACAGCACGCGGTCCAGGCGCAGGCGGCCGGTCTCGTGGTCCACTTCGTACTTCACGCGGGAGCCGCGGGGGATTTCAATAGTGACGTCGAGTTCCATCGGAACCTTCTTTCTCGTGAGTTAAGGTCACTTTCGCGGCGACATCGGCGCACGGGTGCGAAAGCTAGGTGTTGAACTCACCCATTGTAACCCGTTCGCACGTGCCGAAACCGCGTATTACGGGGGCAAAACGGGGCGGTGTAGGTAACGCCCCAATTCGATACCCGGCGCGCCCTGCCGCTATGCTCGAAGGATGCCCTCCTTCAATCCTCACGCACAGACCCCCGGCCGCCCTCACGCCGGCCGAACCCTCACCCGCCGCGCCGCCCTCACTCTCGGCGGCATGTTCCTGCTGACCGCCTGCGGGTCAGCGGCCGTGGAGCAGAAGCGCCCGGAGGGGTCCGCAAGCCCCTCGGGAAGCGCATCCGGCACCGCCAGCGAGCCGGCCACCGCCTCCGCAAGCGCCACCCCGAGCCTCGCACCCGCACTGAACGCGGAGGATGCCGAGCGCCTGCGTTCCAGCCTCGACAAGCTATTTGCCGACGGCACCTACCCGCAGTACAGCATCCTCGTGACCGGCCTGGACGGCGGCCTCACCGGCACGGCCACCGCGCCGGGCGACCTCTACGCCGCCAATGCCGATGCCGCGCGCGTGCCCGCCTCCACCTTCAAGATCCTGACCTTCTTCACCCTGAGCCGTCACGCCAACCTGCAGGCCCGCCTGACCACCCGCGCGGTGCGCCAGGGCGATGCGCTGTACCTCGTGGCCGGAGGCGACTCCCTGCTGGGTGCGGGAGCCTCGGACCCGAAGCAGGTCGTGGGCCGGGCCGGCCTGGCCACCCTTGCCGAGCAGACGGTCAAGGCCGTTGCCGCGGGCGATAAGCCGACCGGCGCCATGCCCGTCTACCTGGACACCGCGCTCTTCACCGGCCCAAGCGTCAACCCCGGCTGGGAGGAGGGCGACGTGTCCAGCGGGCAAATTACCCCCATCCACCCGATTGCGCTCGAATCGCACACGGTGCCGGGCAAGTCGACCGCAAGTAACCCGGTGCGCCCGGAGGACGCCGCCGTGGCCGCCCAGCAGGCGTTCGTGGATGCGCTCAACGCCGCCGGCAAGGAGCCTGGCCTGAGCTTCACCCTGGCCGAGCGCGCGACCGCACCCACCGGGGCGACCGAGGTGGGGTCGGTGGAGTCGGCCACCCTGTTCGAGCAGGCGCAGCACATGATGCTCGAATCCGATAACGCCCTGGCCGAGGTTCTGGGACGCTACGCCGCCATCGCCGCGGGCAGGGAGGGTAGCGCCGAGGCCGCCCAGCAGACGGTGCGCCAGACGCTCGTGGATGCCGGCGTGACCGTGGAAAACCTGGTGCAGGCCGACGTATGCGGCATGTCCCTGACGGACCGCGTGACCGCCCGAACCCTGGCGCAGACCGTGGCCCTGCTCAACGCCGATGAGCGCGCCGAGCAGCTCATGCAGGCCTTCCCGCTCGCGGGCGATAGCGGAACCCTGGCCGATCGTTTTGCGGCGGCAAATTCGGTGCACGCACGCGGCTTCGTGCGCGCCAAGACGGGTACCCTCTACACGGTGTCCTCGCTGTGCGGCGTGGCGACCCGCCCGGACGGCACGCGCCTGATCTTTGCGATTATTCTGAACGACCTGGGCGGGGCGGAGGCCCTGCCCGCGGCGAAGGAGCGCGTGGACGCTGCGGCGGCCGCGATTGCGGACCGTTCGAGCGCGCCGAGTGCGTCTGCCGATGCTTCTGCGGGTGCCTCTGCGGCGGCTTCAACCCCCGCGCCTGCGACGGCTTCGGAAGGGACGAGTGCCCCGGCTTCTGAGGTGCCCGCGACGGGTGCCGCCTCCTAGCGGGTGCGTTTATACGGCCCGAAAGCCCTCTAAATCATCCCGAACAGGTTGATTTTCTGTAGTGTTTCACGTGAAACCTGAAAATCAACCTCTCGGGGCGGGGGTGGCTCGGGGTGCTGATAACCCCTCCCAATCGGGACTCGCACCCACTCCCCCTGCGGGTTTCACGCCCGCCCCGTTTCTCTCTTCTCCAGCAGAAAAGCCACCATGGACCTTACCTTCACCCTCGCCGATCTGACCGCAACCTCCGCCTGCGAGCTGCGGCTCTACACCGAGCTTCAGGAACGTGCACAGAAGCAGTCTGCCCACCCGGCCCCCGAGGAGTCGGCGCGCGCCCGCGAGGCCTACCGCGAGTGTCTGCGGGTGCTGGCCGAGGGTGGAGTGGTCACCGGTGAACATGCGGGTGGCACGGCGCGCCCGGTGCCCCTGGTGGCAACCTCCGCGGCGGGGCTGACCTACTCGGTGGGGCTTGACCGGCTGGAACGCGCGACTGTGGACAGCACCGCCGAGGGCAATACCGCGCGAATCGTCTGTACCCCGCACACGGGTGAGGCGGCGCATCGGGCGCTGTTGCGCGGTGCCCTGGCGGCGCACCTGCTGACCGCCGGTGCCGCCGAGAGTGCCAAGAACGCGGTGCGCCTCGACCTCTACCTGGAGCACGGCGCGGATGAGTGCGGCGCGGAATCCGAATCGGAGCCCGCCGAGCACCACTCCCCCGTTCCTCAACCTCACCGGGTTGATTCGGCGCGTATTCTGCCGCTGATTCGCCTGCAGGAGCAGCGTCTCGTGTTGCTGACCCGGGCACTGAACGAGGGCACGGAACCGGCGGAACTTGCCGAGCGCATCCCTCATTTTCTGACCTGCGACGAGTGCCCGGCATGCCTGAACGCGGCGGCTTCCCTTGCCCTTGCGACCGATGCCCCGGAACTTGTCACCGAAGAAACCACTGACGACCCCGAAACCGAGGAGCACCCGGTCATGTATCGGGTGCCCGCCGCGGTGGAGAACGATAGCGAACAGTACCGCCTGCAGTGTCTGCTGGATGCCCAGCTCGCCTCCCTCGAAGAGCATGCGGCGGAGCGCGGCTGGGGTGCCGGCGAGCTTGAGGCGGCGATGCTGCTGTCCATGACGAACTACCACCGCCGCGAGCGCGCCCCGTTCTGGCGCGAACACATTCGCCGCCTGGAGGACGGCCCGGCGGCGTGGGTGGCGAGCCGCGATTACGCGTACCTTGACCGGGTGCAGGTGCTCACCACCGAGCAGGCCCAGGTGCTTCTGAGCACCCCCGCCGAGGAGGAGGCGTTCGCCACCGCCATGAAGGAGCCCGCTGAGGTTGAGGGCGCCCCCGGCTGGTATCGTGTGCGCGGCGCGCAGGTGCGCCTGCTGCGTGCGCGAGTTGAGGCTGACCCGAGCCTGGTGATTGCACCCTCTGACCGCGCGGTGTTTTGTGCGTACGAGGCGGGGTTGAGCCCGCAGATTGCGCTGGACCGCATGGAGTCGCAGCTGAACTATTTCCGCGCGTCGAATCCGGGTGAGCGGGTGCCCACCGAGCTGGCGGCGACGGGCTTCTTTGGCGTGCGCGTGCTGGCGGTGGCACCGGGCGGTTTCGGTGCCGAGTCCGAGGATTCCGAGGATTCCGAAGAAGCAGCGGACGAGCCGGCCGGCGAGTTCCTGGAGGTGCTTCTGCAGGAGCGCATCCGCGTGAAGGATGAGCCGCACCGTGCCCTGCCTTCGGGTATTGGTCCTGGCGATCCGGTGTCTACGGCAACGATTGAGGCGGCTCTGCAGGCCGATGTGCACGGGCTGCTCTTCGACGGTGCCCTCATGCCGAGCGACCCCGTGCTTAATGACCCCATGCCCGCCGAGGATTCCGGGGCTTCCAGCGAGTCCGCCGAGCCCTCTGACCCCTCCCGCACCCTGCCGAGCGTGCTCGATGCGGCGGCTTCGCTGACGGGGGTGGAGAGCGCCTCCGCGGACCTACTGTTCCGCCGCGCACCGCGCCTCAAGAAGAGCGTCTCGAACGCCAAAAATGCAGAAAATCTACCCCGTGAGGTTGATTTTTCCGGCTCTGACCTGCCCACGGTCGATGCCGTGCACGCGGCGGTTCGCGCTCTCGACCGCTCCTATGTGGCGGTTCAGGGCCCTCCCGGTGCGGGTAAGACTTTCCTCGCTTCGCACGTGATTGCGCGCCTGGTGGCTGAGGGCGCGAAGGTGGGCGTGGTCGCTCAGTCGCATGCGGTGATTGAGAATCTCATGCTGGCGTGCTGCGCCCGTGATGGTTTTGATGTTTCGCGCGCAGTTCGTCTGCGCGGCAAGTCGGTGACCCCGGACGCCCCGTGGTCTGAGGTGTCTGATGCTGAGCTGGTGGAGCTGATTTCCGGTTCGGGTGGCCTGCTCTTTGGCGGCACGGTGTGGGATTACGTGAGTGAGCGCCGCGTGCCCGCCGGGTCACTGGATGTACTGGTGGTTGATGAGGCGGGCCAGTTCTCGCTGACGAATACGGTGGCGGCGGCTCGTGCGGCGCGTTCGGTGCTGCTGCTGGGCGATCCGCAGCAGTTGCCGCAGGTGTCGACGGGTGCGCATCCGTACCCGGTGGATGTTTCTGCGCTGGGCTGGTTGTCCGATGGCGCGGCGGCGCTGGATCCTCGTTTTGGCTATTTCTTGGGTGAGTCGTGGCGTATGGATTCGGCGTTGTGCGAGCGCGTTTCGTGGCTGTCGTATGATGGCGCGTTGGCGAGCGCGGCGGCGACGGCTGGTCGTGCCCTGCAGGGTGTTGAGCCGGGCGTGGTGTCGTATCCGGTGGAGCATGCGGGCTGTTCGGTGCGGTCTGTGCAGGAGGCGCAGGCTGTGGTGGATTGCGTGCGCGAGCTGTTGGGCAGCGAGTGGGTTCCGGCGGCTGGCGCTGAGTCGCGCCCGCTGGCGGCGGAGGATTGCATTGTGGTGGCGGCGTATAACGCGCAGGTTGATTGTGTGCATGAGGCGCTGATTGCCGCTGGTTTGGCGGATTCTTCGGGTGCTGGCGTGCGCGTGGGCACGGTGGATAAGTTCCAGGGTCAGGAGGCTGCGGTGGTGTTGGTGTCGTTGGCGTCGTCGCGGGTTGATTCTGGGCGCGGTGCGGGGTTTGTGCTCTCGCCGAATCGTTTGAATGTGGCGGTGTCGCGCGGTCAGTGGCAGGCGGTGTTGGTACATTCGCCGTGGGTGGCGCGTTCGGTGCCGCAGGATGTTGAGGAGGTGCTGGCTCTGTCGGGCTTCGCGGGCCTGGTGGAGTAGCGCCTAGTGCAGCCCGTATTCTGCGCTCTTCTACACTCCCCCGCCCGCTACGTTGCGGGGCTGGCTGTAACAGAGTCTGGCGGTGTGGATTGGCGGAGCCTGGTTGCGGGTGTCTTTGGCGTGCCCTGATTCGGGTTCAGCCGGGTTTAGTCAGGGCTCAGCCGAGTGGAAGCACCAAGAATGAATTATAGTCAAACTAACCCTAATGTCAATACTCAAAATGAGGAAAGTTTTTCAACCAGTGTTCACGTATATGATTAACGTCTCTTATAGAATCTAAAGTATCGCGCGACACACTTCTTGTGCGGGGGTGGCTCCCAATGAGCCGCCCAGTGCATCCTCAACCACCCCGTGATGACCGGCGAGCCCGTCATGACCGGCGGGCACAGGCGAAAACAAGCGAATACAGGCAGGCACAGCCGGCTGTCGGGGTATTCACTCATACGATTGCGCGCTACGAATTGCGCACAATGAACTACGCACGACGGATTGCACACCGCGCGACACCCAACCCCATCGTGGAGGTCCCCCATGAGTGTCAACACCGAACTACTCAAGAATAGAGATTTTCGAAATACTCTTTTCGCCATTGGAGCCAACCAGCTCTCAGACTCGATGAGTTATATCACCACGCCCATCATTATTTTGGCGCTGACCGGCTCCCCCGAGGCCGCGAGCATCACCCTCTTCGTTGCGGGTGTTCTCGCCACCTGCGCCGGAGCGATATCAGGAACGTGGGTTGATAGAATCGGCCCCTCAAAGTGCCTGGCACTGTCCTGTATTGGCCAGTCACTGTCCTGGGTGGCGATTCTTCTCTACCTCGTTTTCAACGTCACCAACATTTACGTTTTGGTGGTCACGATTTCTCTCGCCGCCATCATTTCCACCTTCGACTACCCGAGCGAGCAGTCCATCATCACCCGCGTGGTCCCTAAGGAACACCTGGGGTACGCCTCCGGTATGGGTGAGACGCGCGAGTCCACCGCCAACCTGCTGGGCGGCCCGGTCGCGGGCATCATTATCGGCTTCTCGACCGTGCTCATGACCGCCGTTCACGCGGTCGTGAACCTGCTGGCGTTCATCGTCGCACCCAAGACCTACGGTGCTAGCCGGCAGCCCGCGGAAGAGGAGGAGGGCGAGAAAACCAGCTTCTGGCAGGACTCAAAAGCCGGTTTCGAGTACATCCTGAAGAATAAGGTGCTGGTGTCCATCGCGTGCGTTTCGACGCTTGCAAACTTTGGCACGGTCGGTATTCCGCTGACCTTCATCTACTACTACACCCTGGAGGGCGCGCACCCGCTCTTCATCGGTATCTTTGCGAGCGCCTTCGGCGTGGGCGTGCTGCTCGGTTCGTTCCTGGTGGGCCCGCTGACCGAGAAGTTTGCGCTCGGCCCGCTGGGCGTCACCTCCCTAGCCATCATGTCGGTCTGCTACCTGCTGCTACCGGTGGTTCATTCGATGCTGTGGGCGGTCTGCCTGCTGATTGTACTGGCGGGCGTCGTGCTCCCCTCGTTCAATTCGAGCATCATTGCGTACATCAACGCCTCCACCCCGGAGCACATGATCGGTCGCGTGCACTCGGTGCAGGGCATCCCCAACATGGCGCTGACCCCGCTGGCTGTTCTGCTGGCCGGCTTCCTCATCGTTGATTGGGGTATTACGTACACGGCGCTGTTCTACGCGGTGTTCATTCTTCTGTCGCTGGTGGTGATGGTGTTCCAGAAGCCACTGCGTCAGCTGCCCCATATCTCGCAGGTGCCGAACGCGCAGTAGTTCTGCGGTAGCCCCGTCTACCACCCCCTCACAGCACCCCCGAAGGCAAATAATTCAACATGCACTTGCATGAAAATTATTTTCTTTTCGGGGGTGTTCTACATCCTTTCAAGGATTTTTGCGCCCGGTGCACCGTTTCAATAATTCCCCTTATCAATGCGTATTTTAGGGGTTTTGAGTGTTGCCGGTATTACGCCGAACCTTACGCTGAGCGTTGAAGGTTTTACGGCATAATAAGAGGGTGTTCGTTCTTACTTTCATCCAACGTTCCGCACAGCACTCACTCACTGCACTGTCGGACGAACTCGCCAAGCTCAACCCGCGTGTTGCCTTCGCCCAGACCTACCCTGACGAGATTCAGGGCGCCTTTGACCGGGCCAGCGATGCACTGCACGCGGCGCTGATGGCCGCCCGCGATAACGGCTTCTGGGTGGGCATCGGAATCGGCGAGCTCAACATCCCCCGCTTCGCCGGGGCGCTCGGCGCCGTCAGCACCACCGACTGCACCGGTGACGCCCTCGAATTCTCGCGCCTGGCCGTCGAGGAGGCGCAGGGAGGCGCCCCCGTCCGCTGCATCAGCATCAGCGCGGACAACCACAATCTCGCCGAGCTGGCCACCGGTTCCGCACGCCTACTCTACCGCGTCTGCGCCGACCGCACCGACGCCGAGTGGCGCGTCGTGAACCTGCTCGTACCCGGTGTGCGCGGCCAGCAGAAGGCCGCCGCAACCGCCCTGGGAATCACCACCCAGGCGGTCAGCCGCACCCTCGTCCGTTCCCTCTGGCACGAAGAGCAGGCCGCCCGCGGCGCGCTCATCGAGCTGATGACCCGCATCGAGCGCACGCACCGCCGCACCGCCTAAACCTCGGTAATCCTCGGGATGCCGGCCCGCCCGAACACGCGGTGCCGGCGCACCCCCCGCATCCCGTCTCGCCGTGATGATTCACGGCCGGACGGGATTTTGTATTTTCGGGCTGTTCTTCAGACCCAGCGGACCGCCCCGACGGGCAAAACCGCAGAAAAGGTAAACTAATCTTTATGCCTCTCTCAGAACTTTCCGTCAGCACCCAGAACTACCTCAAAGAGATCTGGCGCCTCGAAGAATGGACCAAAACCCCCGCCACCGCCTCGGCGCTGGCCGAACGCATGGGCCTGCGCATCTATTCGATTTCTGACGGCCTCAAGCGCCTGGCCGCCGCCGACCTGATTGAGCATCAGCCCTACGGTGCCATCGAGCTCACCGAAATCGGGCGCGCCTACGCCCTAGCCATGATTCGCCGCCACCGTCTCATCGAAACCTTCCTCGTTGAGACGCTCGGCTACACCTGGGACCGCGTGCACGACGAGGCGGAGGTTCTCGAACACGCGGTATCCGACTTCATGGTGGACCGCATCGACACGCTGCTCGGCCACCCGACCCGCGACCCGCACGGCGACCCCATCCCGGACGCCTCCGGTCGCATCAGCTTTCCGCAGACCGTGCCGCTGAGCCAGTGCGAACCGGGCGAGACGGTCATGCTCGAACGCATCAACGACGAGGATCCGCGCCTACTGCGCTACCTGCACGGTCACGGCTTCGTGCCCGGCGCGCGCCTCAAGGTGGAGGAGGGCGCCCCCTTCTCCGAGGCGGTGAACGTGAGCGTGGTCGGTGCCGGTTCCGGCAACCTGCACGAGACGGACGAGAGCGGCGCGGTGAAGCCCGGCGGCACCATTATTCCGTTGGGTGCGGAGGCGACCGCCTCCCTCTTCGTGTCCCGCACCGTGCGCTAGATACAGGGCGGTAGCGGCGGGCTTCTAGCCCGGAAATCCGGGCGGGTACGCGCCCCCAACCTTCAGAAGATAGCAATAGGCGGAAAGCCCCACGGTGGGACTTTCCGCCTATTGCTGTATGTGGTGAGCGTACTCAGTGGGCTTTCCTAGGAAGCTACCGGCTCAGTTTTCGTTGCAGCAGTGCTGAGCTTGCGGGCACGCATCCTGCCCAGCAGACCGTAGCGCGGGGCGAACACGTACGCCAGGGCGAACAGCAGGCCCTGCGTGACGACCACGGCACCGCCGGGGGATACATCCGCATGGTAGCTGACGTACAGACCGGTCAGCGTACCCACCAGGGACACCCCCACACTCACCGCGAGCATCGGCACAAACCGGTCCGTGATGAGGCGCGCGGTGGAGCCGGGGATGACGAGCATCGCCACGACCAGCACCACGCCCACGATTTGCAGCGCCACCACGGAGGTTAGCGCCAGCATAATGAGTAGCAGCGCGCCGAGCAGACGCGGACGCAGCCCCACCGCCTGCGCGAAGCCCGGGTCGAAGGCGTACAGTACGAAGTCGCGGCGCTTGACCAGCAGCACGGCGGCAACCACCACCGCGAGGATAGCGACCTGCCAGACGTCCGACCAGGACACGCCCAGCACGTTACCGAAGAGAATATGGTTCAGGTCGGTATTCGACGGCGTGACCGAAATCAGCACCAGACCGAACGCGAACATGGTCGTGAACACGATGCCGATCGCGGCGTCTTCGCGCACGCGGCCGCTACGCCGCACCCCGCCGATGAGCGCCACAGCCAGGAGTGCGGCAATGACCGCGCCCACTGCGAAGGGCGCACCGAAAATGTAGGCGAGCACCACGCCGGGTAGCACCGCATGCGAGATTGCGTCACCCATGAGCGACCAACCGAGCAGCACGAGCCAGCAGGAGAGCAGGGCGCAGACGGCGGCGGCTATGACGGTGACCACGAACGCGCGGAGCATGAAGGGCAGGGTCAGCGGCTCCACCAGAAAGTTGAGGATGTCCATTTAGTTCTTCCCTTCCGCAGAGCTGATCGTAGTAGTGCCAGAGGTAGTAGCGCTGGAGGCGGCGGCACCGGTAGCGACCGACGCGCCGGCGTCCACTTCCATGCCGAAGGCACGCACCAGGTTCTCGGGGGCGAGCACCTTCTCGGGGGTGTCGTGCATCAGAATCTCGCCGCGCAGCAGTAGCGCCTCGTCGGCGAACTGGCGCAGGCTCGCCAAGTCGTGCGTGGAAACCAGCACGGTCGCGCCCTCGTCGCGTAGCTGTTCGATGACCTGAATGAGCATCGCCTCGCTGCGCTTGTCCACGCCGGCGAAGGGCTCATCCAGCAGCAGCAGCTGGGCACCCTGGGCGATAGCGCGTGCCACGAAGGCGCGCTTACGCTGGCCGCCCGAGAGCGCCCCAATCTGGCGGTCGGCAAGGTCGGTCAGTTCCACGCGGGCGAGCGCCTCATCCACGGCGGCACGGTCTGCGGCACGCAGGCGGCGGGTGATGCCGAGGTTGCGGTAGCGCCCCATGCTGACGACCTCGCGCACGGAGATGGGGAAGGTCCAGTCGATTTCTTCGCTCTGCGGCACGTAGCTGACGAGCCCGGCGCGGTGGTGATGCGCGCTCTTGCCGCGGTTACCGCCGACGGGCTGCCCGTCGAGGGTGATGCTTCCGGCGTGCATGGGCACGACCCCCATAATGGCTTTGAAGAGAGTGGATTTGCCGGAGCCGTTCATGCCAATCAGGCCGCAGATACGCCCGGCGTCCAGGGTGAAGGATGCGCCGGTGAGGGCGCGGACTGGCCCGTAGTTCACGTGCACATTTTCGCAGCTGAGAAGAGTGCTCATTCCTTGTGTTCTTTCTGGTGGTCACCGTATGCGTGCGGCGGGTGTACTTGCTTGCGTGTTGGTGAGTGGGTGCTGTGTGGGTGGGTGCTGTGTGAGCGGGTGTTAACGGCGTGGGAGGAGCGAGCCATGAAGGCGACCGCCCCTCCTATCCTATCGGGGGTTTGGGGTTTACCCGGGGTTATTCAGGGTTTAGGAGTTGCCCTTGAGGCCCGCAACGATGGTACGTGCGTCGTAGCGGATCATGTCCAGGTAGGTGGGCACGGGGCCGTTCGCCTCGGAGAGCGAGTCCACGTAGAGCACGCCGCCGAATCGTGCGCCGGTGGCGTCTGCGACCTGGCGCATCGGGTTGTCAGAGACGGTGGATTCGCAGAACACAGCGGGCACCTGGTTCTCGCGCACGTAATCGATCGCGGAGGAAATCTGCGAGGGGGTCGCCTGCTGTTCGGAGTTGACCGCCCAAATGTACTTTTCCTTCAGGCCCGCGTCTGCCGCCAGGTAGGAGAAGGCGCCTTCGCAGGTGACGAGTGCGCGCTGGTTCTCGGGCAGGGTGGAGATTTCCTTGACGAGCTCGTCACGCACGCCCTGCAGCTGCTTCTTGTAGGCTTCGCCGCGGGTCTTGTAGTCGGCGGCGTGGGCCGGGTCGAGGGCGCTAAATTCGCGAATCATCACGTCCACGTACTTTTGCACGTTGCTGGGGCTCATCCAGGCGTGGGGGTTGGGCTTGCCCGCGTAGGCGTCCTCGGTAATGGAGATGGGCGTGACCCCCTCGGAGACGGTCACGTGCTTAGCGTGGGATTCTTCAACGAACTTCGCGAACCAGGATTCGAGGTTCAGGCCGTTGTCGAGCACCAGGTCGGCGGCGTGCGCCTTCTTCAGGTCGGAGGGGGTGGGCTCGTACTCGTGAATCTCTGCGCCGGGCTTGGTGAGGGATTCGACGTTCAGGTCGTCGCCTGCCACGTTGCGGGCGATGTCTGCGAGCACGGTGAAGGTGGTGAGCACGGTCTTCTTGCCGCTGCTGCTCTTAGCGCCTTCGGTGGTGCTGGAGGTGCTACCGCAGCCGGTGAGCACGAGTAGCAGGGTGAGTGCGAGGGCGGCGCAGAGCGCCTGGACGAGGCGGCGTGCGTTGCTGCCTGCGGGGGTGAAAGCGTTCATGAGGCATCCTTCATTGGAAGTCACGGGTTTGAGTATGTGGTTGATGTATGGGATTTGCCGCGCCGGGACGCTAGGGACACGGTTGTGTCTGCGCAGGCATCATAATGCGCTTTTGCCTGTCGTCCCGGGCGGAATTTAACAATAGTTCGGCTAGACGAACTTTTCAACTAAGCCACACGGAAACTTTGGGGAGGACTGCGCCCCCGAGACGCAAAACCGCGGGAGGCGGAGGAACGCATCCCCCGCCTCCCGCGGTAAATATCCCGGGTTGAGCACCCGTCAAAGCTATATACTCGGCCTAGTCGGCAATCTCCACGACCACCGGCGTGTGGTCGCTCGCGCCCTCACCGGCGCGTTCCACCTTATCGATCCAGGCACGTTCCACGCGTGCGGCAAGCGCAGGCGAGAACAGCTGAAAGTCAATGCGCATACCCTCATCCTTGGTGAAGCGGCCCGCCTGGTAGTCCCAGTAGGTGTACTCGCCCGGGGTGTGCGGACGCACCACATCCACCATGCCCTCCTTCAGCAGGGCGACGAAGGCTCGGCGCTCGGGCTCGGAGACGTGGGTCAGCTCGTTATCACGGAAGTAGTCGATGTCCCACACGTCGGCGTCCTCGGGGGCGACGTTCCAGTCGCCAACCAGGGCGAGCTGCGACTGCGGGTTAGCGGCCAGCTCGTTGTGCACGTTCTGGCGCAGCGCCTCCATCCAGCGAAGCTTGTAATCCATGTGCGGGTCGGTCAGGCCGCGGCCGTTGGGCACGTACAGGCTCCAGACGCGCACGCCGCCGCAGGTCGCACCGATAGCGCGCGCCTCCAGCACCTCGGGTTCGCCGGGCTTGCCGAAGTGCGGCTGGTTATCGAAGCCGCGCTGCACGTCTTCGAGGCCAACTCGGGAGGCGATTGCCACGCCATTCCACTGATTCAAGCCAAAGTGCGCAACCTCGTAGCCCATGAATTCGAAGAGGTCGAAGGGGAAGGTTTCGTCCTTGGTTTTGGTTTCTTGCAGGGCGAGCACGTCAACGTCGTGTTCGTCGAGCCAGTCTTCGACGCGGTTCTCACGGGCGCGGATTGAGTTGATGTTCCAGGTGGCAATCTTCATGCCTTCTAGCTTAGCGGGTGCAGAGCATGCACCTTTCATTGCACGGAAGCGATTGCGCGGCGGGCACGGGCGCTCGTAACCTGCCAGCGCACCGCCCGCCTGTGCAACCCATTGGGTCGCACCGGCGGGCGGTGAATATATGCGCTAGTCAGCGCTGAATCTAGTTAGCACTGAATCTGGTCGGTATTACTCCTAGTCAACGGCGGGAGTGCCCACAACCTTCAGGCCCTTATCGCCGTACGCCTTGAGCATGTACAGGGCGTCGGAGAAGTACAGGGGGCTGGCAGGGTTCACCACGTCTGCCACGCCGTCACCGTCGCGGTCCACTTCGGGGTAGGTGCCGAGCGTGCGGGCTGCCCAGCGGTTTTCGGTCTTGAACTGTTCAGCCTTCTTGACTACCTTCTTGGCGCGCTGGGGGCGGCGAATCTGGCGCAGGCGTGCGGCACCGTCGGGGCTACCTGCGGCACGATACAGGAACGCGGCGATGGTGTGGCGGGTGGCGTACTCGTCCGGGTGGAAGAGCCCGTCATCCCAGCCGGAGGTGATGCCCGCATCCGCCGCCCAGATGTAGGCGGGGTAGTCCGGGTCGGTGGTTGCCACATCCTTGTAGGGGGAGGTCGTGGGCAGGTTCTTGACGGTCGGGGATCCCGCCATGCGGTAGAGCATGCGCACCAGCTGGCCGCGGGTGACGCTTGCGCTGCTGTGGCGGCGGGTGACGGTGTATTCTTCGCTGCCGAGGTAGCCGTGGCAGACCGCCCACACGCCGGGGGTGGCGCTCATGGTGCCGAGGAAGTTGGCGACGCATTCTAGGTATGCAGGGTCGTCCTTGGGCTGCTCTGCCTTGATGACGAGCTGCAGGTTCACTGCGGGTTTTGCGGCGTGGGCTTCTACAGCGTGGGCGGCAGGCTGTGCGCTCACCGCGGAGGTGACGGGTACGGCACCGAGAACGAGTGCGAGAGTGAGGGCGAAAGTGCGGCGTGCGCGGGGAGCGGGTGTGAGTGCTCGAGAGATAACCGGAAGCATGGATTTTTCCTTATGTAATTGTGGTTGGGAACCGGCCGGAAGGAACCGATTTTTGGGTCAACTGCGGGGTCGCCAAATGGAGCGAATAATAAAAGGGGAAAGGAGTGCGTTGAGGAATAGTAAGAAGCGGCAATGAATAGGGGCTGACGTGCGGCGATACGCGGTTTTGGCGTGTACCAATGATGTGCGTGTTCCGCATGCTGTCGCACGGCTATGGTGGTGCACAGTGAATGGACTGTTTTACACCACCATAGAAAGTTTAAAGTACATATTAATATTTTATTCAATATTTAATTGAGACTTTTATCAACTAAAAATTAAACATTGTTCTAAACGACAAAGCAGCTGCGAATGGTATGTATTCCATTCACAGCTGCTTTGATTTTTAGCTGATATATAGCGGTATAACGCACCTACTAGGGCACACGCACCTCCCTCACGATTCACAGGAAAGTCCTGGACCGGTTCGGGCGTGTCTACTAGCCTCTACTAACCGCGCATCACGTTATAGGCTTCCTTGGTGAGCTGACCGGCGGGCGAGGTGGAGTGGCGCAGCTCCTCAACCTCAATGACCACGTTCGCGCCAATCTCGCCGGTGATGTACACGCGGCGGCCGAGCATATTACCCTCGCCGATGCGGTCGTCCTTGGCGGTGCCTTCGGTGATGCGCAGGTCGTAAATCTTGTTTTCAATGTAGAAGCCGTACAGGGAGGCGGGCTTCTCCGGCGGGTTGTAGGAAACGGGCGCGACCATGCGGGTACCGCGCGCGTTGCGGCTGATGTACCAGTTGGCGGCCTCGTCGGCACCGGCGGCACCGCTGACGGTGCCAGCCCAGCTGGAACCTTCCGCTTCGCATCCGATGAAGATGTTGTGCGCCCACTCAACAATCCAGCCGTGACCCGCGTTGGAGCGTGCGGTGCAGCCGATGAACATGTTGCGCTCACCCTGCACGATCCAGCCTGCGCCGGCGTGGCGGGTGGCGGGCTCGTAGAGGGCGTTCTTGTTGCTGGTGCGGTGGTTGCTGTTGCTGGAGCAGTTCTCGAACTTAGCCTGCGCCGCGTACACCTCGATACCGGCGTAGGAGCCGCCGCTGAGGTTCGCTTCGGCAACGTCGATACCGCGCAGCTTGTTGTCTGCCGCGCCGGAGTTCTGGCCTTCGGTACCGCGGCGGGGGTGGCCGGCGGGCTTGCCGAGCAGCAGGCCCTGGTTGAGGGTGCGGCGGATGGTCACGTCGTCAATTTTCATGCCCTGGTCGTCCAGGCCGAGCACGGCAACGCCGATGGCGGTGTCCCAGACCTCCACGCCGGCGATAACGGGCACGATGTCCGGTTCGTTGAGCAGGTCGCCGGTCAGGTGGGTGTGGAAGATGACGCCGGCGACGTTGTTCAGCGGGGCGGTGTGCGCATCGAGCGGGTAGCTGCTGATGGGGGTGTTTGCGGCGTTAGTGCGGATGTGCAGGTTGCGTACGCCCATGCGCATGGGCTTGTTGGCGTTGTAGTTGCCGTAGACGGGGGTGGTGTAGCTGCCGACGTGGAACACGCCGGTGTATTCGGTGTGGCCGTTGGCGGTGGTGGGGATGGCGCGGTCGGAGTGCGCGATGACGACGGTTGAGGAGCCGTAGCCGAAGATTTCGACGCGGTGCTTGATGTCGATGAAGGGGTAGGAGACGCGGTAGATGCCGCGGGGTAGTTCTACGGATCCGCCACCGCGTGCGGCGACGTCGTCGACTGCGCGCTGGATGGCTGCGGTGGAGTCTTTGGCACCGGTGGGGTCTGCGCCGTAGTTGATGGCGTTGATGCTCATGGGCGTATCGGGCATGAGGGGCTCAATTCTTTCGATGGGTACCGCGTTCGGTGCTGAAGGCGGCGCGGGTGAGTGAATTGAGTGAATACGGCTGTATGCGGTGAATACGGTGCTACGTGGGTGCAGTGTTGAGTTTGCGTGGTGCGGTGTGTTGGGCGCATTTCTGCGGGTGTTTTGACGTGTGCGGGTCTGTGCACCGGCAGACCTGCCTCCTGCTCAAGGGTACCGCATTGGGCGTGTGGAGGCGATGACCGGGCGCTGTGATGCCCGCTCCCCTGCCCTGTTTTTCTACGGTTTTTCGGCCGTTTTGTGGGCGGGTTAAACGCCGAGGGGCGGGGATTACTCCCCGCCCCTCAGGCGTATGCGTTTTAAGATTTTGTGGTCACGAGCCTCAGCCCGCAGAGCCTAACTCGCGAGGGTTAGCCCATGAACACGCCGTTGCCGCGCTTCTCCAGCTGCTTCGGCGCGAAAGTCGCGTGGCGAATATGATCCACCTCGATGAGCACGTTATCGCCCATAGCGCCAGTCACGTGAACACGGCGGCCGATCATGTTGTTCTCACCAATACGGTCATCCTTCGCAGACGCAGTCGTAATGTGCATATCGCGAATGTTGTTCTCAATGTAGAAACCGTACAGGGAAGCCTTCGCCCAGCTGTAAGGGTTGTGCGAGCGGGCAGCCACAAAACGGCTACCGCGTGCGTTACGGCCAATGTACCAGTTCGCCGCCTCGTCGCCTCGAGCAGCGCCGGTAACAGCATCCTGGAAGCTCGAAGATTCACCCAGGCAGCCAATGAACTGGTTGTTACCCCACTCCACGAGCCAGCCGTGACCGGCGTTCTCCTGGGCGGTGCAGCCAATGAACATGTTGCGGGTGCCCTGAATGAACCAGCCTGCACCCACGTGGCGGGTCTTCACCTCGTACAAGGCGTTCTTACCCTGGTTGCGCTTGTTGAACCAGCTGGTGGACGCCTCGAACTTGGACTGAGAAGTGTAAATCTCGATGCCCGCGTAGGTGCCGAAGCTCATGTTTGCGTCAGAAACGTCAATCATGGAGAACTTGTTATCTGCCGCGCCGGGGGTGTCACCCTCGCGGGGGCGCAGCGGGTGGCCGACAGGCTTGCCGACCAGCAGGCCCTGGCGCAGGGTCTGGCGGATGCGCAGCTTGTCAATCTTCATGCCCTGGTCGTCCAGGCCCAGGATTGCAACGCCAATGGCGGTGTCCCAGATTTCGATATTGGACAGGGTGGGCACTGCGTCCGGCTCACCGGGGTTAGCGTCCGCAATGCGGGTGTGGAAGATGACGCCTGCAACGTTGTCGACGGGCTGGGTGTGCTTCTCCAGGAAAATCTGGTTGCTCTTAGAATCCAGCGGCAGGTTGTACTTGTTGGTGCGGATGAACAGGTCACGCACGCCCATACGCATGGGCTTGTTCTGGTTGGTGCCACCGCTCATGGGGGTGGTGTAGCTACCGGTGTGGAAAACGCCGGTGCATTCGTAGCTACCGTTCTTGGTGGAGGGAATACCCTTGTCGGTGAAAGCGACGATTCGGGTTGCCTGACCGTGGCCGAAGATCTCGACGCGGTGCTTCATTTCGATGAAGGGGTAGGAGACGCGGTACATACCGCCGGGAATCTCCACGGAGCCGCCGCCCTGCGCAGCAACATCATCGATAGCCTTCTGGATAGCACTAGTGGAGTCTCGTACGCCGGTGGGGTCAGCGTTGTACTTGGAATCGCATACGTTCACGCTCATGATGGTAGCCATGGAGTGTCCTCTTTCTTGGCGGATACAGACAGCGATTAGCGCATAGATGGAATCTAAGCGCGTCATTAAGCTGAGTGTATCCAGTTGTGTTTGAGTGAATAAATGGTTTTGAGCTTCCTTCCGGTTGAGTGAGTGAGTCTCTTCCGGTGTGGGATGCGGGCGGGGAGTGAATCCGCTGCATCAACGCTCGTGGATGGTGTGAGGGAGTGAATCTCAACCATTCCCACATGAGTCATAAATTCTTGCATACAGGATGCAAATCTGTCTAACCCATCGACAAAATATTCTAGGGCAAAATTGGGGCTTTTTCACCGCTCAACACCCGATAGTGTTGATTGTCTCGCCGGTCACTTTGATGCAATAGAGTGCACATAACCCACAGAAAACCAACTGACCAGTACAAATACCACATTTTGCACACAAATGCACTAGTCAGAGAGTTTTTCGATGAATGCGCGCTATATCACTTCATAGACAGGTCATCCAGTCCCAAAGAACCCATTAAAACCCCTCATCAGAGGCTTATCTCACAGGCTCAGAGGCCCCCAATAGCACCCGCCGAGCACCCCGGCAGATAGGGTTCAAGCCCCTACTGAACTTCCTTCGCGGAGGCGGCACCCACCACATCCAAGCGCGCATAGCGGCCCGCAAGCCAGGTACAAATCATCAACTGGACCTGATGGAAAATCATGATCGGCAGCATCATCAGACCCAGCGAACCCGCACCAAAAATAATGATCGCCATCGGCAGGCCAGCCGCCAGCGACTTCTTCGAACCGCAGAACTGAATCGTAATACGGTCGGCACGGTTGAAGCCCAGACGCTTAGCCAGCTGATCAGTCAGCCACAGCATGAACACCACAATAATCGCCATGAGCACAACCAGCAGCACGATCTGCCACCACGCCACGCGCGTCCACACGCCCTGCACCACCGAGGCGGAAAATGCCGAATACACGATCATCATGACCGAGAACTTATCCAGCCACTTGGTCGTCGGCTTCTTGGCGAACTCCCCCACCCAGCGGCGCGTCAGCTGGCCAAGCACGAACGGCAGGAACAGCTGAATGGCGATGTCCAGGAAGACCGTTCCAGAGAACTCAATATGCCCCGTGTTCATCAGCAGCATGGCGAGCAGCGGGGTCGCCACCACACCCACAATCGAAGAGAGGGAGGCGCTCACAATCGCCGCCGCCACGTTACCGCCCGCAATCGAGGTGAACGCAATCGATGCCTGCACGGTCGAGGGCACAAAGGTCAAGAACAGAATACCCATGTACAGCCCATCACCGAGCACAAAACGCAGTGGTGAAAGCGCCAAACCGACCAGCGGGAACAGCACGAACGTGCAGCTCAGAATCATCAGGTGCAGACGCCAGTGGGTCAGGCCGCGAATGGCCTCCGCGGTGGAGAGGCGAGCGCCGTACAGGTAGAACAGCAGGGCGACCGCGAACTTCGTTCCGGTGCTGAACCAGTCGGCGAAGTCGCCGCGCGCCGGCACGATAATGGCCAGAATAACGGCGGTGATGAGCATGGTCAGCAGCGGGTCAAGCTTGATGGAGCGCAGTGATGAGAGCATAGCCCCTATTCTATGACCTGCGGTTAAAGAGCTGAACCCGCCGGGGGCACCTCTCACGATGAGATGCCCTCGGCGGGTTCTTGAGCCTTTAGCGCCCGCGGGCGCGTTCACGGCTTAGCGGGCTACTTGTTGCCGGGGTCGAAGCCGTAACCGCCCTCGCCGGAGGGGCCGACGTCGGGTCGGTTGGAGCCGGGCTGGGAGCCGGACTGTTCCGGGGTTCCGGACTGCTGGCCAGGCTGCTGGCCGGGCTGACCGAAGCCGGAGGCCGCCTGCTGGCCGAAGCCGGACGCACCCGCGGCGGGTGCACCGCCGGCGGCCGCGTACGCATCCCAACGCTGAGCGTGGAACGCGCGAGCCTGCTCGGTCTGCCATCCGCTGAACAGGGCCGTGTTCTCGGGGTATGCGAGGTCCTCCTCGGGCTTCTGTACCACGTCCACGGTCTCGAGGTTGTGGGGTTCCCAGGTCTTCTGGTTTTCCTGCATGAACTCGGTGGACTGAATCGGGTCGGGCCACATGCCAACGGGCTCCGAAGCGGGAACCAGCACGGGCACGCGCGGGGTGCCGTTGTCCGTGGGGTTCTCGGTCGGGCGCCAGAAGAGGCGGCCCGGCTGGGTGCGGTCACGCAGGGCGTGGGC
Source organism: Rothia sp. HMSC068F09 (assembly GCF_001812775.1). Taxonomy (NCBI): domain Bacteria; kingdom Bacillati; phylum Actinomycetota; class Actinomycetes; order Micrococcales; family Micrococcaceae; genus Rothia; species Rothia sp. HMSC068F09. The sequence continues at coordinate 37,002 of NZ_KV810410.1, forward strand.
ACGCCAGGTGATCACGGGGTGGCTCATCAGCAGGTTCACGTACCAGACGGCCAGGCCACGGTCGGTCACGGCGCGGTCGGCCAGCTCGTCAAAGTTGACCTGCTTATTCAGGTACTTACCGGCGGCCATGACCTTGATGGCACCCTCGGCACCCTCGGGGCAGAAGCGGTAGCCGAAGTTATCGGCGGTGTACTCCTGAGCGCGGGACAGCGCGCTGGACAGCATGGGGATGCGACTGAAGAGCGTGGTGAAAATCAGACGGAAGTAGCTGACGTGACCGGCCGCGATGTGGCCCACCTCGTGACCGATGATGAAGCGCAGGGCCTGCGGGTCACGGGACTTACCGCCGATTTCGAACAGATCGGAGTAGATGCAGATAAAGCGGCGGAAGCCGTGACCCGATGCGAAGGCGTTGATGGTGCCGTTACCGCTGATAACGTACGCGTCGGGTACGCGGCGCAGGCCGGCTGCCTCGGCTGCCTCGGCGAGCATCTGGTACGCCTCGGGGAACTGGGTCGGGGTGATGCGCACGCCGGTCACACGCTGCTGGGCGTAGAAGAGGGCACGAACGATGAAGAGCACGAGAGGGCCCAGAACCAGCATGGACACGGCCTGCATGACGATGTCCTGCACGCTGCTTGCCACGCGGCTGCTTGTGCCGCCGGTGTAGTCGCCCGAACCGGACGAGAAGAGCCACTGGCCCATGCGGCCAAACAGCGTAATAATCGACATGAACAGCACGACGTAGCCGGCCGCGGTGACCGCGTAGGCGGCGACCAGCCACGGGATTTCGGCGGGGTGACGCAGCGCGTGCAGCACCTTCGTCGGCAGTATGGACTGGTAGGCAAAGAACCTGGGTTCCGGAAGGGGGCTCACCGGCTTCTGACGCTTATCTTCGGGCAGCCAACCCGCGGAGAGGTCCTGCGGAAGAGGCGTGCCCTGCGGGGCGGGGCGCCCCTGGGGGCCGGGCTGGGCGTTGAACTGCCCGCCGGGCTGGTGGTTTTCAGGAGGTTGAGTCATATCTCGTCCACTTCGTATCGAGTGTTGTCTGACTCCACTCTATCGGGTTTGGGCACGCTTAGGTGAATACAAGAACGGTTTTTCTCACAAACCGCACGTATTTGGGCGTCCGCGTACGTAAAAGCCCGCCGTAGCGTCCGTTGGTAACGGATGCTGCGGCGGGCTGAAGCTCTACGGGCCGCACGCGGGATGCCTCACGCACCCCGCGCGGTGACCGCGCGAAACTCGAGCGTTTAGAGGCTCTTGACGAGCTCCTCGGTAGCCTCGGCGATGGCCTTCTCCTCGTTGGTGGGGATGACCAGAACCTTGATGGCGGAATCCTCGGTAGAAATCACGCGAGGCTCGGGGGAGCGCTTAGCGTTCTCCTCCTCGTTGTACTTGATGCCCAGAGGGCCGAGGCGGTCCAGGACCAGCTTGCGGAAGTCGCCGGAGTTCTCGCCGATACCTGCGGTGAAGATCAGGGCCTGTGCGCCGCCAACAACCAGGTTGTAGCCGCCAATGTACTTCATCAGGCGGTAGGAGGTCATGTCCAGTGCGAGCTGTGCACGCTCGTCGCCGGACTGTGCAGCCTCAACGACCTTACGCATGTCGTTGGAGCCAGCCAGTGCGAGCAGGCCGGACTCCTTGTTCAGGATGGTGTCCAGGCGTTCACCGTCAATGCCCTCACGAATCAGGATGGTGGTCAGTGCCGAGGGGTCGATGTCGCCGGAGCGGGTACCCATGATCAGGCCGGCCAGCGGGGTGTAGCCCATGGAGGTGTCGACGGACTTGCCGCCCTTCACAGCGGTCACGGACGCGCCGTTACCGAGGTGAGCAACGATGCCGTTGAACTCGTCGCGTGCAATGCCGAGCATGTCAGCTGCAACGTGGGAGACGTACTCGTGGCTGGTGCCGTGGAAGCCGTAGCGGCGGATACTGTACTTGTCAGCCAGGTCGTAGGGGATTGCGTAGCGCCATGCTTCTTCGGGCATGGTGGAGTGGAACGCGGTGTCGAAGATAGCAACCTGCGGCAGGGAGGGCCACTTGTGCATTGCTGCGCGCATGCCCTGAGCGTGTGCGGGGTTGTGCAGCGGTGCCAGCGGGGAGAGGTCGTCGATCTGCTGGACAACTTCCTCGGTGAGCAGGGCGGGGTGGGTGAACTTCTCTGCACCCTGCACCACGCGGTGGCCGACTGCCTGCAGCTCGCGGCCGTGCAGGACGGGCTCGAGCTTCTCAGACATGATGTCGAATGCGACTTCGTGGTTGGGGACGTCGGTGCCGATGTTTTCGACGAGGCCGGAGGTCAGCATCTGCTCTGCCTCGGGCAGGGAGGTGTCACGCACCTGGTACTTCAGGGAGGAAGAACCAGCGTTCACAACGAGAATAAGCATGAAAGTATCTTCTTTCGTAGTTTTCTTTTCGGTCCATTCTCGCACTTTTCGAGCCTGCGTGCGAGACGGCCCCGACTGTGTTTTTGGCGGGGGTTTTAATTAGGGGCAGTATAGAGGCAGTATCGGGGTCAGGAGGAGTGGGTTAGGTGGGTACTTTTCTTTTCGGTCGCAGTGACCGGCTGAAAGGCTGGCGGGTTTTAGGAATGACCTAATTACTGGTCGTGTTTTCAGAGCTTAGGTATAGTTGGAGTTAGCAAGGTAAACCAAGAACCCTGAGACAATCGCCGCAAGGCGAGGAGGTATAACGGGTGAGCCGTAGCGGGGTGTACTGGTGGATTCTGGTCGAAGCTACGGACCTCGCATATAAGGCATCCGCAAGGGTGCCTTTTCTGTTCAGACTTTTCTGGTTCTGCACGCTTCCAATGCCGGAAGCCGCACGTGCAGAAAACCGCATATGTAGCTTTCTGTATCTCTACACCCAACACCACCCATTATGTGATACAGATTACATAGTGGCCAAAAGCTAGATGATTTCCGTGTACTATAAGAGCAGCAAGAGTTTTGCCGACACGGCAATATGGCTCAGAATTTGAGCTACCATCATGGAGATTATCAGACGACCCTAAGCCACCACCTTTAGCACGCTGTGACTCCAATGGATTATGTGGAGACATAGGGGCTTGCTCACTATGACTCCGATTTGCAGTCATTTCGGATTGCAACACAAAAATCACCGCTGGTGCCTGATTTATCCAGACACCAGCGGTGATTTTCTCACTGTCGTCCCGCGTCACCACAGCACGACGTCTGACAAGCCCCTC